>NZ_SMKR01000028.1 GCF_004348725.1 Kribbella turkmenica
GAAGTGGTCGCCCTGATGAGCGACAACGGTGCGGGGAAGAGCTCGCTGGTCAAGACGATCTGCGGGGTCTACGCGCCCGATGGCGGGTCGATCACGTTCGACGGGCAGGACATCGGCGGGCTGGACCCGCGCGAGGTCCAGGCGCTGGGTATCGAGACCGTGTACCAGGACCTGGCGCTCGCTCCGGAGTTGGACACCCCAGCGAATCTCTTCCTCGGGCGTGAACGACTTCGCTCCGGCGTGCTCGGGCGGTTGGGAGTCCTCGACAGCCGGTCGATGCTGGCCGAGGCGCGTCGTCTCCTGACGGACCTGAACGTGGCGATCAAGGACCTTCGTGCTCCCGTGGCGGCCCTGTCCGGAGGACAGCGGCAAAGCGTGGCGGTGGCGCGTGCGGTTACCTGGGGCGATCGGCTGGTGATCATGGACGAGCCGACCGCGGCGCTGGGTGTGCCGCAGACGAGGGCAGTACTCGACCTCATCCGTGTGGTCCGGGACTCGGGAAGGTCCGTCCTGTTGATCAGCCACAGCGTTCCCGACGTCCTGGCCGTCGCTGACCGGGTCGAGGTGTTGCGCCTGGGGCGCAGGGTCGCACGGCTGGATGGGCGGAACACGACAGAGGAGCAGATCGTGGGGGCCATGACGGGGGCTTTCGAGCAGGAGGACGCCGCATGACCGCCGTGGATACTGCGCCCAAGGGGCAGGAACAGCGCCGGCAGAGCAGCCGCAGCTCGCTGTGGCGGGTGCTCACCGGTCCCAAGGCCGACATCACGATGGTCCTGGCCGCGATGGTCGTGATCTTCGCGGCGATCGACGCGCGCGCGTTCTTCAATTCCTACAACATCTGGAACATCTTCATCGGCGCGTCCCTCCTCCTGGTGATGGCCGTGGGCGCCACGTTCGTGTTGATCACCGGCGGCGTCGACCTGTCGGTCGGTTCTGTCCTGGTCTTCTCCGGTGTGGTGTCCGCCAAGGTGATGATCGCGCTCGGGCCGGAGGGGTGGGGTGCCTCAATCATCGGGATTCTGGTCTCCGTCGCCGCCGGCGCCGCATGGGGTGTGATCAACGGGATCGTTGTCACCAAACTCCGGGTGCCTGCGCTGATCGCGACGCTGGGATCGTACGGCGCAGCGCAGGGCCTGGCCCAGGTGATCTCCAACGGCAACGACGCCAAGGACGTCCCGCCGGAGCTTGTCGACACGCTCGGCGTCGGTCGCCTCGCCGGTGTTCCCTGGCTGGTCGTTGTCGCGCTCCTGGTCTCGCTGGTGGGCGGACTGGTGCTGGCCTTCACACGTTTCGGGCGCAGGACGTACACGATCGGATCGAATGCCGAGGCTGCCCGGCGGGTGGGAATCCGGGTCGACCGGCACCTCATCTCCGTGTACTCGATCGCCGGCTCACTCGCGGGTCTCGCGGGCATCATGAGCTACTCCCAGTACGGCTCCACCACGCTCGCCGGCCATGCCACCGACAATCTCAGCGTGATCGCCGCCGTCGTCATCGGCGGGACGAGTCTCTTCGGCGGCATCGGCACCGTGTTCGGCACCGTCGTCGGCGTCCTGATTCCCGCGGTACTCGCCAACGGTCTGGTCATCGCCGGTCTCAACTCGTTCTGGCGTGACACCGCCGTCGGAGTCGTGCTCGTCGTTGCCGTCTACCTTGACCAGTGGCGCCGACGGCGCCGTCCCGGCACCTAGTCCTTATGACGTCGCCGTCCTCCGCCCGACGACGACTGGCGAAATCGGGCACCGTCGCCTCGCCCGGAAACAGAAACCATCCTCATGGCTCCGTCGTGTCGGGCGCCAGGAAAGGACATCCCATGCAGATCAACCGAAGGGCCGCGGCATTGTCGCTCGCGGCGCTGACTGCGACTATGTCGCTGGCCGCCTGTGGATCCAACGACAGTGCGAGTGCGGACGGCGGGTACGACATCGCACTGATCCCCGGCGTGGCCAACGACGCGTACTACGGCTCGGTCGCCTGCGGGGTGAAATCGGTGGCCGACGACAGCGGCGCCCGGGTCGAGGTACAGGCTCCCAAGTCGTTCTCGCCGACCGACCAGATCCCTCTTCTGGAAGCGGTGATCGCCAAGAGCCCGGACGCGATCATCATCGCCCCGACCGATTCCAAGGCGCTCTACGCCCCGCTCAAGAGAGCTGTCGACCGAGGTATCAAGGTCGTCCTCGTCGACACCACACTGGACGACCCGTCTATCGCGGAGGCCGAGGTCACCAGTGACAACGTCGAAGCGGGCAAGGTCGCGGCCAAGACGATGGCAGACTTGCTCGGTGGGAGGGCCGGAAGTGTGCTGACTGTGAACCTCACCGCAGGGGTGACGACCACCGACCAACGCGAACGGGGGTTCGCCGATGCGATCAAAGCAGTCACGGGTGTGAAGTACCTGGGGCAGCAATACACCGACAACAGTGTGCAGAAGGCCGCCTCTGTGGTGTCGGCGACACTTGCCTCCAACACGGACCTGGCCGGCATCTTCTCGACGGCCGCCTTCAACACCGAAGGAGCGGTCTCCGCGCTGAAGTCCGCCGGTGCGAGCGACAAGGTGACGATCGTGGGCTTCAACGCCAACCCGCCGGGCGTGGAGCAGATCCGCAACGGCGAGGTGGCCGCGCAGGTCGTCCTGAAGCCCTACGACGAGGGGATCGAGGCTGCCCGGCAGGCCATCAACGCCCTCCAGGACAAGGAGGTCACCAAGAAGGTGACTACCGGTGCACTCGTCGCCACCGCGAAGAACCTCGGCAGCGCCGAGGTCAAGAAGTATCTCTACAGCTTCGACTGCCCGACCGCCTGACCGACTATTGGAGAACTGATCCATGGATTCCCGTACCGGCAAGAAGGTCCGCCTGGGCCGCGTCCTCGATCCGGTCGACGGCCGTGGCGTGGTCGTGGCCGCCTCGCACGGCGTGATGAGCGGACCGCCCGCCGGTCTGCGTACGCTGCCCGAGATCCGCAAGGTGTTCGACCAGCTCCAGCAGGCGGACGCGGTGATGGTCAGCCCGGGCATGCTGCCCCACCTCGAGGACCACTTCGTGGGCCGGGACCGACCGGGACTGGTGCTGCACCTGGACTGGAAGAACGTCGGCCGCCGAACCTACACGCCGGGCAAGGACGGCCGCAGCGAAGGAGTTCTCGCCCAACTGGCCTCGATCGAGGAGGTTGCGGCGGCAGGCGTCGATGCCGTGATGACCTATCTGTACGTCGGGCAGCGCGACTCCACTCTCGAGCGAGCGGAGATCGATCGCAACGCACGGATCGTCCGCGACTGCGAGAAGTGGGGGATCGGCGTCATCATCGAACCTCGATCGGCCCTGGAGGGTGACGACGAGGCCGCGCTGAGTACGGAGGTCATGAGCCTGTACTGCCGCATCGCCGCGGACATCGGCGCGGACGTCGTCAAGGCGCTCTGGAACGGCTCCGCCGAGTCGTTCCAGCCGGTCGCCGAGACCTGCTTCGCCCCGATCCTGGTGGCCGGGGGACCGGGCGGTGAGGACGGCACCGCCACCTTGCGGTTGGCCGAGGACTCCATCGCGGCCGGGGCCGCGGGAGTGATGTTCGGACGGCGCGTCTTCCGGGCGCCGGATCCTGCCGCCGTACTCGCCGGCCTGCGGTCAGTCGTCCACGGTGGCGAGTCGGCCGAGACCGCCGGCGAGCTTCTGTGACGTTGCGAGGCAATCCATGCTGCTGATCGTGGGAGAGCCCATCGTCGCCTACCAGCGAGACGTCACCGATGACGCCGCAGCCGCCTTCTCGGGTCCGTGGCCGAGCGGCTCGCCGGCCATCTGCGCCTACGTCGCCGCCCGGCTCGGACTTGCCACCACTTTCGTCGGCGCGGTGGGCGCGGACCGCCACGGCGAGGTGATGCGGGAAGGACTTCGATCGGCCGGTGTCGATGTGAGTCACCTGGCCATCCGTGCCGACGAACCAACCGCGTGGGCGCGGATCACGTACCGCGGAGGCGAGCGCACCTTCGAGTTTCACGTCGACGACAGCGCGGCCACGACCGTCACCTCGGCGGATCTCGGTGAGCTGCCGGAACGCGCGCGATGGCTGCATCTGTCGGGAAGCGCGCTCATATTCGGCGGCACTCTTCCCGACGCAGCCTTCGAGGCCCTGGAGCGTGCCCGGCGCTCCGGCGCCCGGGTTTCGGTGGATCCCAATGTGCGGCCGGAGTCGCTGGCGCCGGAGTTGCTCGAACGGCTGCGCGCTGCGATCCGGGCCGCGGACGTCGTACTGCCAAGTGCCGGCGAACTCGGGGCCCTCGGCATCGAGACGGCAGAACTCACTGCGGCTGGTGCGGTGGTCTGTGTCACCGACAGCAAGAACGGTGCCACCGTCCACGCTCCCGGCCATCCCGACGTGCGCGTGCCCGTTGAACCGGTCGCCGCGGTCGACACGGACGGCGCCGGTGACTCCTTCGCCGCCGGGTTCATCGCGGCAGCTGCGGATGATGGCGACCCGGTCACCGCGGCGCGGTTCGGCGCACAGGTGGCCGCTGCCGCGATCGCCGAGCACGGGCCCATGACGGCGACATTCCAAGGCCTACAGGCCGTCCGATGACTCGTCGACTGCTGTGCGTCGGTGTGGCGGCCTCGCTCGACCGATACCTCTGGCTACCCCGATACGAATTCGGCAACGTGAACCGGCCCAGCCGAGTGCTCGAACTGGCGGGCGGTAAGGCGTTCAACGTCGCCCGGGCCGCAACCGGCCTGCAGGTCGCGACGCACGTCGTCGCCCAGGTCGGTGGGCACACCGGTGAAGCCCTGCGGACGCTGGTCCAGCGGGACGGCATCTGCGCGGAGCTGGTCGTCGGCTCGAGCAATACCCGTCAGTGCACGTGCCTGCTCGACGAAGCGACCCATCGTGTCACGGAGGTGTACGAACCCGTACCTCCGCGCACCGCACAAGACGACGCCCGCATGGACGCCGCGTTCACACGCGCCCTGCACCAGCTGACCCTCGGAGACTTCCTCGTGATCTCAGGCCGGCTGCCAAGCGGAGGCGACCCGCGGCTGTTCGCGAATTGGGTCCGACTCGGTAAGCAGTACGGCCTGACGGTGATCGTGGACTCCGAGGGCGAGGCGCTCGCCAACGCCTTGCAAGAATGCCCCGACATCGTGAAGGTCAACGTCGACGAGGCCGCCACCGCACTGGCTCCCCATGCGTCTCACGAACCCACCGCACTCGCAACTCGTCTTGCCCAACTGACTGGAGGCCTGGCCATCGTGACCGCCGGTGCGGAGGGCGCCTGCGCCGCAACCTCCAGCGAGGTAGGGGCCCTTTGTCCACCAGAGATAGAGAACGGGGCACCCGCCGGCAGCGGCGACTCCTTCATCGCGGGAATCGTCGCCGTACTGCAGGAACCCGGCACCAGACTGGCCGACCTCCCCAAGGTGCTACAAGCCGGAACGGCCGCAAGCCGGGTCAACGTTCGCCACTTCATCGCCGGCGACGTCACGATGGATGCTTGGCTTGAAGAGCGGGATCACCTCCGATTGACCCGCTGAAAGATTACCCGGATCGGGTGTTGACTGGGGTGACCCGGTTCGACGGAGGGACTGCCCCCGGTTTGGTTGACTCCTGATCTGTGAGGACTTTGGGGTCCTTGCTGGAAGGATGTCTGTCATGCCGAAAGCGTCTCCTGAGGAGTTCCGTCGTGACGTGGTCGCTGTCGCCCGTAAGGGCGAGGCGCCGCTGACGCAGATCGCGAAGGACTTCGGGATCTCTCAGTCGTGTCTGACCCGTTGGCTAGGAAAATGGCCGATATCGAAGACGGCAACCGCCAGGGTGCGACGCAGCAGGAGTCGGCCGAGCTGCGCGATCTGAAGAAGCGCAACCGGCAGTTGGAGCAGGAAAATGAGATCCTGCGCCGGGCTGCGGCCTACTTCGCCCGTGACATCAACCCGAAATGAGTTACCCGCTGGTCCTTGATCTAGCCGTCGACGGTATCGCTGTCGTGGTGACCTGCCGGGTGCTCGGCTTCAGCAAACAAGCCTTCCACAAATGGCGCGCATGCTCTGTCACACAAGGAGATTGGGATGATGCGCACCTGATCGACGCGGCCGCGAAGTTCACGGCGACGACCCTGGCTTCGGCTACCGGTTCATCGCCGGCGAACTCCCGGGCAAGGGCATCTCCGCGGGCGAGAACCGAGTCGCGAGGCTGTGCAGCCAGGAGCCGATCTGGTCGATCCACTCCAAGAAACGCTGCCTGAACCGCAAAGCCGGCCCGCCCGTGCACGACGATCTCGTCAAGAAGGCGTTCACCGCACCCGCGCCGAACCTGGTTCGGCTGACCGACATCACCGAACACGCCATCGCTGAAGGCAACCTCTATTTGTGCGCGATCAAGGACGTCTACTCCAACCGGATCGTCGGCTACTCCATCGGTTCGCGCATGAAAGCGTCCCTGGCCGTGGCCGCCCTGCGTAACGCAGTCGCACTGCGCACGCCCGCAGCTGGGCTGATCCTTCACAGCGACCGCGGCAGCCAGTTCCGGTCCAGGAAATACGTCCGGGTCCTCAAAACACACCAACTGCGCGGTTCGATGGGCCGGGTCGGAGCCTTCGGCGACAACGCCGCCTCGGCAAACTCACTCCCATCGAGTTTGAGACAATTCAACCCGTCGCACTCGCGGCCTGAACCACCAAACCCCGCGAGTCAACTGAACTCGGGGCAGTCCCAACCACGCCGAACGTTCACGAAACGCCCGGCGTCGCTCATATCAGCCCAAACTCAAACTTGACTCCCGGCGCGAAAGCTGGCCGTTAACGCCGACGACGTACCCGGTGCAGCTGCATTGGCGTCAGGCAGTCCTTGCTGACCGTCATCGTGCTCCGCCCACGACAGCATCCGACGATCTCGAACCCTCATGCTGTCGTGGCCGAGTTCACGGACTACGTGCGCGGGGTGTGCACGACAGCTCCGCTTCGCCGAACGGGCGGCTGGATCAGTTCGATGAGATTTCCCTCCGGATCCTTGATGTAGGCGAACCGAGCGCCCGGTTCTACCGCATCGGCCGGTGGCCACACGCCAGTGCCGCCGGCGGCGACGATCGTCGTGTACGCCGTCCGGACGTCGCGGACTGAGACAGCCCAGTGACCGAATCCAAGCGTATTTGCGGCGTCCAGTGGGTCACTGTAGTCGCGGCTCCGGCTTGCGCCGGCCCGTTCGATGAGCTCGAGGCGCACACCTGAGCTCGATTTCAGCACCACAGTGCGCACGGGCGGTTCGTCGAGTTGGAACTCCTCGATGACCTCGTGGAGTCCGAGCGCGCGCTGGTACCAATCGCGCTGCGTATCAAGGTTCGCGACGGACAGACTGGTGTGATGTACGTCCAGGCTCAGGTCAACTTCAGGCATGGTGGTCTCCCATGAAGGTTAATAGCACTAACCAGGTAAGTGGTATTAACCTTACCTCCATGACGAAGAACGTCAAGCGACCCAGCGGCCAACATCACGGCGACCTGCGTCATGCTCTGGAGCAGGCGGCGCTGGAGGTGGTGGTCTCCAATGGTGCCGCCGGGCTGACAATGGCCGAGGTCAGCCGTCGAGCCGGCGTCAGTGTGGCCGCGCCCTACAAACACTTCACGAGCCGTGAGGCCCTGCTGGCATCTCTGGCGGTGCGTGCGTACAGGCAGCAACGCGAGTACTATCGCGCGGCCATGGGCAGAACCACCGATGCCCGGCGACAACTCGCAGATTTCGCCGCCGCCTACGTTCAGTTCGCTGCCAACCAGCCAGCGCTGTTCGAACTCACCTTTGCTGCCGGCCTCGACAAGGCTCGCTACCCTGCGCTTGCCGACGCTGGTGATGCGTTGTTCGAGGAGCTGTTCACGCCAGCGCGGGTCTTGTGTGCTGATCACCAACAGGCGCGCAGGCTGGTCCTGGCCGTCGCGGCCTGCGCACACGGGCACGCAGTGTTTCTCGCCGAGGGAGTGCTCGCCGACGTTCCAGATCCGTTGTCGATAGCCAAGAAGGAGGCTGCCGAGGCAGCATCGGCGCTGGTCGTGGCCTACGCCGACTGACTTGTCGAAGGATTGCCAGACCATGCATTGACCGATCGGACACAGTCATGCGTTCCGGGGCCGAGCGCCGAGGTCGTTGGCGACCAATGCAACGTGTAGGGAAACCCGGATGTCCGGATCGTCGAGGTCGACGCCGAGAAGTCGTTCGGCTTTGGCCAAGCGGTCGTAGAAGGCCGGCCGGGAGAGGTGCAGGCTTGCGGCCGCTTCGGACTTGCTCGTCGGGTGACGCACGAGGGCACGGACGGCGTCGAGAAGTACGGGGTGGTCCCTGAGTGGGTCCAGTTCGCGCGCGACGAAGAGGCGAAGACGTTCGTCGTCGCCGAGCAGGGTGAGCAGACCACGGAGGTGGACGTCTTCGAGACGGTGAACCGTTCGGTCTGTCGCGTCGGGGTCGACAGATTCCACGACCTGCTGGGCCTCGTTGAGGGTGCGGTCGATTTCGGCGGTTTTGGCCGCCGGTCGCCCCGCGGCGATTGTGACTGGATGGCGCCGGGCGATGTTGGCCGCAAGGTTGTCCACCAGGCGGTCGGCATCGGCCGAGCGCGGACACGAGAGAAGTACGCGGACATCGCGGTCTATCTCGCACGCCAGGGCTGGGGTTTTCAGGTCGTGCGCTGTAGCCGGCTGGTCCAGCCCTGGCCGAGGTGCCTGCGTCGGATCAGTTGCTCCATCACCGCAACCGGTCCGCCGACGGCGGCGAGCCGCAGGCCCGGGCCGTGCGACTCCGAGTACTCCCTGATGTGCACGGTCTTGTCCGGAACACGGGCGCCGAGGCTGACGATCGGCGTGGTCGCGATGCCGCCGCCGAGGTCGAACTCGACCACCAGGACGTCCTGGTCCGCGAGTGCCGTGGCGAGTTCGGCGGCCCGTTCCTCGGTGAGGCAGCTGCCGGTCGGGATCTGCGCGCGCGGGGCTGCAGGAACACTGCCCGGACGCCTGCGCGGATCGCGTCCGCGAACGAGGCGCTGACAGGTCCGTCGTCCACGTCGATCGGCACGATCCGCGCGCCGGTCGCCTCGAGCAGGTCGAGTAGCGGAGGGTAGCTCGGGTGCTCGACTGCGACCCGGTCACCGAACTGCAGGAGGGTCAGCGCGATCAGGTCCAGCGCGTCGGTGGCGCCGTCGGCCATCGTCAGCATCTCGACCGGGCTCGGCCAGTCCGCCCGCAGGTGTTCGCGCAGTTCCGGCACGATCGGCTCGGCCAGGAAGCTCTCCAGCGGGCCGCTCCGCGGGACCTGTCGCAGCGAAGGCCCCAGGTCCGGCAGCAACTCCGCGTCCGGGAGGCCGGTCGAGAAGGTCGACTTCGAACTTCGCCTCGTACAGAAGGGCACGGCGATGCCGGACCGGTCCCTGCCCGGCGCCTTCCGCGACGACGGTGCCACGGGCACCGTCGGGATGGATCAGGTTCGCCCGGGCGAGCAGGCGCCAGGCCGCGGAGACGGTGGTGGGGGAGAGGTTGAGCCCGCGCGCGACCGTCCGGATCGACGGCAGTCGTTCGCCCGGGACCACGGTCCCCGCCCGATGACCGAACACGACCTCGACGAGATCGTCGAGGTCCGAAGGATGGTCGAAGTCGCCGCCGTACGCTCCATAGCGGAACGGAAACTGGTCACCGAGGCTGGTGAACTTCGAGAGCTTGCCGCAGCGAGAGGTGCGTCGGCTCAGGCGACTGGGTCGGCTTTCTGGACAACGACCGCGACTTCGACATGGGGATCCTCGCGCACCTCGGCAACCAGCGTCTCCTCGAACTCGTCGGCACCTTCCGCGACCAAAGCCGCCTCTACGGCCTGGATCGAGTCGCGGGCACCGACGTCCTCATGCAATCCACCCGCGAGCACGATTCCCTGCTCGACGCGATCCTCGAAGGACGCGGCGACGAAGCAGCACACATCATGGACACCCACCTCCGACACGCACGAGGCATCTGGGCCGGCCGAGCCGAGGACCGCGCCTTGGAGCAGTAGCGATCCCTGTCACTCGAGCGGCGCGCCCAGGCCTCCGTGACGGCGCATGCCTCTGAGTAAAGGTGCTCTACCGGCGAAGGAACCCGCGGTGCCGAGGTGCTCGTCTGTCGCGTCGCCGTAGTAGGCCGTGACCGTCCGTGCCTGACAGCGCCGTGGCCCAACCGGTGCGTTGGGCACGAACGGGTCCAACACACCTTGAGCGTCAGCTCCGCGCACTCCAGCCTCATCCGAGAGTCGAGCGAGTCGGCGAGATCGTAGGCTGTGTCCCCGGAGCAGTGCAGGGATCGGCGTTCTATGCGACACCTGATGACGCCGTTGGCGTCCCCGATCAGTGGAGCGGGTGCGGACCTGGCGCGGTTGGCTTCATCCATTTCGCTAGCTTCAGACCCGCGGCTGGAGCCTCAGGTATCCCCTGCGGCGTCGTGCCGGCTGGTTCGATCTCCGCTTCGGAGTGGTCCACCTCGCCGCCGGCGAAGGTTCACGGGTTCGAAGGCGACGATGTGGAATCCAGAGACACCGATGTCCAGGTCGCCGGTAGGGGCCTCGCCTCGCCGAAGCCTACGGTGCCGTCGGAAAATCACGTGCCAGCGGCCTGACTGTGCCGCCGGAAGCGTTCGCAGGCGAATCTGGTTGTGCCACATGCGGCTGAACTTCAGCCACAAGGTCTACGCCGTCGTGCGGCACCCACAGCCCGCAGGTCCCGTCCGGGCGGAACTCCACCCCCGCTGGCCCTCCCTGCCGGCGGCCACTACCCACTGTCTAAGCCAAGGCGTCCTTCACGGCTTGTGGTACCAGATCGCGAAGTCGCATTTGCCGAGCGGTGCGCATGTGATCAAAGGCAGCGTTGGCAGCCGCGTCGGGATCCTGCGCCGCGATGGCATCGATGATTCTGCGATGCTCTTCGAGGGTCACTTGCATGTGTTTCGGATCCGCATACCCTGCGCGGTTGAAGCGCCGAACCACGAGTTCAACCTCGCCGAGGAATCGCTGGAGATAGGAATTGTTGGTCGCTCGCGCGATTCTTGCGTGAAACTCCAGGTTGAGGTCGGCCAGTTTCAGGGCGGCATCCGGTCCATCGGTGACGCGACACATCTCCTGATGCAACTCGTTGAGTGAGTCGACCAGTTCCGTGTTGCCCGCCGTGGCCACCAGTCGTGCGGCGGTGGACTCAAGCGATTCCCGCACCGCGTAAATCGCCAGGATGTCATCGAGGCCGAGCGATTTGACCATCGCGCCCGAGCTCGTCCGCGCCACCAAGCCCTCATTCTGGAGCCTGAAGATGGCCTCTCTGACCGGAGTTCGGCTGACTCCGAGTTCCTCGCCCAGCTGGGACTCTCGAAGCCACGTTCCCGATGGCAGGTCGCCTCGCAGAATGGCCTCTCGTAACGTGTGAGTCACACTGTCGGCGATCGACCCCTGCGCCACCTCGCTGGCTGAATATCTCCGCATGCGCTGTGACGAGTACTCCCGCCCGCGCGACTTGCGCTCTCCGTTCGGCATCGTGTCACCGTTCGTCCGAAATTCTGTTGCCTTCTCGGCTCTCACCGTCTCCGCGAGGATCGGTTGCCGACTTGACCGAGCCCGGAAACCGGATGACGGCGCCCGCGTTCACCATACGCCATAGGTGGTCCTCGACGCGCCAGTTCCAGGCGTGGTCCGAGTGGTCCAGGCAGTCCCGGAACTTCGCCGAAAGTAGTTCGCGAGTCGTCGCCGAATGGTCCTGCCGTCCCAACTCTGCAGTCGCCTGGAACGACCTGCCGTCGCGGAGGGATACCTGCACGTTCGCTGGGCGCTGACGGTCACGAGGACCGGGACTGGACTCGTGCACCGTCGTACGTTCGGCGACGGCCCGCAGGTCCGGCCGCTGTACCACCTCGTCGTCGAACGTCGAGAGCGTGACGCGTCCGTCCAGAAGTGCCGCAGCGACGACGTATGCCATGGAGAACTTCGCCTGGAGCCCGGTCGGCGGATACCCGTCGATGAGGGGTGCCAGGCCTTCAGGTTCGACCGTCACTCGCACTGACTCGATGTCGTCGCCGGCAGGCTGGAACAGGCCGTGGATCTCCATCGCCGCAGTGACCCCTCGGTGCGTGTTGAAGCAACACGGGTAGAGCTTGAAGTGTGGTGGATCCTCGAGAAAGTGCCAGGGCTGAAGTTTCAGCATCTCAGTGCACAACTCCGGCCCCTGCGGTTCGCAGCCGAACAACGCGAAATACCCGCCCTTGGCTTCGAGGGCAGAGGGGTTCGCGGTAAAGCCTCGTGCCGCCAGCGACGACGCCAGTACGGCGTTGGAGGCGGCCATCCCGACATGCAGGGGCTTCGTCATCGTGCCGAAGTTGCTGCGGCTGCCACCGGCCAGTGACGCCGCTATCCCTACGGCATGGCGAGTTTTGTCCGTGTCAAGGCCGAGAAGGCGGCTGGTTGCGGCGGTAGCGCCGATGAGACCGATCGTGGCCGTGGCGTGCCAACCCAACCGGTAGTGGGCATCCACGTCGACGCCGCGAGACAGCGCATGAATCACACCGAGGCCGACGGCGTAAGCCGATCCGAGCTGTTGCGCGCCAGACTCCTCCCCGCTCGCTAGTAGAGCTGGCATCAGCACTGCGCTCGGATGCCCGTAGCTTGCGTAGGTGGCGTCATCGTAGTCAAGCGCGTGCGCTGCCGCTCCGTTCAACAGGGCGGCGATCCGCGGGGGCGCCTGCGTTGCCCCGGCAAACACGGTTGACGGGCCGGTGCCGACCTCGTCATCCAAGGTTGCCGCGAGCCGGTGGTACAGCTCGCTCGTGCCACCGGCGAGGGCGACTCCCACAGTGTCCAGTAGGGCGAGCCGCGGGATGTGAAGACTGGCGGCTTCGGGGATGTCCGCGTCACTGGTTGTGGCCGCGTACTCCGCGACGGCCGCCGTGCACTCGACCGCGGTTGCCGCTATAGGTCCAGGCACGTCGCTCGTCACATCCCTCTTGACACGGTGATTACCTCCGGTACTGTAATCGGTATACCGTCAGTATTCAAGCGGACCCGGAAGGGGAGCGCGTGTACATCGAGGTGAGGGCCGGCGACCGTGAATGGCTGGCGCAGGTAGATGCCGAAATCCCGGCCGAGTGGTTGCATGAAAATCTGCCGCTCCGCCTACACGCGGTGCAGAGTGAGTGGAGCGGCCAGGTGATGGAACTTTTCGGGAAACGGGTCGCCAATCCTGGAAAGGGCGTGGCTCCCCAGCCATTTCAGCATGCCGGCCAGATCGTTTTCAGTCCCGCCTTGCAGCGTTTCGCGATTGCCTTTGGAGACGGACGATGGCAGGACGGATTCAGTGTGCATCCGGCGATCCCGGTAGCAAGGATCGACGCCGATCTGGAGGATTTCGAGGCATTCGGAAAGTCCTTGATGTTCGTCGGCGCGCGGCCCGTGGATTTCTCTTTGGTCGCCGACTCTGCGCTGACGCACCAGAAGCTGGAGGCTCGGATCCGCGAGCAAGGGCGCCTTGTCCAATTACGGATCGGTACGGCGAGCGCACACGCAGTCCTTCTTGAGAAGTCCGCCCCGAACCTCACGGCGTCCCTGGCTCGGCGGCTTCCACTGCAAGGGAGGGCGGCGAACACCTACTCGAGCGGACCACTGACCCGGTTCTGGGACTCCCAAGGCAACGAGCAGGGTTCAACCGACCTCGAACTTGACGTCGACGAGAGCACGGTAGCGTCGTCGGGTCGAGTGCTCGCCGCACCAGGCTTCATCTACTACATGCCGAACAAGCCGTACAACGGACTTCGCATAGCCGCCCGGAGCACCACGATGATGCGCTCCGCCTTGCCTGGAGCCCGGGGGCGCACGCCGCTGCTCCCAGTCGCTCAGTTCGTCGGCGACTGGCGGGCGATTGCGGACGCGGCAGAGAACATTCGGTTCACCGGCGCGCTCCCGTTGACCCTCGCACATGCTCCGGCCGACGTCTCAGCCCAGACCTAGCCGATCGAAGGTCGCAGCCACGCACCACACAGCCACAGCAGCAGATTTCCGTTGCGAGAAACCAGAGAAGGCGATCCAGAGTGGAGCTCACCAACGGCATCCGAGTCGGTATCAGATTGCCGAACTCGGGGCCATTCGCCGGACCGCGCGAGATCTTCGATCTTGCGCGGCACATCGAAGCGAATGGCTTCGATCACGTTTGGGTGCACGATCACATCTCCTGGACCGCGGACCGGCGAGGGCATTTCTCCACCGGAGCGATCGACGCTCAGCAGGCCGCCGATCCGAACTTCTTCGAAAGTGTCACCACCGCCGCGGCGGTGGGTGCAGTGCTCGAGCGGACACAGGTGGGGATCGCGGGGCTCGCACTGCCCCTGAGGGATCCCCGGATACTGGCCAAGCAGCTCGCCACGATCGATGCTCTGCTTGGCCGCCGTCGGCTCATCCTTGCTGTCGGGGTCGGCTCGCAGCCGGCCGACTTCGACACCATGGGCGTGCCGTTCAAGCGGAGAGGCCGGATCACCAACGACTACCTCGCCGCCCTGCGACAACTCCTTCGCTTCGACGGTCCGCTCGACGTACAGAGCGATGCGCTGACCTTCTCCAGCCAGCCTTTCTGGCCGCGTGGCGACGGAGTCGAGATCTGGGTCGCGGCGCGGTCAGGTCCTGGTCTCACCCGCGCGGCGATCTTGGCGGACGGGTGGCTGACGGCCGGAATGCCGGTCGAGGAGTACGCGGAAGCCACTCGGCACTGGCATGGGGCGCTTGAGGCTGTAGGCCTCGCGCCGCAGGACCGGGTGGCAGCGTATGAGACCTTCGCCTGCATCGACGAGTCCTATGACGGCGCTGTGGAGCTGGCCCGGCCGACTCTCGAGGCAATGTACGGCGACGTGCAGACGGGACTCAGTAAGGCCCTCGTCGGTGATCCCACGGCCTTCTCAGAACGGCTCGTCGAACTCTCCGGCCTGGGAGCTGAGGTCTTCGAGCTGCGCCTGCTCGGCACATCGATGGAGCAGTTGATGCGTCAGGTCGAGGTACTCGCCGATGCGGTTCTCCCGAAGGTCCGCCCACTGAAGGCCGGCACGTGACAGGCGACCGGCCGTGTAGCTGCGCGGCTCGATCGCGCCCGAGTGTGTGCCTTCGCGGCGCACCACGTCCACTCCCAATCCATTTTCGGAAGTAATGAGTGTGGGAATGACTTTGGAAATCAACGACACGAAGGACATGCTGCGTGCTGTCCAGCACATCTGCGGGTCCTTCCCGGACGACTACTGGAGCCGCCTGGATGCCGACGGTGCGTACCCCCAGGAGTTCGTCGACGAACTGACCCGCGCAGGCTGGCTGTCGATCCTCATCCCCGAGGAGTACGGCGGCGGCGGTCTGGGCATGACCGAGGCCTCCTTGATCCTCGAAGAGATCAACAAATCCGGGGCGAACGCCGCCGCTTGCCATGCCCAGATGTACGTGATGGGCACGCTACTTCGGCATGGTTCGGCCACCCAGCGCTCGCACTGGCTGCCGAAGATCGCGGCGGGGGAGACGCGCTTGCAGGCGTTTGCGGTGACCGAACCTGACGCCGGGTCGGACACGACGAGGATCAGCACCACTGCGCGCCGTGACGGCTCGTCCTGGGTGCTCTCCGGACAGAAGACGTTCATCTCGCGGGTCGAACAGTCTGACCTGATGCTCGTTCTCGCCCGAACGCGGCCGTACGACGCCGGGCGCCGTAGCCACGGTCTGTCGGTTTTCCTGGTCGACATCGCCGGCGCCAGGGGCACGCTGCACTGGACGAAGATCCCGTTGATGTTCAACCACCACTCGTACACCGTCTACTTCGACGATGTTCGACTTCCTGAAGAGGCGCTCGTAGGCCAGCAGGACAACGGCTTTCGCTACATCCTCGACGGGATGAACGCCGAGCGGATCCTGGTCGCCTCCGAGGCGATCGGTGATGGCCGGTACTTCATCGGGCGCGCGGCAGAGTACGCGTCACAACGGGAGACGTTCGGCAAGACGCTGGCAAGTAATCAAGGGGTGTCGTTTCCGTTGGCGCACGCCTACGCCTCGGTCGAGGCTGCCTCGCTTGCCCGAAACCAGGCAGCCGAGGCATTCGACCGGGGCGAGTCCCCGGGCAGTCATGCCAACATCGCGAAGCTGCTCGCGTCGGAGGCGTCCGGCGAGGCCGCGAGAGCCGCTGTGCGGGCCGTCGGCGGCATGGCCTTCTCCGTGGAGTTCGGCATGGAGCGGAAGCTTCGAGAGGCGCAGCTGCTCGAGATCGCACCGGTGAGCAACAACCTCGTCCTCTCCTATCTCGCCCACAACGTTCTGCACTTGCCGAGGTCCTTCTAGTCCATGTCGATTGGGATCGCGCTTCCGTCACACAGCCTTGGGAGATGTCATGGAGTTTCGGAACCCCGGTAGAAGTTGGCTCTTCGTTCCGGGAAACAACCCTAAGTTCCTCACGAAGAGCCGCTCGTGCGGCGCGGACGTTCTTCTCCTCGACATCGAGGATGGAGTTCCACCGAACGACAAGGAGACGGCTCGGCGCATGGTGGCCGACGAGCTCGACGAGCCGGGCCCGGCGCCGGTTCGCTTCGTCAGGGTGAACTCCTGGCAGTCAGGTCTGACCGACTCAGACCTGGCGACGGTGGTCAGGGCCGGCGTCGGTGGCATCTGCCTGCCCAAAGCCGAAGACGCGGCATCCGTCACTCGGCTCGCCGCAGCCTTGGACGACCTGGAACACGAGCGCGGACTTCCTCCGGCCGGCATCAAGATCCTCGCCGCGATCGAAAGTGCCTTCGCACTCCGGAACGCGTACGAGATCGCCCTTGCGAGCCCGCGCGTGGTCGGCCTGATCCTGGGAGCCGAGGACCTGGCCCTCGACATGGGACTGTTCACGAACCGGAAGGAGGAGGCTTCCGACCTGCTCTACGCCCGGTCATCACTGGTGAACGCGACGACGGCGGCAAAGGTCATGTCGGTCGACGGTGTCTACCCGCACCTCCATGACCCGGATGGCCTGGTGGCGGATGCGCAGCGAACCGTGAATCTCGGGTTCACCGGCAAGTCGACTTTCAGCCCTCGGCAGATCGACCTGATCCACGAGGCATTCAAGCCGAGTACGGAGGAGTTGTCGTTCAGCGCCAGGGCAGTGGAAGAGTTCGAGCGGGCCGAGCGGGAGTCGGTAGGTTCAGTGGTCGTCGATGGGCAACTCATCGACCTGCCGATCGTCATGCGCGCCCGCACCGTACTGGCTCGCGGGGAACTTGCGTGAGTACCCCGACCCCGGCAGGTGGTCGATATCTCGAGGACTTCGAGGTCGGCGCCGTCTACCGGTGCCCGGTCGGCCGGACGATAACGGAGACCGACAACACCTGGTTCACGCTCCTGACCAACAACACCAACCAGATACATTTCAATGAGGACTACGCCTCCCGAACCCCCTGGGGCCGATGCCTGGTCAACAGCGCGCTGACCTTGTCCGTGGTTGCCGGTCTAGGTGTGGCGGATTTCAGCGCCAACGGCTTCGCTCTCGGTTGGGACGAGATCAAGCTTCCACACCCGGTCTTTGCCGGCGACACCCTCTACTCGATGACGGAGGTCTTGGAGGTCCGCCCGTCGGAGTCCCGCCCTGAGCAGGGAATCGTTCGCGTGCGAACGACAGGACTGAACCAGGACGGTGTGGCGGTCATCGAGTACGTCAGGTCGGCCATGATCTGGAAGCGGGCGCACGCCCCCAACAGCGGGCTGTTTCCTGTCCCAGCAATCCCTGGAGACAGTCATGTCCAATAGCCCACTGAAGGGAGTCCGCGTCGTCGCTCTGGAGCAGGCGGTTGCTGGTCCCTACTGTTCCTTCGTCATGGCGGAGCTTGGCGCCGAAGTCATCAAGGTCGAGAAGGTGGACGGCGGAGACGTCATCCGCGGCTGGGACAATGTCGTGTCCGGGCTTTCATCGGGATTTGTCTGGGTCAACGGGGGAAAGCGCGACATCGCCGTGGACATCAGGACGGCGGAGGGCCGCGACATCATTCGCAAGCTTGCCCTGACCGCGGACGTGTTCCTGGAGAACTTCACTCCGGGAGCCCTTGAGAGGGCAGGGCTGGGTCACAAGGAGTTGATGGCCGAGAACCCGAGACTGATCTACACCAGTCTGAGCGGCTACGGCGCCACCGGTCCCTACAAGCGGGCCAAGGCGTTTGACCTGCTCATCCAAGGCGAGAGCGGAATCCTGCTGATGAACGGCAGCCCGGCAGAACCCGCGAAAGTCGCGCTGCCCATGGTCGACCTGGTCGCCGGCACCACGGCTCTGGCC
Source organism: Kribbella turkmenica (assembly GCF_004348725.1). GTDB lineage: Bacteria > Actinomycetota > Actinomycetes > Propionibacteriales > Kribbellaceae > Kribbella > Kribbella turkmenica. The sequence goes on from NZ_SMKR01000028.1 coordinate 18,273, forward strand.
GGGATCTTGTCGGCGTTGTACGAGCGCGTTACCACCGGCGAAGGACGTTACCTCGATGTTTCGATGCTGGATTCGGTCGCGCTCTGGTTGGGCTACTTTCCGCACTATGCCTGGAACGACCGGCAAGCGCCGCCGAGAACGGGAATGCACCACCACAGCATCGTCCCGTACGGCCCCTTCCGAGCCTCGGACGACCACTACATCAACCTTGTCGCCGGAAGCGATTTTCAATGGCGCACGTTGTGCGCCGACGTGCTCGACAGACAGGACTGGACCAGCGACAGTCGCTTCTCGACTGTCGCGGCCCGAGCTGCGCACAGATCGCTGCTCCAGCAGCTGCTGACGGATCTCATCGGCTCGAAGCCGGCCGAGTACTGGATCTCCCGACTCCGTGACACTGACCTGCCGTTCGGCGAGGTGCGAACCGTCGAGGACGCGGTGCAGCATCCCCAGCTCATCGCCCGGCAGATGATCGTGCGGGCGGACACACCCGTCGGTCAGGTACCGACGTTCCGGTTCGGGCTCGCCGACCCCGGGCGAGTGCGGCAGGTCCCGGCGATGGGCGAAGACACCGACAGTCTCCTGAAGGAGCTCGGCTACGGCAGCGAGCAGATCGACAAGCTCCGGCAGACGGGAGCAGTGGCATGACCGAGCACTCATCAGAATGGAGAAGATCGTCGTGAGTGGAACAATCACCGTCAAGGTCGGCGACGTGGTCTGTCGTGCGGAGCTGTTCGACGACGCTGCGCCGGCGACGGCCGCGGCGCTTCGAGCCGCCCTGCCGATCTCGGATCGGACGATCCAGACCCGTTGGTCCGGCAACGCATGGCGGACCGAAACCGCGTACACGCTGCAGGCCGAGAACGCGCAAGCCGAGAACGTGCCGGAGCGCCTCGATGCCGGTGACATCATCTTCTACGCCAGCCACGCCTCTGGCAGCGGCGAACTCGGTGTCGCCTACGGAGAAGCGCAGTGGCTGGCCCCGTTCCGGCAACCAGTCGACGTCTGCAAGGTCGGCAGGATCGTGGAGGGCGTCGACGAGTTCGTCGCAGCATGCAACCGGATCATCTTCGACGGCCCTCTTGACGTCGAGATCACCGGCGAGAGCTGAACACTTCCGTAGCAGCCAGATGAATGGAGCACATCACCATGAGCAAAACGATCACTATCAAGGCCGGTGACGCGGTCTGTCGTGCGGAACTCTTCGACGACGCGGCGCCGGCGACGGCCGCGGCGCTACGAGCCGCCCTGCCGATCTCGGATCGGACGATCCAGGTGCGCTGGTCTGGTAACGCCTGGCGGACCGAAGGCAACTACGAGCTGCAGCCTGTTGATGCGCCGATCGAGAATGTCGCCGAAAAGCTCAACGCGGGCGACATCATCTACTACCCGGGGTATTCCTCCGGCAATGTCAAGGTGGGCATCGCCTACGGAGACGCGCAGTGGCTGGCCCCGTTCCGGGAACCGGTGGACGTCTGCAAGGTCGGCAGGATCGTGGAAGGCCTCGATGAGTTCGTCGCAGCGTCCAAGCGGATCATCTTCGACGGCCCCTTGGCCATCGAGATCACGGCCGAGAGCTGAGTCCGTATCGGCGACGCAGTAACAGGTAGGAGAGCTCAGATGATTGAGAAGAGTCAGTTGCCCGACGTCCAGGAAGCGGCGTCAACACCGGCAGAGTGGCCCATGCTCATCGACGGCGAATGGATGGCAGCCGGTGAGCGCCCACAAATCGAGGTGTACGACCCCGGTACCGAGCGCGTTATCGGGCGCATCGGTGACGGGACGGACGCCGACGTCGATGCCGCGGTCAAAGCGGCCAGAACCGCGTTCGACGAGCAGCGGTGGACTGGTTTGGCAGGAGAGACCCGCAGCCGCATCCTCTGGCGCATCGGTGAGATGCTCGAGGAGCATGTGGACGTCCTGGCTTACCTCGAGAGTCTGAACCAGGGTATGCCGCTCGCCTCCGCTCGGTCGATGGTGGCGTCGTGCGCTCGGGTCTTCCGGTACTACGCCGGCTGGGTCGAGAAGATCGGCGGCAGATCGCTGAGCCTGGATCTACCGGGTGGCCAGTACCTGGCCTACACGTTGCGGGACCCGATCGGGGTTGTCGGCCTCATCGTTCCGTGGAACGCGCCCCTGCTGATGGCTTCCTGGAAGATCGCTCCAGCCCTGGCCGCGGGGTGTACCTGCGTGCTGAAGCCTGCTGAGGAGACTCCACTGACAGCACTGTGGCTGAGCCAGATCTGTGGTTTGGCCGGCGTGCCGGCAGGTGTTCTGAACGTGGTAACTGGTGCCGGGGCCGGGGCTGGGGCCGCACTGAGCCGCCACGCGGACGTCGACAAGGTGGCGTTCACGGGGTCGACCGAGGTGGGCAAGGAGATCGTCCGGGCAGCCGCAGGAAATCTCAAGAAGGTGACCTTGGAGCTCGGCGGCAAGTCCCCGGTGGTCATCCTCGAGGACGCCGACCTCGGGGCGGCGATACCCGGAGCTGCCCGGGCGATCTTCTCCAACTCCGGACAGGTGTGTACGGCCGGATCTCGGGTCCTCGTGGCCGCCCAGCACTTCGAGCAAGTGGTGCAGGGCGTGTCGGAGATTGCGGCCCGCACCGAACTCGGCTACGGCATGCAGGCCAGCACCGAGATGGGTCCCTTGGTATCGGCCAAACAGCGGGAGCGAGTGCTGGGTTATATCCAGTCAGGTGTCGACGACGGGGCAACCGTCCGAGTCGGCGGCGGAACGAAAGAGCACGGGTACTTCGTCGAGCCGACCGTTCTCACCGGCCTGGAACACACGATGCGCAGCGTTCAGGAGGAGATCTTCGGGCCTGTCGTCGTCGCCATGCCGTTCGAGGACGTCGACAGTTTGGCGCAGCAGGCCAATGACACCATTTATGGCCTGGCTGCCAGCGTGTGGACGAAGGATGTCAAGCGGGCGCACAGCTTGGCGCGTGCGATTCGCGCTGGTCGCATCGGAATCAACGTGCACGGACTGCCGGACGTGACCATGCCGACAGGTGGCTACAAGCAATCCGGCTGGGGCAGGGAACTTGGACCGGAAGGTTTGGAGAGCTTCCTCGAGACCAAGTCCGTGTTCACAGCGTTATAAGACAGACATGCACTCGGTGGGTCGGGGCGACGGATTCAGCGTGGTCAGCTTCGTCCGAAGCTCGCTCGAGCCATATCGCCACGAGCGCCAAAGCCCAAACGTTCATTGGGCCAAGCAGTATCAGAAATGAGCCGTTGACACGAGGGTACCGTCGGTATACCGTCGGTGCACGAGAGCGGCTTTGCTTGAGAATGGGGTTTTGTCGCATGACTAGAACAGCCTCGATCGAGGGACAATCCATAGGGGAACGCCGACTCGACGGCGCCAAGAAAAGCATGGTGCGCGTCGTCGCGCCCGCTATCGCGGCGCTCCTGGTCGTCGGTCTCGCCGCCTGCGGTAACTCGGAGAAGCCGGCGGCTGCAGGAGGCAGCGGAGGCGCCGCCGACCTAGGCACCCTCAAGGTCCTCCAAGTCACTCCCAACGACGTCAGCGCGGTCGCGTTGGCCGCGACTTTCAAGCTGAACATGTGGGAAGGAACCGGACTCAAGGTCGAGACGGTCCTCGGTCAGCCGAGCACCGAGGCCGCGGCTCTGACTCGCGGGGACATGGATCTGTCGACCCGTGGCGCCAGCTCGCAGTTGGCCAACATGGCCAAGGGCGTTCCCGCCAAGCTCATGGGCGCCGTCCGACTGCCCACGAGCATGTACCTGGTGTCCTCGACGAAGTCTGGGATCAACGACCCCGAGGACCTGCGTAAGGGTGGAATCAACTTCGGTATCAGCAGCTTCGGCTCGTCCAGCGACGAGGTGGTCAAGGCTGTGGTGACGCACTACGCCCTCTCACAGGACCAGTACAAGGTCACCGCGCTGGGCGACATCAAGGGAATCTTGGCCGCCTTCAAGCGGGGCGACATCGACGCCTTCGCATGGTCGGCGGGCGATGCGTTCGCGATGGAGGGCGAGGGGCTGGGCAAGGTGCTCGGCAACGCGGAGCAGTGGCAGCAACCGTCGGTGTCGGTCGCATATGCCGTCAGTGACAAGGCAATCAAGGAGCGTCCGGAGGCCCTCAAGAAGTTCTTCGAGGTCTACTACAGTGCGGTGGAGAAGCTGAGGGCCGACCCCAAGATTGCCCTCGACATCTATGTCAACGACTGGAAGTATCCGCAGGCGGTGGGTGAGAAGGCCGTCAAGGACGAGTTGCCCACCCTTTCGACAGACGGCCAAATTCCTGCGGAGAACCTCAAGAACCTGGGGGCGACCGTGTCTGAATCCTTCGAGATCAAGGACTTGGACGCGACGAAGTACTGGGACTACTGGAAGAACCTCGAGTAGCTCATGGCCGCTCCCGAGCACACGACCGGCGCTGAGCGTAGGAGTTGCCACCGATGAAGAGGCGAATCGTTATGCGAGCGTCCTCGCCGCTACGAACGAGGGCGGCACTTATCCGCTGTGTGGTCGTCGTAGCAGCACTGATCGTGTGGGCGGGGGCGGTACGGCTCGGCTTCGTCGACCCGGTCTTCGTCTCTTCACCCGGCGACGTGGGAAGGGCGCTGGCCGGCTTCACGCGAGATGCCGAGGTGCTCTCGGCGCTCGTGGTGACCGTTCGGACCATCCTGATCGCGTTCGTGATCGGCACGGTAGCTGGCCTCGTCGTCGGGACGGTGCTGGGTCTCAGCAGGACCTTGAAGGACGCGTACATGCCGCCCATCCTGTTTCTGCTCTCGACTCCGAAGTCGATGTTCCTCCCGCTGTTCGTCCTGAGTTTCGGGATCACGACGCAGACGGCGATCGCGTTCGGCGCCTTTACCGTGTTCTTCTACGTGTGCGTCAACATCGTCGGCGGAGTCGAACTGGTCGAGGCGCATCACCTACGGCTCGCTCGTGCCTTCGGTGCCTCGCGCTTGAGCACGTTCCGCCATGTCGTCTTTCCAGCGTCGCTTCCCGGATTCTTCGCGGCCCTGTGGCACGGCATGACGCACGCGGTCAGCTCGATCCTTTTGGCACAGCTCTTCGTGGCGATCGGCGGGCTGGGAACCCTGATCTCGGTCTACTCCACCTCATTGCAGACCGATAAGGCCCTGGCCTTGACCGTCGTCATCTCCGTCATTGCTGTCGCGCTCGCAGCTTTGTGGTCCATCACCGAGCGCAGGCTGACATCGTGGAGGGCCAACCAGTGAATGGTAAGGCGCAGTCGACTGCATACAAGGCCGAACCTAGCGCGCAGAACTCGGAGCAAGGCGGCGCGGCGCTCACGATCAAGGGGGTCGGCGTCGACTATTCGACCGCCGAAGGCACGTTCACGGCGGTGGAGCGGGTGGACCTGGATATCGCAGCAGGGGAGTTCGTTTCGATCATCGGCCCCAGCGGATGCGGGAAGTCCACTCTCCTGCACAGCATCGGCGGCCTGATTCCGCCCACGCGTGGCGAGGTCGAGTTCCGTGGCGAGGTGATCGGCGAACCGCACCCTGATCGAGCGGCGTTCGTTTTCCAGGACTACAGCCTGCTGCCATGGAAGACGACCCTCGACAACGTGGCTCTTGGGCTGCAGTTCAAGGGGGTGAGCAAAGGTGAGCGCCGCGCTCGAGCGCGAGATCTGCTGAGAACGGTACGGCTGGAGGCGTTCGCCAACTCGTACCCGGCTGAGCTGTCCGGGGGTATGCAGCAGCGGGCGGCCGTGGTGCGGGCGCTGGCCATGGATCCCGACATCCTCTTGCTGGACGAGCCGTTCGGCGCGTTGGACGAGCACTCGCGCAGGCAGCTCGGTGTGGAGATGGCGGAGCTACTGACCACTACCGGCAAGATCCTGATCCTCATCACGCACAGCCTGGACGAAGCGGTGTTCTGGGGTGACCGTGTAGTCGTGATGGGGGCGTCGCCAGGGCACGTCAAGGAAGTGATGGAAATCAGTGCTCCGCGTCCTCGTGCGGTCGACTTCATGCTCACCGACGAGTTCGTGGATGCCCGTCGCCATCTCCTCGAGTTGAGCAGGCACGACCTGGACGGCGAGCCGGAGCCGGCCGAATGAGCGCGATCGCTCGAACGGCGGGGGCGAAGGGGAGCGCCGGATTCCAGTACGGGCTGAAGCTGTGGGCGCTTCGAGCATTGCTGGTGGCGATCATCGCAGGTGCGTGGTCTTATGCCGCCGGACCCGGCGGTGTGGCAGACATCCTGCTGCCGTCCATCCCCCAGGTCGCAGCCGAGCTGGGATCGCTCGTCAAGGATCCAGTCATCTGGCGCGCTGCCGGTCTGACTCTGGGCGAGATGGCGATCGCGTTCGTACTGGGCGCCTCCCTCGGCATCGTCGTCGGCCTCTGGGCAGGACGGCGGAACCTTCGGGCACGAGTGACGGATCCGTTGCTGGCATGGGGATACATCGTGCCGTCCGTGGTGTTCTACCCGCTGTTCCTGCTCTGGTTCGGTCTCGGATCCTCGTCCAAGGTGCTGTATGCGGCTGTCGGCGCGTTCTTCCCGATCGCCTTCAATACGATTCGAGGGTTGAAAAGCGTGGACCCGAAGTTCGTCCGTCTAGGCAAGGCCTTCGGCGCTTCGAAGCGACAGCTCGACGTCTCGATCAAGTTGGGCGCGGCGATGCCGATGGTCTTGTCGGGCGTGCGAATCGGTGTGGCGCTGACTACAATCGCGGTGATCCTGGGAGAGATGCTCGCCGCCTCGGCGGGGCTCGGATTCGAGCTGGCGAAGTCGTTCAACGTCCTTCAGACCGCCCGCGGTTTCGCGGTCATGGTGATACTCATGGTCTTGGTGGGCTTGGTCCAGTTGGTTGCCAATCGCGCCCTCTCGCATTTCCGTCATTAGCCACGTCAATTCTGCTGCTCGACCCTGCACATGGCGACGAACTCCTTAGGCATGCTCCCAACACAGATAGAGCCGAAACCTTGGCGATGGAGAGGCAATCATGCGAGTCGGATATAAGGCCTCGGCTGAGCAGTTCTCACCAGAAGTGTTGGCGAGCTTCGCGGTCCACGCCGAGTCGAACGGCTTCGATTCCGTCATGGTGTCGGACCACTTTCAGCCCTGGCGCCTCACCGGAGGACATTCACCGAGCGCCTTGGCGTCCCTGCCCTGGGTTGCCGCCCGGACGAGGACGGTGACCTTGGGGACCTCCGTCCTGACACCGACGTTTCGGTACAACCCCGCGGTGATGGCACAGTACTTCGCGACCCTCGCATGTCTGGCGCCCGGACGGCTGATCGTGGGAGTGGGAACCGGCGAGGCACTGAACGAGGTCGCGGTGGGCGCCGTCGACGCGAACGTCTGGCCCGCCTTCAAAGAGCGGTTCGGCCGGATGCGTGAGGCAGTGGTCCTGATGAAGATGTTGTGGACCGAGGACCGCGTGTCCTTCGACGGCGAGTTCTTCCAGACCAGAGATGCAGCGATCTACGACCGGCCGTCCACACCTGTCCCGATCTACGTCGCCGCCGGCGGGCCGTTGGTGGCGCGGTACGCGGGCCGTCACGCAGACGGTTTCATCTGTACCTCAGGGAAGGGCTCCGAGCTGTACACGGACAAGCTGCTCCCCGCGGTCGGTGAGGGTTTAGCCCTGCGAGGCGACGGCCACAATGGCTTCGAGAAGATGATCGAGATCAAGGTGTCGTACGATCGCGACCCGCGCGCCGCGCTGGAGAACACCCGGTTTTGGGCTCCGCTGTCGTTGACGGCCGAGGAGAAGCACTCTCTGGACTCGCCTCGAGCGATGGAGAAGGCGGCGGACGCGCTACCGATCGAAAAGGTCGCCTCTAGGTGGATCGTCTCGGCCGACCCTGAACACGTGGTTTCCCTGATTGGCGAGTACGCCGACATGGGCTTCGAGCACCTCGTGATCCACGGACCCGGCCACGACCAGATCAGGTTCATCGATCAGTTCGCAGAGGACATCATGCCCGGCCTGCGCAAGCTGGGCGGGTAGCGCGACCTCCCCAGCCGCCTCGTCTCGGCACTGTGACAGGTCGGCTTGACTCCTTACTCGCGGTCGCCGATGAACTCGCAGGCGACTCGGAGTGGTCGGCCCGCTTGTCTCTAGCCACGACGATGACGGCGACCTGTGGATCCGTGCTGTCGCCGACGCGTGGCCCGACGCCATCATCACCAGCGCGATCCTCTTGTTGCGATCGGCGCGAGTCACGCCAGTAGTGCGCGGGCATCTGGGCTGTGCTGATCGATCCGCCTTGATGACCTCCATCCTGACGTCGACAGGCAACCCGTCGTAAATCACTCCGGCAGCGGACAGCGGGGACGGATACCGGCCCATCGAACCAATGCTAGCCCCACAGATTTGCAGCTGAGGGTAGTCGATGATTGCTGACGATTCGCGATGTTAGCGGACCTGCAGTTTTTCATGTGGTCGCGATGTGCACTGACTCCTGTGGCTGTGGCTGTGCGCTGGTTCGCGTTGATTCAGGTGCGTCAGAGGGTGGGGAGCCCTCGGCACGATCAGGGAAGTTAGGGGCCAGATCGTCGGATCTAGGTCACAGTCTTCGTTCCTGCGGGGGTCCAGACTGCTGCTTACTGCGCACCGGGCCAAGAGGGCCTTAGCTGCAGGGAACCGACGTGACACTGGACGGCCTGATGGCCTGGTTGGAGGCACTGTGCAGACTCTCGACCTCGTGGATGCCGACAGTGGTGTGGACTTCGGGAACGGTGTCTACCTCGATACGCGTGCCGCGGGTAGCGGTGATCGGGTCGCCCTTTTGCTGCCTGGAGCCGAGCGGGCTGCGGAGAATGCCACGTTCGTGGAGTCCTTGGCGGAGGAGTTCTCCGTGGTGGTGCCGAGCCACCCCGGCTTCGGCCGTTCTGCCCGCCCGGACTGGTGTACGACGGTGGGCGACCTCGCTGACATCTACGTCGACTGGCTCGAGCGTTCGGAGGCGTCGGACGTCACCCTCGTGGGCCTCCAGTTCGGCGGCTGGATCGCCCTGGAGATCGCGGTACGCCGTCCTGCGCAACTGGCCCGCCTAGTCCTGGTCGATGCCGTGGGCGTCAAGCTCGGCGGGCCCCTCGACCGGGATTTCGCCGACATCTTCGCAACGCCGTACGCCGGCCTCGAGAGGCTCTACTACGCCGACACGGCCTTCGGCCTGGGGGACCTCGGGAGTGCGCGCGAGGACGACGTTCTCGAGATGGCGCGCAACGATGAGGCGCTCGTGCTGTACGGGTGGGAGCCGTACCTGCACGACCCCAGACTCGGCCGCGCGATCGAACGCATCGACGTACCGACCCTGCTCATCTGGGGCAGTCACGACGGCATCGTCTCGCCCGACCACGGTCGCGGCCTCGCAGCGAAGATCGCAGGCGCACGGTTCGAGGAGATCGACGGAGCGGGCCATCGCCCACAGGTCGAGCGTGCGGAGGACGTCGCCAGGTCGATCACCACCTTCGCGGGCTGACCGCACCCGAAACAGGACAGGAGCGTCCCGATGCAGTACTGGCATTTCAGTGAGTGTGCCTACCCGGATCTGCCGGATCCGGAGACCTACGACTCGGTGCGCGTCACCTTGCCGAACGGCGTCATCGACCCGGAGCGGGCGGCCGGTCTGTGGGACCGCTACATCCGCGAGTGGCAGGTCGCGGACGAGTGCGGTCTGAACGTGATGGTGAATGAGCATCACTCGACCGCGACGTGCATGAACTCGGCGGCACCGCTGATCGCGGGAGTACTCGCGCGCGTCACCACCAACGCCCGGATCCTGATCCTCGGTAACCCGGTGGCCAACCGCAACGACCCGGTCCGGATCGCCGAGGAGATGGCCCTGGTCGATCTCCTCAGCCATGGCCGCCTCGACGTCGGCTTCGTCCGCGGCGTCCAGTACGAAGTGGGTGCGACGAACTCCAAACCGTTCCGGATGACCGAGCGGATGTGGGAGGCGGTCGAACTCATCACGCGCGCCATGAGGACCCATGACGGACCGTTCAACTGGGAGGGCGAGTTCTTCCACCACCGCCAGGTCAACATCTGGCCGCGTCCGTACCAGCAGCCGAGCCCGCCGATCTGGATCGCGACCGGGACGCCGGCCAGCGCGGCTCCGGTCGCCGCTCACGGCTACAAGATCGCAACGTTCCTGGGTGGCGCGAAAGGGACCCGGAAGCTCTTCCAGGCCTATCGCGACCGTCTGGAGGAGATCGGCAAGCCGCCCGCCGGCGACGACATGTTCGGGTATGCCGCCCTCGCCTACACCGGACGGACCGACTCGGAGGGCCTCGACGGCGCTCGCAAACTGCTGTGGTACCTGCAGAGCAACAAGGTGGCCAAGCAGTTCACCTTCCCGCCGGGCTACATGCCGTACTCCGTGCGGGCGGCTGCTCTCCGCGGCCCGCAGCCGTCAGGACCGGGAGCGCCCGCAGTGTCGCCGCTTCCGGACCTGACCTCGATGTCCGTGGATGACCTGATCGACCAGGGAATCCTCTTCGCGGGCAGCGCGAAGACGGTCGCGGGGCAGATCGAGCGGTTCTACAACGAAGTGGGCGGCCTCGGTCATCTGCTGCTGATGGGGCAGGCGGGGCACCTGGGACACGAGGAGACCGTGCGGGGCATCGAGCGTTTCGCCGCAGACGTCGTACCGGCCGTTGACAGGGTCACCGGCGGCGTCACCGTCTGAGCGCCACAAGTCCGGGAAGGCTACGCAATCAGAGAGAGTGGACATGGGGTCGACAGCGGGTCGTTTGACGGGAAAGACGGCGCTGGTCACGGGCGCGGCCGGCGGGATCGGAGCGGCGACGGCGGAGCTCTTCGCTCGCGAGAGCGCGCGGGTCGTCGTCGCTGACATCGACAAGGACAGTGCCGCGGCGACCGCGGATCGGATCCGCGATGACGGCGGCATCGCGGTGCCGTTCGCCGCCGACGTGTCTGACGAGGACCAGGTTGCGAGCCTCATCGAGTTCACTGTGGATACCTTCGGCGGTGTGGACGTGCTCCAGAACTACGCTTCGAACCGGTCCGCCGTACCAAAGGACGTGTTTGTCGCGGATGCCGACCTGTCGGTCTGGCTCGCGCAGCTCAGCGTGGATCTGCTCGGGTGTGTCCTGACGTCCAAGCACGCGTTGCCGCACATGCTCACGGCCGGTGCGGGCGCCATCACCAACTCGTCGTCGCTCGCGGGCTGGCTGTCGCTGGGATCGCGTCCTGCGTACGCCGCCGCGAAGGCAGGTGTCATCGGGTTCTCGAAGACCCTGGCGACCGAGTACGGCAAGCAGGGGATCCGTTGCAATGTCATCGCCCCCGGGCACATCACCACGCCGGCGACGGAGGCGATGTACGACGAGCAGCAGACTCAGGTCATGCTTGACCATGTGTCGGCTCCCCGGCTCGGCAGACCTGACGATGTCGCCCTCGCCGCACTCTTCCTGGCCTCACCGGAGTCGGCGTTCATCAACGGACACGTGCTCGTCGTCGACGGCGGGATGTCGGCGTACGCGCCGATGCTCCCGTCGTTGCGGCGCCTGGCCGACGAGCGGTAGGGAGAGAACATGCGGTTCCTGGTGACTGGTGGACTGGGAGTCAACGGCGCCTGGGTGCTCCGCGCGCTGCTCGAGAAGGGGCACGAGGTGTCCGCCTTCGAGAACCGGTCGGACACGTCACTGATCGAGGACATCGCGGACCGGGTCGAGGTCTTCGTCGGCGACCTGCGCAACGCCGACGAGGTCAGCAGTGCCGTGGCCAAGCTCCGCCCGGAGGGCATCGTCCATCTCGCGGCCTTCGTTGATTGCGAGCGCGTTCCGCAGGGAGCGATCGAGGTCAACATCAGCGGCGCCGCCAACCTGTGTGCCGCGGCGGCCGACGCCGGCGTGAAACGCCTCGTGTACACGAGCACGAAGGGTGTCTACGCACCGGCCACGGGCCAGTACGGCTATCCGACGTACGCAGGGATCGCGGAGGACTACAGCCGCGAGCCCACCACCATGTACGGCATCACGAAGCTGGCGGGCGAGAAGGTGATCGAGTGGTACGGGCGGACCACGGAACTCGAAGTGGCCAGCCTCCGCTTCGCCACCGTCTTCGGTCCGGGCCGACTGCAGCGTCACGCCGGTACGATCAACACCTACAGTTCGATGATCGAGTTGCCTGCCACCGGGCAGCCCTTCACCGTCGAGCACGGCGGCGACGAGCGGGACGGCATGATCTACGTTCTCGACGTGGCTGACGCGATCGCGACGATCGCACTGGCGCCGGAGCCATTGCGGCACCTCGTCTACAACGTGTCCGGCGGGGATCCGGTGTCGTTGAGCGACTTCGCGGCGGCCGTCCGCAGGACCATACCGGGTGCTCAGGTCGACGTGGGACCGGGACTCGACCCGATGAAGTACGGCGAGGGTACGCCGTACTACATGGCCATCGACGGCAGTCGGTTCGAGGCGGAGTTCGGATGGCATCCTCGCTACGATCTCGAGACGGCGATCGGGCACTACCACGAGCTCGTGAAGGGTCGTGAGTCGTGAAGGCGGCGCTCTATCGCCGCAACGGACCGCCGGCCGAGGTGCTCGAGGTCGTCGAGCTCGAGCTGCCTGAGCCAGGCCCTGGTGAGATCCGGGTGCGGATTGTCGCCTCGGGGATCAATCCCACCGACTGGAAGACCCGTGCCGGGCTTGCGAACCGCGTCCCGGACGGCTTCCAGATCCCGCACCAGGATGGCGCGGGTGTAGTGGATGCCGTGGGCAACGGGGTGACCGGTGTTGACGTGGGTCGGCGAGTCTGGCTCTACCTCGCTGCGTTCGGCAACCGTTTCGGGACCGCGGCGGAGTACTCCGTCGTACCTGCCGACCGAGTGATTCCCCTTCCTGACTCCGCGTCTTTCGACTTGGGCGCCTGCCTGGGGGTGCCTGCCCTGACCGCCGCTCGCTGCCTGGGTGGGAACCCGGAGGTATTGAAGGGAAAGAACGTCCTGGTCGCGGGTGGAGCCGGGGCGGTCGGCCACTACGCGATCGAGTTGGCCAAGTACGCCGGAGCGCGGGTGGTGGCCACCGTGAGTTCGGACGAGAAGCAGGCCCTGGCTGAGGCCGCGGGCGCGGACCTGGTCGTCCGCTATACCGATGAGGATGTGGCACAGCAGGTCCTCGACTTCTGCGGTCCGGTCGACCGCATCGTCGAGGTTGCGCTCGGGACGAATCTCGACCTGGACTCGGCTGTCCTCGGCGCTCCAGCCACCATCTCGACCTACGCCGCCACGGGGGAGTTGACACTGCCGGTCGGTGAGTTCATGCGGGCGAACACCACGGTGGAATTCGTACTCCTCTACGGGCTCACTCCTGAGCAGTTGGCCGACGCGGTCCATTGGACGTCCCAGGCGCTGTCGGCCGATGCCCTCACTGCCCTGCCGATCATCCCGTTCGCTCTCGATCAGGTGGTCGAAGCGCAGGATTTGGTGGAGCAGGCGCCGGTGGGGAAGGTCGTTCTGAGGGTTGCCGAGGGCTAGGAGCACGCATGGACACCTGGATCACGCAATTGACGCCGCTGTCGTTCCTGGAGAGATCGGCGACGGTGTATGCCGACAAGGTCGCGGTGATCCACGGCGACGGCACCTGGACCTACCGTCGGTTCGCCGACCTGGTCGAGGAGCGCGCCCGCGCACTGCGCGCCGCAGGGGTGCAGCCGGGAGATCGGGTCGCCTACCTCATGCCCAACGTGCCGGAGATGCTGGCGGCGCACTTCGCCGTACCGCTGGCCGGGGGAGTGCTGGTCGCGATCAACGTCAGGCTCGCGCCGGACGAGGTTCGCTACATCCTCGACCACTCCGGTGCGTCCTTGCTGGTGGTCGATTCCGAGTACGCCGGAACGATCGCTCCGATCGCTGGTGCTCTGGAGACGGTGCGGACAATCGTGGTCGCGGTCGATCCGGTCAGTGCTGGCCGGACCGTCGAGATCCCTGGCGCTGTCGCGTTCGACGACTTGCTCACGGGTGCGGAGCGCGACCACGGCGAGCTGGTCTGGGCGGTCGACGACGAGCGCGCTCCGATCTCGATCAACTACACGTCTGGAACGACTGGCCGGCCGAAGGGCGTGGTGTACACGCATCGTGGCGCGTACCTGAATTCGTTCGGGGAGATCGTTCACTCCGGGCACGGTGCCGACAGTGTCTATCTCTGGACGCTGCCGATGTTCCACTGCAACGGCTGGTGCACCACCTGGGCACTGGTGGCGGCCGGCGGGACCCAGGTCTGCCTGCGCGAGGTGCGCGGTGACAAGGTCTGGAGCCTCATCGACCGGCACGGCGTCACGCACCTGAATGGCGCACCCACGGTCGTGACGACGATCCTGACCTCGCCGAGCGCGCACGAGCTCGAGCAGTCGGTGGTGATCACTGTCGCTGGAGCCCCGCCGAGCCCGACGACACTGTTCGAGGCGGAGTCAATGGGCTTCGGCATCGTGCACGTCTACGGTCTCACCGAGACCTACGGCCCCTACACCGTGTGCGCCTGGCAGGACGGCTGGGGTGACCTGCCGGCCGAGGAGCGGGCTGCCAAACAGTCCCGGCAGGGCGTCGGGATGGTGCAGGCCGAGCACGTCCGCGTGGTGGAGACCGAGTCGCCGGATGGCCGGCTCATCGATGTAGCCGCGGACGGACAGACCATCGGCGAGGTCGTGATGCGTGGGAACAACGTCATGCGGGGCTACTACCGGGACTCGGAGGCAACGGCCGAGGCGTTCGCCGGCGGCTGGTTCCACTCCGGTGACCTCGGGGTGATGCACCCGGACGGCTACATCCAGCTCCGAGACCGGGCCAAGGACGTGATCATCTCCGGTGGCGAGAATATCTCGACCATCGAGGTCGAGCAGGCCATCGCCTCCCATCCCGACGTCCTGGAGGTCGCCGTGATCGGCGTACCGGATGTCCGGTGGGGTGAGCGTCCCAAAGCCTTCGTCATCCCGCGGCAGGGGAAGGCTCCGGATCCGGCCGAGCTCCTGACGCACGTCAAGTCGCGCATCGCCCGCTACAAGGCGCCACGTGAGATCGAGATCGTCGCCGTCCTGCCGAAGACCTCCACGGGGAAGATCCAGAAGTTCGAGCTCCGCCGCAGAGAATGGTCGGGCGAGGACAGCCACATCCGAGGATGAATAGGGAGATTCCGATGAAGATCGGCAGCGTGCATGTCGTCCCGGTCCTGGACGGCGTGGCCCGTCTGCCGATCGAGCTCGCGGTGGCTAGTCAGCAGGGGTCGCCGTGGGATTGCGGACACCAACCGCTCGACGCCCGCGGCCGGATCCGGATGGACATCGGATCGTTCCTGGTGCGGATCAAGGACCGCACGATCCTGGTCGACCTCGGGGTCGGACCCAGATCCATCCACGAAGCCTTCGTCACCGGCGGCCTGATGGTGAATCTCAACCGCATCAGTGTCGAACCGGAGGACGTGACCGACGTCGTCTTCACCCATCTGCACATCGATCACGTGGGCTGGTCGACGGTACAGGGCAAGGCGACGTTCCCGCGGGCGACGTACCGGGTGCATGCCGCCGACTGGGCGCACTTCATGACCGGAGCGCCGGTCGATCCCGTCCTCGATTCGCTTGTCCGGGAGGTGATCGCTCCGATCGAGGGCCAGCTGGAGACGTTCGACGCGGAGACCGAGCTCCTGCCCGGCCTGTACGCGCGGCCCGCGCCCGGTCACACGCCGGGCTCGACGATCTTTGTCGTGGCTGACGCCGGCGAGCGCGCGCTGCTGCTCGGCGACGTCGCACATACGGTGGCCGAGCTCACCGATCCCGTCTGGGAGGGGGTGGCCGATGTCGACAAGTCGGCCGCGAACGCCGTCCGCCAACGAATCGCCGACGAGCTGGAAGCGTCTGGAGACGCCTTCGCGCCCGCGCACTTCCCTGAGCTGGCGTTCGGGCGACTGGTCACCGTCGACGGCGTCCGCAAGTTCGCCTGGGCATAGCCGTCAGTAGTGAACCGTGCCCCGGTTGCCGCCGGCAACCGTCACCGCGTCGCCGGTGATGCCGGCGGCTCTGCGTGAGCAGAGGAAGACGACAGCATCTGCCACCTCATCGGAGGTGATGATGCGACGCAGGCTCGTCGTCGCGCCGAGATCGGCACGCACCCGCTCCTCGGTGTGTCCCGTTGCTGCCATCCTGCCCGCGACCAGTTGAGGAGTGCGCTCGGTCTCGACGAGACCAGGATGTACGACGGTGACGCCGACACCGTGTGGGCCGAGTTCGTCGGCGAGGTTTGCGGTCAGGGCGGCGACGGAGACGTTGCGGATGGTGCCGGCGACCGACCCGGTGCGCCGGGCGTTGAGGCCGGAGATGTTGACGATCCGGCCCCATCCCTGGGTGGTCATCTGGGCGGCGACCGCGCGAGCGCAGCGCAGGTAGCCCATGACCTTGGTGTCGAAGTCGGCCATCACTTCGGCGTCGGTGAGCTCGCCGAGAGCACGGGGAGCTGAGCGGAAGGACGGCTGCGCGGCGGCATTGACCAGCACATCGACACCGCCCCAGGCGGCGACGACCTGGTCGACCATCGCGCGCACCGACGCGTCGTCGGTCGTGTCTGCCGCGGCCACGAGCACTTCACTGCCGGGGAACGCAGTACGGAGGCCGTCGGCCGCGGCGTTGAGCTTCTGCTGGTCACGCGCGACCAGCGCGACCCTCGCCCCTTCGGCAACGAGCCCGCGGGCAATCGCCAGACCCAGACCGCTCGAGCCCCCAGTGACGATCGCGCGCGCATCGTGCAGACCCAGATCCATGGAATGCCTCTCGAATCCTGTGCGTTCAGCCGGCTCGAAGCGCGGCTGCTGTCATCGCGATGTCGGCGGCCGGTACGCCTTTCAGCACGGCGAGGATCTGCTCTACCGTCGCTGAGACGTCGTCGGTGCACCTGTCGACCAGGCCTCGTACGGCGGCCTCGTCCGCGTCCCAGCGCTCGGCGCCGAAGATCAACAGCCCGGCCGAGCCGGGACCGACAATCTGCGCCAGGCGCTGGAGGAACACTGGCTCGTAGGTGAGCCCGTGCTTGAGCGCAGGAATCCCGAACTGCGACCTCGGCGAGCAGATGCGGACGTCGCAGGCGAGCGCCATACTGCAGGCCGCGCCGAAGCACGGACCGTCGATCACCGCGAGCTTCGGTGTCCGCAACTCCATCAGCGCCCGGACAGCCTGTTCCGCAAGTGCTCGGTAGCTCGCGACGTACTGTGGGTCGGGACGCTTCACCTCGGCCAGGTCAGCGCCGGCCGAGAAGCTCCCGCCGGTTCCCTCGAGGACGACTGCCGTGACGTCCGGAGCCTCCTCGATCGACTTGATGCCGGCGAGGAGGGCGCTCCACATCTCCCAAGTCATCGCGTTGCGCTTGGCTGGCCGGT
This sequence comes from Kribbella turkmenica, assembly GCF_004348725.1. GTDB lineage: Bacteria > Actinomycetota > Actinomycetes > Propionibacteriales > Kribbellaceae > Kribbella > Kribbella turkmenica. The sequence continues at coordinate 35,618 of NZ_SMKR01000028.1, forward strand.
TGATCGTTATCCAAGCCGTCCGATCACGCCGGTCGAGGTGAAGTAGCTCGGTCATTCCGCACCAGCGCAGACAACGTGATCGTCGAGCAGCTCCGAAATCTCCTGATCATCGAGCCCGAGCTCGCCGAGAAGCTCAGCCGTGTCCTCACCGAGGGCAGGTGCCCGCCGCTGGGCCCGCGGCGCGCCGTCCGCAATCAGCGGTGTGTTCACGATCCGTGCGTGCCCGAACCGCTCCACGTCGCTGGGAAACATGTCGCGCACGGCGAACTGCGCGTCAGTCAGCATCTGCTCGATGGTGTTGACCGGCCCGCAGGCAATGCCCACGGAGCGGAGTCGGTCGATCCAGACATCCCGCGCCGCAGTACAGAACCGCTCTTGGAGCAGTACGGCGAGCTCCTTGCGATGCAGGAAGCGCGAGTACTCGCTGTCGAAGCGCGAATTGCCCGAGAGGTCGATCCCGAGAACGTCACACAGGTCCTTCCAAGCCCGCTGGGTCACGCCGATCACCAGCATCTCCCCGTCACCGCAGGCGAAGGACTCGTACGGCGCCACGAGCCGGTGCGCCGTACCCAACGGCCCCGGAACCTGACCGGTCCCGACGAAGTCGGCCACCTCCCACAGCGACCAACCGGCGATCGTGTCCGCCAGCGAGACGTCGATGAAGGAGCCGCCGAGACCGGCCCGGACTCGCAGCAACGCCGCCAGTACACCGATCGCGCCCCACATCCCCGTGCCCAGATCGCCGATGGTGTAGCCGGCCTTCGCGATCTCGCCGGTCGGGCTGCCGGTGACGCTCATCAGCCCGCCGTACGCCTGGGCGATCAGGTCGAGACCCTTCGCGTCTCGCATCGGCCCGAACTGCCCGAATCCGGAGATCGAGCAGTAGACGAGGTTCGGGCAGTCGGTCTTGAGGTCGTCGTACGACAACCCCTGGCCCGCGATCGCGCCGACCCGGAAGTTCTCCACCAGTACGTCGGACCGGGTGGCCAGCGCCTTGACGATCGCGCGGCCGCGGCCGGACTTGATGTCCACCGCGAGGCTGCGCTTGTTGCGGTGGATGAGATCGAAGGGGAGGGGGCGTCGCTGCGGCCCGACCAGACGGCGTCGGATCGGATCACCGTCGATGGGTTCGATCTTGATGACCTCGGCACCGAGGTCGGACAGGATCGTGGTGCAGTACGGGCCGGCCAGGGCCCCGGTGATGTCCAGGACCCTGACGCCGTCCAGGAAGGGCACGCTCGGGTCAGTCATCGTCTCGGACTCCCTCGTTGTCAGGTGACTTCGTGTGTCCGAGCACGCTCGTGAGGACGGCGATCTCCTCGGCCAACTGGCGTCGGCTGATCGCGGCACCTCGCACTGCGAGCGACCCGTGGAAGGTGCCGGGGAAGACATGCAGTTCGACCGATACGCCGGCGGCCAGGAGCGCCTGCGCGAAGGCGATCGCCTCGTCGCGTAGCGGATCCAGCTCCGCGGCCGAGACGTAGGTCCGTGGAAGGTTCGCCAGGTCGGTTGCACGACCCGGAGCGGCATACGGCGAGACGGCAGTGCTTCCCCGCTCGATCGGACCGAGGTACGCCGACCAGCAGATCTCCACGTCACGCCGGGTCAGCGCGGGTGTGTCCGTGAACAGCCTGCTGCTCGGGGTGACGACCCGGTCATCAAGGGTCGGCGAGGTGAGGAGCTGGAAGCGGATCGGCGGCCCGTTGCGGTCGCGAGCCAACAGTGCTGCCGCGGCGACCAGGCCGGCGCCGGCACTCTGCCCGTGCAGAACGACGAGCGACGGGTCGATGCCCAACTCGCCGGCCTGCTGATGTATCCAGACGAGGCCGCCGTACACATCCTCGACCGGTGTGGGGAAAGGCCACTCCGGGGCCAGCCGGTAGCCGACGGAGACAACGACCGATCCGACCTCGCGGGCGAGTTCGACGTTGAGCTGGTGACTCATCTCCAGGTCGCCGACGATGAACCCGCCGCCGTGGACGTGGTAGATCGCGCCGCGGTTCGAGCGGTGGTCGGGCACGTAGACCCGCAGCGCGATCTTCTGTCCGTCGGCTGCCTCGAAGACGCGGTCCTCGGTGGTCACGCCCTCGTCGGGCGAGTCGTACCGACCGGAGGCGACGGTTCGGTCGGCCATGATCCGGCGAGCCGCGGCAACGTCGGCGCGATCCACGCGTGGCAGCGCTGCCACGATCGGACCCAGCTCCGCATCGATGCGGTAGGTGTTCAACGGCCCTCTCCTGCGTCACGAGGCTTCGGGCCCGGCAGATCTGGCTGAGGTGAGGCGAAGGTCCGCAACAGGTTCGGGTCCTCGATCCAGATCTCACGTCGGTACCGCCGGATCGCGCCGGCATCGCTGAGCTTCTTCAGTGCCCGGGAGATCACCTCGCGCACCGACCCGATCGCGTTCGCCAGGTCGGTCTGATCGGTCTGGACCACGAGCCCGTTGACCGTCTGGACCGCCATCTCCAGCAGGTGCCGACTCACCCGCTGCTGTACCGACCCGAAGAGGTTCTCCTCCAGATTCAGCACCGCCTCGTACGTCGATTCCGCCAGATAGACCGCGACCTGGTAGCAGAGATCCGCCCTGGTGCGCAGGAGGCGCCGGAACGTGTTCGGGTTCAGGATCGAGACCTCACACGTGGTGACCGCCTCAACCGAGGACGGTGCACCGTTGGTGAGCATGGCCGGTACGGCGGTGATGTGGCCGGGTGTGATGTAGCGCGTAGTCACCTCGCGTCCGTCCCAGGACGTCACCTTGGCGCGCACCTGGCCGCTGTGAACGAGGGCGACTTTGTAGTCCTCACCGCCGGTGCAGATAATGGCGCCGGCGGGATACGTCACGACCCGGCTGTCGCCCAGAAGCGCGTCGCGGATGTCCGGATCCTGCCCGGCCAGGAAGCTCTTCGACCACGCCGCCAGCGCCGCTGCCGACGGACGAGTGTTGTGGGTGACCATTGTTCGGACCTTCGTTTCCACGGTGGATGTTCCTCCCATCATGGCCGTCCTCGGTCCGCGCCGGCCGGATGACCGAGTCCGAACTGCGACGTGCCCTTCGATCTCGGGTCGCGCTCCGGCCACGCTTCGGACTCGACGCACCGGGCGAACTGCCGGGTGATGTCGTTGAACCGGCCCGGGTCTTCAAGGTTCGGGACGTGTCCGCTGTTCGGGAGGATCAGGAGCCCGCAGGTGGGAACGGCGCGCTTGAGCAACAACCCCGTGGACAGGCAGGCCTCGTCCTCGTCGCCGTTCACGACGAGGAGCGGAACCGGGATACGGCTGAAGTCGTCGATCAGGTCCCACAGGGACGGTCGAGCGCCCTGGATGCCGAGGACCGTGAGAGCCAGCCCTTCCGCAGAGTGGTCGGTGAACAGATTCACGAACTCCTGCCAGGCGGCTTCGTCGCGGTGCTTGAGCTGGATCCGGCTCGGCCCGACCGCCATCTGGGCTCCGACTTCCGCCGTACCGCGGGTGCGGAGCTGGTCCGCCACGATCCGGGCTTCGTCCAGGTAGGCGGCCCGTTTCGCGGGCTCCGAGCCGGAGCCGGCGCTGACCGCCATGATCGAGCGAAGCCGGTCGGGATGGAGGCGCCCCAGCTGCAGGGCCGTGTACCCGCCCATCGAGAGCCCGACCACGTGTGCTTGTTCGATGCCCAGGGCATCGAGTACGTCGATCGCGTCCTGGACCGCCCGCTGCCAGGAGTACGCCGCCGGATCCGCCGGAACGTCGGACGGCAGGTAACCCCGGGCCGAGTAGGTGACGCAGCGGAACTCGTCCTTGAGCCCGGCGACCTGCCCCGACCAGCTGCGGTGGTCGCCGGCGTACTCGTGCAGGAACAGCACAGGGGGTCCGTCGCCTTCAGCTGTCACGTGCAGGCGAACCCCGTCCGAGGCTTCAACAAACGCACCAGTCGTCATCGCTGCCCTCTCTGGACCTGAGTCATAGACGAAGGCAATGGTTGCGAACGAGGGTCGGGGGTGTCTGTGACACAGGTCCGGGGAAAGGCGGGATACAGGTGGTCAACGGCTTGCAGGGCAAGACGGCCGTCGTCACCGGTGCCAGTAGAGGCATCGGCTTGGCGATCGCGGAGCGACTTGTGGCGGAAGGAGCCCGGGTGGTGCTGACCGCCCGCAACAAGGACGAACTCGACCACGCCTCGGCGCGTCTGGGCGGCCCCGGCGTGGTGATCGGGGTGGCCGGCAAGGCCGACGATCCCGGGCACCAGGAGGAGACGGTCCGGCTCGCCGCCGAGCATTTCGGCAGCCTCGACTTCCTGGTGAACAACGCCGGCGTCAATCCCCGATTCGGGCCGATGATCGGGCTGGAGGAGCAGGCAGCGCGCAAGGTGCTGGAGGTCAACTGCCTCGCGCCGCTGGCGTGGACGCGGCAGGCACACCAGGCCTGGATGCGGGACAACGGCGGCGCCATCGTCAACATCTCCTCGCACGCGGGCGTTCGGCCCGCGCCGGGGGTCGGTTTCTACGGCGCCAGCAAGGCCATGCTCGTGGCGATGACCGAGTTGCTGGCCCTGGAGCTGGCCCCGGACATCCGGGTGAACGCCGTGGCTCCGGCCGTGGTGAAGACGAGGTTCTCGGCGGCTCTGTACGACGGCCGTGAGGAGGAGGCGGCTGCGCCGTACCCGCTGAAGCGCCTTGGCGAGCCGGAGGACGTCGGGAGTGCCGTTGCCTTCCTGCTGTCGGACGACGCCGCCTGGATCACCGGGCACCTCCTCGTCGTCGACGGCGGAGTCACTCTGGGAGGACTGGACGGATGACACTGACCGGAAAGGGCGTCGTCGTCACCGGGGCAGCGCGAGGCATCGGCAACGCGCTCGCGGCCCGGCTGGCCGCCGAGGGTGCACGCGTCGTGGTCAACGACCTGGATCCAGCGGCGACACGGGTGGCGGCCGCGGAGATCGGAGCGATCGCCCTGCCGGGCGATGCGGCCTCCGAGGCAGGTGTCAGATCCCTCGTGTCGGCAGCGCGTGATCAGCTCGGAGAGATCGAGGCTTGGTTCGCCAACGCCGGGATCGTCCGGGGCTTCGGCCTGGACGCCACTGAGGCCGACTGGGCGGCAAGCTGGGAGGTCAACACGATGGCGCATGTCCGCGCAGCCCGGCTCCTGCTGCCCGAGTGGCTGGAGCGTGGCGGCGGGCGATTCGTGGTGACCGCTTCAGCGGCTGGACTTCTCACAGCGCTGGGTACGGCGACGTACTCCACGACCAAGCACGCGGCGATCGCCTTCGCCGAGTGGCTCTCGGCAACGTATCGGCACCAGGGGATCGTGGTCCAGGCGATCTGCCCGCAGGGTGTACGGACCGACATGCTCGCCGCCAGCGGGCCGATGCGAGACGTACTCGCCACCGATGCCGTGACGCCTGAGGTCGTGGCGGAGGTGACCTGGCAGGCGCTGCAGGACGACCGGTTCCTGATCTTGCCTCACCCGGAGATCGGTGACTACTACTGTCAGCGAGCCGCAGACCCCGATCGCTGGCTGGGTGGGATGAACAAGCTGCAGCGAAACGTGATGCCCCGGATCTAGGTCACAGTCATCGCCTACCGCCAGGAGTCAGACTCTGGACCACCGGCGCGAGGGTCCTCGACATCGAAGCGCCGTGCCGGAACAGCCACTCCTGGAGGTTCGAGCAGAGATGTTGGTGCACATCGGCGCAGGAATGCCGCGACTGTGTTCGGCCGAGGATCTGGATGCGCTGTCGGTCGGTGTCGAAGCGAGCTCTGCCGACTGGGAAGGGCTCGCGTCGACGTTGCGTTCCGCCGCGGCCGGCGACGTGGCCGATGGGCATGTCTGGTTGGACATCTCCTGGCTGCGGGCGGCGTCCGGTGACCCTGGTCAGGCGTGGCAGGACCGCTTCGCCCGAATGCTCGGCTACGCCGGAGACCACGGCTGGCTCAGTCCTGACGGCCGCCGCGTCCGCGCGCATGTCGACTGGGGAGTGAGCCGATGACAACCCAGAATCTGCCCGACGAGCAACGACGGATCGCTGTATCGAGTGACCACTATCGCGAGGTCCTCGGCCACTTCATCACCGGAGTGACCGTGGTGACGGCGATGCATACCGATGGACCGGTCGGCTTCACCTGCCAGTCGTTCGGCGCGCTCTCGCTCGATCCACCACTCGTCTTCCTGTGTGCGAGCAAGACGTCGACGTCGTGGCCGAAGGTGGCGGCAGGCGGGCGGTTCGGGGTCAACATCCTGGCGCACGACCAGATCGCGATGGCCCGACGCTTCGCAGTGAGCGGTGGCGACAAGTTCGCTGGAATCTCCTGGTCCGCGGGATGGGCCGGCGGCGCACCCGCGCTGCCTGGCACGCTCGGGTGGCTCGAATGCGAGATCGTCACTGTGCACGAGGCCGGGGATCACTGGTTCGTGGTCGCGCGGGTGCTCGATCTGGCGGCGATCCCCGACCGGCGACCCCTGACGTTCTTCCGCGGCGCACTCGCCGGCTTCGCCGTACACGGACCCGCGGAGTCTCCGCGCGCACCAAGGAAGGGATGAGAGCGTGCCAGAAGCAGTGATCGTGTCGACCGCGCGTTCGCCGATCGGGCGTGCGTACAAGGGCTCGTTGAAGGATCTACGTGCGGACGGCCTGGCCGTGCAAATGGTCCAGGCCGCACTGGCCAAGGTCCCCGAGCTGGATCCGGCGCAGCTCACGGACCTGATGCTCGGGTGCGGACTGCCCGGCGGTGAGCAGGGACAGAACCTGGGCCGGAACGTCGCCGTCCTGCTCGGCCACGACCAGTTGCCGGGGACCACCGTCACGCGGTATTGCTCGTCCTCCCTGCAAACCACCAGGATGGCGTTCCACGCGATCAAGGCCGGCGAGGGGGATGCCTACATCTCGGCCGGCGTCGAAGCCGTCAGCCGCTTCGGCAAGGGCACCAGCGACCAGATCGAAGGGCAGGACCTGGCCAATCCCCTCTTCGCCTGTGCCATCACCCGAACCGCGAAGCGCGGCGAGGAGACCGCGGAACCGTGGACCGACCCGCGCGCCGACGGCGAACTCCCGGATGTCTACATCGCGATGGGTCAGACGGCGGAGAACGTCCAGCAGGTGCTCGGCATGAGCCGGACGGAGCAGGACGAGTTCGCCGTCCGGAGCCAGAACCTCGCCGAGAAGGCCATCGCGGACGGGTTCTGGGAGCGCGACATCAGTCCGGTGGTGTTGCCGGACGGGACCGAGGTCGTCGCCGACGACTGTCCGAGGCCGGGAGTGACTCTGGAGGCTGTCAGCCAACTGCAGCCGGTGTTCCGGCCCGACGGCACGGTCACCGCAGGCAACGCGTGTCCGCTCAACGATGGTGCGGCCGCGCTGGTGGTGATGAGCGACACCAAGGCGAGGCATCTGGGCATCACGCCGCTCGCCCGGATCATCTCCACGGCGGTCACCGGACTGTCGCCGGAGATCATGGGCCTCGGTCCGGTCGAGGCGATCCCGGCGGCGCTGCGCGGTGCCGGGCTGTCAGTCGAGGACATCGACCTGTTCGAGATCAACGAGGCGTTCGCGGTGCAGGCGCTCGGCTCCGCACAGCAGCTAGGCATTCCGCTGGACAAGCTCAACGTGAACGGGGGCTCGATCGCCGTCGGGCATCCGTTCGGGATGACCGGAGCCCGGATCACCAGCACCTTGATCAACTCGCTGCAGTGGCACGACCGGCAGTTCGGGGTCGAGTCGATGTGCGTCGGTGGCGGCATGGGCATGGCGATGGTGATCGAACGCCTGTCCTGACTCGTCGCGGAATGTCCTGAAGAGCTGAGACGGAGGAACCAATGAACCAAGCGCGCATCGCGATCGTTACCGGCGGAGCCCGTGGGATCGGCGCGGCCACAGCGATCCGGTTGGCGGCCGAAGGCCACTTCGTCGCCGTGCTGGATCTCGACCCGGCCCAGTGCGCCGGCACGACGGACGCCATCGCCGACCGAGGTGGGAAGGCGGTGGCGATCGGTGTCGACGTGAGCGACGAGAACTCGGTGGCTGAGGCCATCGAGGCCGTCGACGCCGTGCTGGGGGAACCCACGATCCTGGTCAACAACGCCGGGATCATCCGGGACAACCTGTTGTTCAAGATGAGCACAGCGGACTGGGACGCGGTCCTCGGCGTCCATCTGCGCGGAACGTTCCTGATGAGCCGGGCCGTGCAGCCGTACATGCGGGATGCGGGGTTCGGGCGGATCGTGAACTTGTCCAGCACGTCCGCACTGGGCAATCGTGGTCAGGCCAACTACTCGGCGGCCAAGGCCGGCCTGCAGGGGATCACCAAGACTCTTGCGATCGAGTTGGGGAAGTTCGGCGTCACCGTCAACGCCGTCGCGCCGGGTTTCATCCAGACCGACATGACGGCGGCCACAGCGGAGCGGATCGGCATCCCGTTCGACGACTTCGTCGCCGGCGCGGCCGCGCAGATCCCTGTCGGCCGCGTCGGGCAGCCCGAGGACGTCGCCCATGCCGTGTCGTACCTGGTCAGCGAGGCCGCGGGTTTCGTCTCCGGCCAGGTTCTCTACCTGGCCGGCGGGCCGACCGATTGAGACCTCGATGAGGCGCTTCGTGGGGATCGCCGAGCTGGAAGATGCCGTCGGCACCCATCTGGGGTACTCCGATTGGTACGACGTGACGCAGGAGCGGATCGACGCCTTCGCCGCCGCGACGGGTGACGACCAGTGGATCCACACGGACCCTGCCCGGGCCGCTAGCGGCCCGTTCGGTACCACGATCGCCCATGGCTATCTGACGCTCTCGCTCGTCCCGGTGATGCTGGATCAGGTGTACGCGGTCGACGGCATCTCGATGGAGGTCAACTACGGTGCCGATCTGTTGCGGTTCCCGGCTGTCGTGCCGGTCGGCTCCCGGGTCCGCGGCGGTGTCCAGCTCGTTGCCGTCAAACCTGTTGCCCTCGGCCACCAGGTGTGTGTCCGGGTGACGATCGAGCGTGACGGCGGTGAGAAGCCGGTCTGCGTGATCGACGTTCTCAGGGTGGCCGCGCCGTGACCGGGGACAGAGCCTCGGCAGGCCTGAACCTCGAGCGGCTGACGCAGTGGTTCCCGAGCGCGATGCCCCGAACCACAGGACGGCCGCTGTCGGGCCGCCTGATCGCCGGTGGCTGGTCGAACCTCACGTTCGAGATCGGCGACGGCGAACACGCCTGGGTACTGCGCCGTCCGCCGCTCGGACACGTCCTGGCCACGGCCCACGACATGAGTCGCGAGTACCGCGTCATGCAGGCGCTCGCGGGCACCGGCGTACCCGTTCCTGAGACGTACGCGCTGTGTACGGACGCCACCGTCATCGGAGCGCCGTTCTACCTGATGGAGAAAGTCGAAGGCGTCCCGTACCGGAGTGCGGCGGAGCTGGCGCCACTGGCTCCGGACCGGGTCCGCGCCATCTCGCAACGGCTGGTCGACGCGTTGGTCGCACTGCACGAGGTCGAGCCGTCTGCGGTCGGTCTGGAGGATTTCGGTCGTGCCGATGGATTCCTGGCCCGGCAGGTTCGGCGCTGGAGTGCCCAGCTCGACGCCTCCCGGAGCCGGGACCTGGCCCCGGCCGGCGAGCTCCGGGATCTGCTGGCCGCCAACGTTCCGGCTCAGTCCGCACCAGGCATCGTTCACGGGGACTACCGTCTCGACAACGTTCTCATCGACCAGGCCGACCGGCCGGCGGCGATCATCGACTGGGAGATGGCGACGATCGGCGACCCGATCACCGATCTCGCCGTCCTGATCGTCTACCAGCGGCTCAGCCGGCTGTGCGGGGGAGAGGTGGTCTCGGACGCCGCCGCGGCACCAGGTTTCCTGTCCGAGGACGAGCTGCGAGCCCGGTACCTGGCGGGCGGAGGCCGCCGTACGTCCCACTTCGGTTTCTACCTCGGCCTGGCCGCCTACAAGCTCGCCGGGGTTGCCGAGGGCATCTATTACCGGCATCGAACCACTGGCTCCGGATTCGAGCGGATTGGAGCACTGACCGTGCCCCTGCTGGAGATCGGCCTGGCGTCGGTGAGGGAAGAGGACTGATGGACTTCGGCTACGACGCTCGTACGACGGAGCTGCGCGAGCGGCTCCTCGATTTCATGGACGCCTACGTCTACCCGAACGAGTCCACCTTCGAGGAGCAACTCGGCCTGCTGGAGAACCGCTGGGCCTGGGACTCGGCGCCCATCCTGATCGAGCTGCGCCAGGAAGCGCGCCGGCAGGGTCTGTGGAATCTGTTCCTCCCGGGCGAACGAGGTGCCGGCCTGACGAACCAGCAGTACGCGCCGCTGGCCGAGATCACCGGCCGGAGCCCGCACCTGGCGCCGGCCACGCTGAACTGCGCCGCTCCGGACACCGGCAACATGGAGTTGCTGGCGATGTTCGGCACCGGTGGGCAGAAGAAGCAGTGGCTCGAACCACTGCTGGCCGGGGAGATCCGTTCGTCGTTCGCGATGACCGAGCCGGACGTGGCGTCCTCCGATGCGACGAACGTGGCGACGCGGATCGAACGCGACGGTGACGACTACGTGATCAACGGCCGCAAGTGGTGGATCACCGGCGCCATGAACCCGAACGCCAAGATCTTCATCGTGATGGGCAAGACCGACCCGGCCGCCGACCGGCATCGCCGCCAATCCATGATCTTGGTCCCGCGAGACACGCCCGGTGTCGAGGTCGTCAGGCACCTGCAGGTCCTCGGATACGACGACCACGAGCACGGCGGCCACGCTGAGCTCCGGTTCGACAACGTGCGGGTTCCTGGGGACCACATCATCAGCGGTGAGGGCGAAGGCTTCGCGATCGCGCAGGCCCGCCTCGGCCCGGGACGCATCCATCACTGCATGCGGTCGATCGGTGTCGCCGAGCGGGCACTCGAACTCTTGTGTGCCAGGGTCAAGGAGCGCGTTGCCTTCGGCAAACCGCTGGCCGACCAGGGCGTCGTACGGGATTGGATCGCGGAGTCGCGCGTCCGGATCGAGCAACTGCGCCTGCTCACACTGAAGGCGGCGTGGCTGATGGATACTCGAGGCAACAAAGCCGCTCACACCGAGATCCAGGCGATCAAGATCGCCTCACCCACGACCGTTCAGTGGATCGTCGACAAGGCGATCCAGGCGCACGGAGGCGGAGGGCTGTCGCAGGACTACCCGCTCGCCTACGGCTACGCGCTTGCCCGGATGCTGCGGTTCGTCGACGGTCCGGACGAGGTCCACAAGGACGCCATGGCGCGTGGCGAACTAAGAAAGTCCGGAACGGCTCGGCGGTAACGCTGCGCCAGGGAAGGCGAGGACACATGGTCACGATGGTCGATCCGGCGAAGTTCCGGCAGGTGCTCGGGCAGTACCCGACAGGGGTGGCGATCGTGACCGCGGCGAGTCCCGCCGGAGAACCGCTCGGTATGACGGTCGGCTCGTTCACCTCGGTGTCGCTCGACCCGCCCCTTGTCGCGTTCCTTCCGGACCAGAAGTCGAGGTCGTGGCAGGCGCTCCGCGATGCGGGCAAGAGGTTCTGTGTCAACGTCCTGAGTGCCGGCCAGGAGGACATCTGCCGTAGCGTCGCGAGCCGCGGGCAGGGCAAATTCGACGGTATCGACCTCGAGCGGTCACCCGGTGGCAGTCCGGTGATCAGTGGTGCCGTCGCGTACGTCGACTGCACTCTCGAAGTGATCCACGACGCGGGGGACCATCACATCGTCATTGGTCGGGTCGAACACCTCGAGACGCAGAACTCCCGGTATCCGTTGCTGTTCTTCCGCGGCGGGTACGGATCGTTCAGCCCGCTCTCGCTGGGGGCGGCCGAGGCTGACATCGTGGGTCAGATGCGGCTCGTCGACCTGATCCGTCCGACGATCGAGCAGCTCGCGGACGAACTCGCGACAGAGGTCAGCGCGCTGTGCCTCGTGGGAGATGAACTGGTGATCGCCGCGTCCGCGGGGCAGGAGCGCAGCTCCGACCTTCCGACCAGAGTCGGGCAACGATGGCCGTTCGCCCCGCCGATGGGATCGGTGTTCGCCGCCGCGGGTGACGAGGTGATCCGTGACCGGTGGCTGGGGATGGCCGGCGCGGAACGCCGTACGCACGCGGAATGGTTGCTGCGTCGGGCCGAGGCGGATGGCTATGTGCTCAGCCTCTCCGCCGCACCACCGTCAGGCCGTGGCGGCACCATCGACGTTTTCCGGAGCGGTGAAGCGACCATCACGCCTGCGTTGGTCGAGAGAGCCCTGCGCGCGGAAGAGCTGATCTACAACCCCACGAACCTGGATGCCCGGGGCGGACTCGTCCTCAGGTCGCTGAGTGTCCCGGTCGTGGCCGGCCCGAGGAATGTCGTCTGCGCTCTCACCCTCTGGGGTCCGCAGACGGTGGCAACGTCGGCCATCATCGAACGGAGCGTTGCGCGCATGACGGCCGCGGCCGCGGCTGCCGGCTTGGCCGCAGGCAGATCCTGACGGTTCCCGCCACGCTCCTGCAGTAGCGCCACCGCAGCCACAGATTGCGGACTTTGGTCACAGCGATGTTTCAGGGTGCAGACCACAGTGTTTCCAATGCGCACCGGGTGACCTCGTCCCAGGCTCGGCAGCGCTTCTCCAGCCCTACTCTCAGGAGCGAGCATGTCGAAGAGAAGAACGTATTCGGGGCTACTCGCACTCGGCGCGACCGCCGCCTTGCTGGCCGGCTGTTCTGCTGACGGCTCGGCCACCGACGCCTCCGCCGCCGATGCCCACGTGACCGGTCCGCTGGCCGATCTGTACGCCGCCGCCAAGAAGGAGGGCAAGGTCACGGTCTACGAGAACGCCAGCCCGGACGCGGTGGCCGCTCTCGCCGAGGGCTTCGAGAAGATGTACCCCGGCATCAAGGTCGAGGCAGTCCGGCTCCCGGACGCCCAGATGATTCCGCGGCTCGAAACGGAGCTGAGTTCCGGCGCTCCGACCGCCGACTTCATCGAGAACGCGTCGCCCGGCTGGCTGATCGCGCAGGGCGCGAAGGGTGCCTGGGTCGCGTCCGACGCTCCACAGGCCGGTGGCAAGGGATCGTACGACGCCGCCAAGTACTTCGATGCCAAGAACAAGGTGTACGAGGTCGGCGGGTCCGTCACCACCTTCGCCTGGAACACCGAGCTGGTCCCGGACGGAATCAAGGACTACCCAGACCTGGCCGACCCGAAGTTTGGCGGCGGCAAGGTGGGAGTGCTCGAACTCGCGAGCGCTCCGGGCGCCGTCTACTACAACTGGCTCGAGAAGACGTTCGGCACCACCTTCTACGACACTTTGGGGGCACAGAAACCGCGCATCTACCCGAGTACCACCGACATCGTCCAGGCCCTGGGATCGGGCGAGATCTACGCCACGAACTGGGTCGTCCCGACTCTGCTCGAGCAGGCCAAGGCTGACGGCGCGCCCGTCGCCTACGCCATGTCGCCGACAGGGACGTTCGGCCTGCACGGGTACGGCGTCATCAACGCCAAGGCCAAGAACCCCAACGCAGCCAAGCTCTACCTCGAGTACGTGCTCAGCCCCGAGGGCCAGGCTCAGATCTGGGCGCTCGGAGCCTCGGTCGTCTCGCCACCGCCGGAAGGTGTGCTGACCACGAACGACAAGTTGCCGCCGTGGGATCCCGCGCAGGAGACAACTCAGAAGCTCGAAGCTGCCCGCGCCAGCTGGGATGCGGCGTACCGCTGAGGCGCACCCGCCGAGGCGCCTGCCCAGCTCACGCACCGTCAAGGAACGAGGACACGATGTCACACATTCTGGTGAAGGGGCTGCACAAGCAGTTCGCGGGGAAGCCGCCGACGACGGCGATCGACGATCTCGACTTCGCCATCGAGGCGGGTGAGTTTATCGTCCTGCTCGGGCCGAGCGGCTGCGGGAAGACCACGACGCTGCGGTGTCTGGCCGGCCTGGAGACCGCCGGCTCGGGTGCGATCTCCCTGGGGGGAACGACGTGGTTCGACTCGTCCCGGCGGATCGCTCTGCCGCCGGAGAAGCGCAACATCGGCATGGTGTTCCAGTCGTACGCATTGTGGCCGCACCTGACGGTCCGCAAGAACATCGGGTATCCGTTGCAGGCCCGAGGCACGAAGGGGCCAGAAGCAGCGAAGCGGGTCGAGGAGGCGGCTGCCCTGGTCGACTGCGCGACCTTGCTCGACCGCTACCCAGCTCAGCTCAGTGGTGGCCAGCAGCAACGAGTGTCACTGGCCCGGAGCCTGGTCTCGCGTCCCGATCTGATCCTCTTCGACGAGCCGCTGAGCAACCTCGATGCGAAGCTGCGTGACGACGTACGGGCCCACCTGCATGAGTTGCACGCACGGCTGAAGTTCACCGCCGTGTTCGTCACCCACGACCAGAGCGAAGCCCTCGCGCTGGCCGATCGGGTCGCGGTGATGAGGGCGGGCCGGTTCGAGCAGATTGGTACTCCGTTCGACGTTTTCGAACGCCCGGCGACGGAGTACGTCGCTGACTTCATCGGTCTGTCCAACCGGCTGCCGGCTGCCCGCATCGACGGCGTGACCCGGGTGTCCGGGGTCGAGGTGGAAGGGCTGGTCCTCGCTTCCGCGCAGCACGACGAGTTCGTCCTGCGCATCCGGCCCGAGGACCTGCGGCTCGCGCCGGATCGCGGGTCCCTGTCCGGTCTGACGACGGTTGCCGGCACCGTGATCGATTCTGTCTTCGGCGGCCGCCATCTCGACGTCTACGTCGCGGTCGGCGGCCTTCGTCTGCACGCCCGCATCGAGGCTCGCACGACCGATGACTGGGCCCGCGCGCTGCGTGGTGGTGAGCCCGTCGTGGTGGGCTTCTGTCCAGACTTCGCCAGGGCCTACGGTCTGGAGAACGAGGGATCCCGGCTCATCACCGTCCAGCCGCTCGTCGCGACCAAGGACTGACGCCGTGGCCACCCTCACCGTCTCCGCCGGCTCCCGCACCCGAGTCGCGCTCCGCAGGCTGGGGCGGCAACGGCTGCTCGCGCTGCTCTTCGTCATCCCGCTGGCGTTCCTGGTATTGATGCCGATCTACCGGCTGCAGACCGAGGCCCTCAGCAACGGTGCGCAGGCGTACAGCACTGAGTTCGGCCGCGAGCGCATGCCTGGAACGATTCTGGCGACCATCGGCCTGGCCGTCGGATCGCTCGCCATCGCCATGGCGGCCGGCACCCTGCTGGCCTGGTCGGCCACGCTCCTACCAGCGCGCCTGCGCTGGATGCGCGTCCTGCCCATCCTCCCGATCGTCCTGCCGTTCGTCGCCGGCGTGCTTGGCTGGACGTTCCTGCTGTCACCCCGGCCGGGATACCTCAACGCGTTACTGCGGCGACTTCCCTGGTGGGACCACCTGGTAGCGGGACCGATCGACGTCTACACGCTTCCGTGGATCGTCATCATCACCGGTCTTACCCTGACCGCGTTCGTCTATCTGTTCCTCAGTGCGGGCTTTCAGAACATCAACTCCGAACTCATCGAGGCCGCCCACGTCAGCGGGTCAGGTGCCTTGGGTGTGTTCTTCCGCGTGATCCTGCCGATGATCCGCCCATCGTTGCTCTACGGCGGCGCTGTCGCCCTGCTGATCGGCCTCGGCCAGTTCACCGCGCCCCTGTTGCTGGGCCGGCAGAGCGACGTCAACGTACTCACCACCGAGATCTACTACGCGCTGTACAACCGCACCCCGCAGGACCCGGCGGCCGCCGCGGCCATCGCGTCGCCGCTGCTCATCGTCGGCGTCGCCGTCGTCCTGGGTCAGAAGTACCTGCTCGGCAACACCAGCCGCTTCGTCACCCACGGGGGACGAGGTTTCCGGCCGATACAGCGCAAGTCGAAGTTCGCGGTCGGTCTCATCCTCACCTACCTGCTGCTCTCGACCGTGCTGCCGCTCGTCGCACTTGCGGTCGTCTCCCTCTCGCCGTTCTGGAGTCGCAGGATCGCGCCTGGCGCCTTCAGTCTCGACAACTTCCGGGAATTGTTCGCTACCCCCGTTCTCGTTGATGCCGTCTGGACGAGCATCTGGATCTCGTTCCTCGCGGTGGCCATCTGCTTGCCGATCGGCTTCATCGCGTCCTCGCTACTGCTGCGCGCCAAGCAGCTGAAGGTCACTCGGGCAGTGCTGGACCTGATCATCACGTTGCCGTTGGGAGTGCCCGCGGTCGTGTTCGGAGTCGGATTTCTCCTGACGTATACCCGCGATCCGTTCTTCCTCTACGGCACGAAGTGGGTGCTCCTCGTCGCCTACGTCACGATCATGCTGCCGTTCACCACCCGGATGCACATGTCAGGTATGACCGCACTGGGCGACGCCTACGTCGAAGCATCCCGGGTGGCCGGTGCGGGTGTCGTCACGACGAACCTACGCATTGTGTTGCCCCTCCTGCGCTCCAGCGTCGGCGGGGCAGCGGCACTCATGTTCGTGCTTCTGACGCATGAGTTCACCGCCTCATTGCTGATCCGCTCCGCGCAGACGCAGGTGATGGGCACGGTCCTCTACGACACGTACGCCAACGGAAACTACCCACTGGTCGCTGCGGTCGCGATGATCATGACGGCGGTCACCTTCGCGGGTGTGGTCGTCGCCCTGTCGATCGGTGGCTCGAAGGTCTTCGAAGACCTATGACCGATAGCCCTCAAGTCACCCACCAGCAGAGATCGGCACGCAGATGAAGATCGGCCTCCATGTCTCAGACTTCGACTGGCCCGGTGGTGCACAGACCCTGGCAACCGACTTGCAGCGAGTCGCGACGGCCGCCGAGGACGCGGGGTTCGCGCGTCTGTCGGTGGCCGACCACCTCTGGCAGATCGAGGCCAACGGCGCTCCTGAGGCGCCGATGCTGGAGGCCTACACCACGCTCGGCTTCCTCGCCGCGTGTACGACGCGAGTGGAGCTGCTGACGTGGGTCACGGCTGTGACGTATCGCGAGCCGGCGATGCTCGCCAAGTGCGTCACCACTCTGGACGTGCTCAGTGGTGGACGTGCCTGGCTGGGCATCGGTGCCGGATGGTACGAGGAGGAGGCACGAGGACTGGGTCTGAGCTTCCCGCCCTTGACCGAGCGTTTCGAGCGGTTGGAAGAAGCCTTGCGAATCTGTCGTCTAATGTTCGGCCACGACACAGCACAGCCCGGCGTGGAGTTCCACGGGAAGCACCATCAGCTGGGCCGAACCCTCAACTCACCGCCTCCGCTACGCCGGATCCCGGTCATGATCGGCGGTGGAGGGGAGAAGAGGACACTACGTCTCGTCGCGCTGTATGCCGACGCCTGCAACCTCTTTGCGACGCCTGATCTCGAGCACAAGCTGGATGTGCTCCGAGAGCATTGCGAAGCCGTCTCACGCGACTACGACGACATCGAGAAGACGGTGGTGTTGCCGATCGACCCCGGCTCGAGAGGTGAGAACGTGGAGCCGATTCTCAAGGAGTTGCAGCGGCTGGCCGGACTCGGCATCACGCACGCACACACCAAGGTGCCGCATGTGGACGAAATCGCGCCCTTGGAGCTGCTCGGCGACCGAATCATCCCGGAGGCCGCGCAATTCTGACCGACGCCCGGACTGAACCACCCCGGGTTTGATGCGCACCTCCTTCGTTGGGAAGGTGGCATTCCTGCCGGGCAAGTACGACGAGCAGACCCGTGCCAAGGCGGTCCGGCTGGTCATCGATCATGTTGACGATTACGACTCTGAGTGGGCGGCGATCAAGGCGGTGTCGGCCCGGTTGGGGATGACGGCCGAGACGCTGCGCCGCTGGG
>NZ_SMKR01000287.1 GCF_004348725.1 Kribbella turkmenica
GACCGCGCGTCGACACCGACACGCTCGCCGAGCCAGCCGACGAAGCACGAGGCGCCCGCCCCGGAACAACCCACCGGGACGGGCGCCTCACCCTGCCCTTGACAGAAACTCACTCCATATCAGAAGTAGGGCCCGTCCGGGCGGACGGAGTCGGCCATCAGATCGAGCAGGGCGGTCACCGCTCTGCTCGGTCGCCGGCCGCTGACCGTGACCACGGACAGCGTCCAGCTCAGGTCGGCGCCCGCGATCGGCAGCTGGGCCACGCCGGGCGCGGCGGCCGGCTCCAGCTGGGGTACGACGGCGACACCGAGACCCACCCGGACGTAGTCGGGGATGGTGGTCAGTTCCGGCACCTCGACCTGGATCCGGCGCGGGAGGCCGGCGTCGTCGAAGGCCCGGTCGACCATGCTGCGGTTGCCGAACCCGCGCGGCATGTCGACGAACCGCTCGGTCCGCAGCTCGTCGAGCCGGACCTCCGGTCGACCGGCCAGCGGATGGGACGACGGCAGCAGTACGACGAACGGGACGGTGGCGAGATCCCGGATCTCCAGCCCGTGCAACTCCGACCGCGACAACCCCACCAACGCGACATCGAGCCGGCCGTGCCGCACGTCGTCCGCCAGTCCACTCGACCCGCGCGGCGACGTCGCCACCTGGACGTCGACCAACGGATACTTCCGGTGGAACGCACCGAGCAGCTCGGCCAGGTTGACCAGGCCGAGCCGGGCCAGCGTCCCGATCCGGATGTTGCCGCGCAGCCCGGCCGACGCCTCCTCGACCGCGGCCCGGGCCCGGTCGAGCGCCTCGAGTGCGGCCTTCGCCTCCGGCAACAACGCTGCTCCGGCCGCGGACAACGTCACTCGTCGGGTCGACCGGTCGAACAGGGTCGTCCGGAGATCGGTCTCCAGCGCGCGGACGGCGGCCGACACCGTGGACTGGACCGTGAACAGCCGCTGGGCCGCGCGGGTGAAGCTCAGTTCCTCGGCGACGGCGACGAAGTACTCCAGCTGTCGGCTGTCCACGGAGCAATTATCGAGAGCTTCGATAAGAGCGTGCAAGAACTTTCGTTGGACTCGATAGATCTCGTGCGCGACGCTGAAGACATGTCCGCTCTGACCAGTCCGCGCGCGCTCGATGCGAAGCAAGGGCGGCTCGCGCACGGTCCGGGGTTCTGGGTGATCGCCGCGGCCTTCCTGACCACGATGGCGTTCTCCACCGTCCCGACCCCGCTCTACGCGATCTACCAGCACCGCGACGGCTTCCCGACGTACGTCATCACGGTCATCTTCGCCAGCTACGCGGTCGGAGTGATGGCCGCGCTGTACCTGGCCGGGCACGTCAGTGACTGGCTCGGGCGTCGCCGGGTGGCACTGCTCGCCGTCCTCGCGGAAGCGCTCTCTGCGGTCGTGTTCCTGGTTTGGCAGGACGTGCCGGGGTTGCTCCTGGCGCGCTTCATCTGTGGAGTCGGCGTCGGCGTGCTCACCGCGACCGCGACCGCGCACCTGTCCGAACTGCGGCAGGTCGCGCGGCCCGAGGAGGACCCGAGCCGGTCGGCGTTGATCTCGAGCATGGTGAACCTGGGCGGCCTTGCTCTCGGTCCGCTGGTGGGAGGCGTGCTGGCGGCGTACGTGTCGTCACCGCTCGAGCGCCCGTACGAGGTCTTCCTGGTGTTGCTGGTGCTCAGTGCGATCGGGGTCGCGCTGGTGCCCGAGACGGTGGAGCGGCTGGAGGTGCGGCCGGCGTACCGGCCGCAGCGGGTCGCGCTGCCGTCGTCGGCCAGGCCGTTGTTCTTCGCCTCCGCGGCGGGTGCGTTCGCGGCGTTCGCGATCCTGGGGCTGTTCACCTCGCTGGCGCCGACCTTCCTCGCGGGGACGCTGCACCAGACCTCACGGGTGCTGGCCGGTGGCGTGACGTTCGGGGTGTTCATCGCCGGTGCGGTCAGTCAGGCGGTCTTCGTCAGGGTGACGCGGCCCGGCCAACTCCGGCTCGGCCTCGTCTTCATGTCGGCCGGCCTGGTCGGCGTCGCCGTCGGCGGCCTGCTCCCCGATCTGTGGGTCTTTCTCGCCGGCGGAGTCGTCGCCGGTGCCGGTGCGGGCCTGGTGTTCCGCGCTGCTGTCGCCACAGCCGCCTCCCTGGCCGACGCCGGTTCGCGCGGCGAGGTCCTGGCCGCGCTCTTCCTGATCGCGTACGCCGGCCTCGCCCTGCCGGTGCTCGCGATCGGCGCCGGCATCGCCTTCCTGCCGGCCCAGGTGGCCCTGCTCGTCTTCTCCGTGATCATCCTCCTGCTGGTCAACACCGCCGTCCTCCGCATGCTCGCGGCGCAGTAGCCGCAGAACCTTCGGACGAGTCTCTGCATCGTAGACAGACGTGAGGTTGTTCTCCGGGGCGAGCGTGCGGCCCCGTTCCAGTCCGAGTCTTCTGTCCTGGGGGCAGCGATGAACATGTCCGTTCTCCGGCCGGCCGCGATGGTGGTTGCCGTGGTGCTGAGCAGTTCTGTCATCACCGGCGTTTCGCCGGCGACCGCGGAGTCGTCAACCTGTACAGCGACCGAGCTCGAGTTGCCCGCGGGCACTCCGGCGGGCGCACACAGCTCTCTTGCGGCATCTGATCCCACTGGCCGGTTCCAGGTCGGCCGTCTCAACCCGCCAGGAGACCCCCAGGTCTTGTTGTGGACCGAAGGCGAACCGCAGGTCCTCGAGCCGCCCTCGCCCGGTGACTACATGATCGCGACGGACGTGAACAGCAAGGGCACAGTTCTCGGGGCCACCATGGACGCCGACTGGCACGCGCGGCCTTGGCTCTATTCCAAAGGCACCTTCCGGTACCTCGAGGTGCCGGCCGGCCTGCAGGCAATCAGCGTCATGGCCCTCAACGAGCGGGGAGACGTCGTGGGTAACGGCTTCGACAGCGTCACCGGTTATTGGGCCCCCGTGGTCTGGCCGGCCGGCAGGACACCGCTGCGCCTGCCGGCGGACATCGGGTCCCGCGCCGTCGACATCAACGACGCCGGCGTCGTCGTCGGGTCTGTCGCGACCGAGCACGGCGCGACGGGTTTGGTCTGGAAGCGTTGGGACGCCAAGGGTTCGCCACTGACCGGCACAGCCGGCGCACGGGTGGAACCGATCGCGATCGCCGGCAACTACGTGACCGGCGATCAGGACCTCAACGGCGTGTACACCGGTACTCTGTGGACGACCCAGAACCGGGTAATCGTCAGCTACCCGCACAGACTCGACGCGGTCAACACCGCCGGTGATGTCGCGTACTTCGACGACGAGGTCAGGACGATCGTGTCCCGCCGGGACGGCACCCAGTACGTGATCGACACACCCGGCGAGAATTCGGTCAAGCACCTCTTCGAGCCGGGCGGGACCTACGACGCGGCCGGTAACCGCGAATACCTTGTCGGTCGCGCCGTTGTCTGGTCAGGCTGCTCCAGCTGATCCACGCCCGGAAGGCTGTCTAGGATTCGGCTATGGGTGTGACTGTGCGGGTGGGGGAGCAGGACGCTTATCTGGCTCGGGTCGGGCGCGCCGGGATGTTGTTGCTGCCGATGATCACCGGGATCGGGGAACAGGTCCGGGAGTGGGCGGACGAGTTGGCCGGCGAGGGGATCACCGCGCTGGTGTGGGATCCGTTCAAGGGACGGAGCACCGACGACTCGAGCCGGGACGAGCTCGGGGCACTGCTGCGAAAGCTGGACGACGAGCAGGCGCTGGCCGAGCAGACCGAGTTGCTGGATCACCTGTTCGGTGAGCTCGGCTGCAACAAGGTCGGCGTGATCGGGTGGTGTCTCGGCGGCCGGTTCGCGTTCCTGCTCGCGGCGAGGGATCACCGGGTCGCCAGCGTCGTCGCCTTCCACCCGACGGTGCCGTCGGACCTCCCGCCCCATCACACGTACGACGCGATCGCCGAGGCCGGCGCGATCACTGCGCCCGTCCTGGTCAGCTACCCGAGCGCGGACGCCGCGGTCCCGAACGCCGACTTCGAGGCCCTGCAGACGGTCCTCCAGGCCCGCCCGACGGGTGCCACCTTCACGCAGTACTTCCCGGGCGCCGACCACGGCTTCTCCGACAAGTCCCGGCACGACAAGGACGTCAACGCCGACGCCTTCCGGCTGGCCTGGCCGCAGGCGCTGGCCTTCCTGCGATCCACCACGCACTAGGCAGCGGTGACTGACCGGCGGTGGGCGGTGGGGGTGG
>NZ_SMKR01000288.1 GCF_004348725.1 Kribbella turkmenica
GTTGTATATCAGCTATTATACAACCATGGTTGTGCAAAAATGTTCATCGAGAGGGCACACCGGATCGTCTGGTGCACGGTGGCGACGGTCGGGCCGGATCTCCGGCCGCGCACCCGTATCCTCCACCCGCTGTGGGAGCTGGCGGACGAACTGACCGGCTGGATCGTCACCCGGGCGACGCCGGTCAAGGTCCGGCACCTGGCGTTCAGCCCGCACCTGAGCTGCGGCTACTGGGAGCCGGGGCAGGAGGTGGCCGTCGCAGACTGTCACGCGGAGTGGGTCGGCGACAGCGCGACCCGGCAACGAGTGTGGGAGCTGTACCGGGACGCCCGGGCCCCACTCGGCTACGACTTCTGGAGCGTGTTCCCCGGCGGTCCGGCTGGGGAATCACCTTCCGTGCTGCGGCTTGCGCCGTACCGGCTGCGGCTCAGTGATGTCGAGACGTTGAGCGGCCGGAAGGAACCTCTCGTCTGGCCCTGAGCATGATCCTGACGCGGTGTCACCGGCCTGGGACGGTGTGTCAGAGGTGTCCAGACATGACGAAGAGGCGGTGCCGCCGGAAAGCACCGCCTCTTGTCCGAGGTTTTAGACGCCGTGACCGTGCGCCTGCGCGCGAGCCTCCGGGCGGAAGCCGTTGCGCGGGCTGAGCGTGTCGTCGCCGTTACCCAGCGCCTTGAGCTGCTCGGTGAAGTACGTCTTCAGCCGGCTGCGGTACTCGCGCTCGTAGGCGTGCAGGTCGTCGATCGTGCGCTCGAGCTGGCCCTTCTGCTTCTCCAGGGTGCCGAGCATCTGCGCCCGGCGCTCGGCGATCTCGCCGTCCAGCTTCTCGGCGCGCGCACGGGCCTCACCGGTCATCCGGTCGGCCTTGCCGCGAGCCTCGTTCTCCAGCCGCTCGGCCTTGGCGCGGGCCTCGCCGATGATCTTGTCGGCGGTGTCCTTCGCCTCCTGGACCAGGTCGTCGGAGTGCTTGGTGGCCATCTCCAGCAGTCGCACGGCGGAGCTGGAGGCGTCACCGACGGTCCCTGCCGCCGCAGCAGCCCCCGCGGCCGCTACAGGCGCGACGACGGGTGGCTTCTCCTCCGGCTTCTCGACCACGACCGGGGGCTTGGGCTGCTGCACGACGGGCGGCAGCGCGGCGGTCTGGTCGACCGGCCGGTCCTGCCCCGCACCCGCGCGCTGGGCCGCCGCGAGCTTGGCCCGCAGCTCCTCGTTCTCGGCGAGAAGTCGCTCGAGCTCGGCTTCGACCTCGTCGAGGAACGAGTCGACCTCAGTGACGTCGTAGCCCTCCCGTAGTCGGACGGGCGTGAACTGCTTCGAGCGGACGTCATCCGGCGTCAGCGGCATCTTTCACCTCGTTTGTCTGTGTCTTGGCGGAGTCCCCGTGGCTCTCACCCCGGCGACTCAGTAGATCACGTTATCGCTTCGTTGTGTTCAAACGGAATCCGGGCGGCGATAACGGCCTAGGTTCCCCGTTTTCGAGACTCTACCTACCCAGTCCCCGGCCGCCTCACCCTCACAGTGAGCGCAAGGCGGTCGAATTGATCGACATCGCCAGCGAGACGATGACGAACAGCATCAGCATGGACAGGTCGATCCGGATCCCGCCGGCCCCGATCGGGGGCAGGATCCGCCGCAGCGGCCGCAGGAACGGATCGGTGACCGAGTAGATCAACTCGAAGAAGAGCAGCAGCGGACCCTTCGGGTGCCACTGCGGCGCGAACATGACGATCAGGCTGAGCACGAACCGCGCCACCAGCGTCAGGAAGAAGGCGAGCAGTACCCAGTAGAGAACCGTGAGGACGAGCGCTAGAGCAATCATGTCGTCAATGAGTGTAGAAGACCGGCGGAAACCGTGGCAGACGCGCGTCGCGTCAACTCTGGTTGTAGAACCCGTCCGCGGCGATCTTCTCCTTCTCCTCGGCGGCCACCGTCACGTTCGGCGGGCAGACCAGGAACACCTTGGTGGTGATCCGCTCGATCGAGCCCCGGCAGCAGAAGATCAGCCCGGCGGCGAAGTCGACCAGCCGCTTGGCGTCGGCGTGGTCCATCTCGGTCAGGTTCATGATGACGGGCGTGCCGTCGCGGAAGTGCTCACCGATGACCCGCGCCTCGTTGTAGCTGCGCGGGTGCACGGTGGTGATGCGGGCCAACTCGGTAACCTCCGGGGACGGTGCGACACCACGTCGATCTGGAAACTTGCTGACCGTCGCGCCCTGCTCCTCGCGACCTGAGTGGACGTGCGACTCAGGGCGGGAGTCTCTGGACTCGCGGCCGTCCCGGCCGGCGGGCACCGGCCCGGTCTCGTGGGACTCCCCGTCGACGGCTCCGACCGCGTCCTCGTCGTAGTCGTCGTACTCGTCGTAGTCGTCGTACCGCGCGTTGTAGCGCTCCCCGTCCTCGACCAAGCCGAGGTAGACACCCATCTTGCGCAGCGCGCCGCTCATGGCCCTCCAGCCCCTCGATCCGGTTCGACGACAACGGTGAGCAGGAAGCAAACCTGCTCGATGTCGACACTAACCGAGTGGAGGACGCGTACCGAGTAAGGCGCGCCCGAGCCGGACGTGTGTCGCACCCTGCCTGATCGCGGCGTCCAGGTCGCCGGTCATCCCGGCCGAGATCCAGTCGGCACCGGGGTGTTCGGAGCGTAGCCGGGAGGCTACGTCACGCAGCCCGGCGAAGGCCTCGTCCGGGTCCGATCCGAGCGGCGCGACCGCCATCACGCCCCCGAGCTCCAGCCCGTCGGCCGCGGCCACCTCGGCAGCCAGCCCGAGTATGGCGGACGGCTCGACGCCACCGCGTCCGGCACCGGTGGCGGCCTCGGCCGGTCCGTACCACGCCAGACTCACCTGCAGCAGGCAGCGCACGGTCCGTTCCTCGGCGACCGCTGCCTTGGACAGCGCGGTCACCAGCGACGAGCGGTCCACCGAGTGCACCACCGACGCATACCGGACCACCGAACGGGCCTTCTTCGACTGCAACTGCCCGACGAAGTGCCAGGTGACGTCCGGCCAGTCCGGCGCCTTCGCCTTGAGCTCCTGCTCGCGGTTCTCCCCGACGTCCCGCACGCCGAGGGCCGTCAGCGCCCGTACGTCGCTGACTGGGAAGGTTTTGGTGACCGCGACAAGGGTGACCTCGTCCGAGGCCCTCCCGGCCGCCTCACAGGCCTTCTCGATCCGCTCCCGCACCAGGTGCAGGTTCTCCCGCAGCTCGTCCGCGCGCACCGTCATCATCGGCCCAGCTTGACCAGACCGGCCAGGCGGCCGCTCACCGGGCCTTCGCGCCGGTACGAGTACAGGTTCTCCGACTCGATCGTGCACCTGGTCGCGTCGACGACCTCGACGCCGAGCTCGGCGAGCTGCGACTGCACGCCGGCGGCCACATCGATCGCCGGTGTCCCCCAACTCGTCTCGGAGTACGACGCCGGCACCCGCTCGGCGACCTCCGCCCGCATCTCCGCCGGCACCTCGTAGCACCGCCCGCACGCGTGCGGCCCGAGCACGGCGGTGATCCGCTCCGCGCCGAGCTCGCGCATCGCCGCCACGGTCGCCGGTACGACGCCGGCGTACATGCCCTTGCGTCCGGCGTGTGCCGCTCCGACCACACCCTCGCCGGCCAGCAGGACCGGAAGGCAGTCGGCGGCGCGGACCGCCAGCACCACGTCGGACCTGGTCGTGACGAGCGCGTCCGCCGTCGGCATCGGCGTCGGCGGCAACTCGTCGCCCGGACGGACCCTGTGCACGTCCCGTCCATGGACCTGGCTGACCCGGACGATCCCTTCGGGCCGGACACCGAACGCCTCGGCGACCCGGCGGAAGTTCTCGCCGATCAACTCCGGGGCCTCACCGGCTCCACCGAGGTTCAGCTCGCCGTAGGGCGGCCTGCTCGCACCGCCGAACCGATCGGTGAAGGCGAAGCGGACGTCGCGGAGAACCTCGTCATACCCGAACACATCCAGAGCCTACCGGCCCGGACGCTGCTTACTTGAGGAAGTCCGGGATGTCGAGGTCCTCCTCCGGGTCCGGCTTGCGGGCCGGGC
>NZ_SMKR01000289.1 GCF_004348725.1 Kribbella turkmenica
GCGACGCCTGCTGCCACCTTCGGCGCGGCGAGTACTGGAGCTCCGCCCCGCTGTGGTTGCGCGACAGGCTGTTGAGGCGCCGGTTGCGCGGGGTCGGGGTGGCGCTGGTTGGGGGCTTGCACAGGTAGCGGTGGGTGGCCACCAGAAATTTCCTGTTGAAGGGCACGGGGAGGTGCGGCAGCCCTCGAGAACCCGGTTGCGCCGGCGTCGGAATGGGCGGCCGGACGTGCCGAGGCGTGCCGACTCGGCCGGGCTCTACTCACGCGGATCGCAGAAGCCTCTTGCTCTTGGCCTACGGCGACGACGTAGCCGTCTTCACCGAACCGGTCTTGGTACCCCCATAGGGTATTCGTCATCGACGACTGGATATCCCATGCGGACCTGCCTGTCGGGGCGGGCATGGGGAATGACCGGCGGTGCGGACAGGACGACGCCGACAGGAGCCGGGAAGCAGGCGGGGTGCCGGTCGGACATTTTCGCGATGTGCGGAAATGGGCTCGTAGAAATGGTGCGGGTTCCCCTGTGTCGATGGCGTTTGGTGGCACGAATCCTAACCGTTCGGAGTCGCATCAGCGGTTCGAAATAGTTTAAGAAGAATGCAGTCCCAGGGTAGTTGCCAACGGTGATGGGACTATTACTTATGGTCCATAGCGCTGTTGTGTGATCGTGTCGTATCGTCCAGTCATCGCCAGGCCTTGGTGGAGGTTCTGGTCTTCGAATCCTTTGTGTGCAACGAACTTCGGAGCTCGGATGACCATGGACGGTGCTGTCGTGGTGCCCGGAACCACCCAGGGTGCTCAGTGGGTCGATGATGTGCTGCTGGCGGGGCCGGCTGGCGATATCTGCTTTCGGTTGCCGGAGCCTGTTGACCGGGCAATGCTGCGTCGATTGGTGCGGGACCGCCAATCCGAACTGGCCGAGTCCGGTTTTCGGGCCGGTGGTGCCGCGGCATTGAGGTTACCGCCCTCGATGGCGTTCGTGACGCATTTGCTGGCGGTCTGGCGCAGTGGCGGGCAGGCGATCCTGCTGGATCACCGGCTGACCGACTACGAGGTGCGGCGGGCGATCGAGCGCCTGGTGCCTCAGGTGGTGGTGTCACCGGGTCGACCGGTTTCCCAGGGGCTGCGGACGTTCGTCGAGGTCGAGACGGACGTGGCCAGCTACTCCGGTCACCCGGCCGGTACGACGCACGCCGTCGTACAACTGAGTTCGGGGTCCACCGGACCGTCGAAGGTCATCGGCCGGTCCGCGGAGGACCTGGTCGAGGAGGTACTGCGGTATACGCAGATCGACGGGGTGCCGCAGCGGGGTGAACGCATCGTCCTGCTCCCGTCGATGGTGCACGTGCTCGGACTGGTCGGCGGGCTGATGTACGGACTGCACGCCGGCGTCGAGCTGGTCCCGCCGGCGAGGCTCACCGGAGACGCGATCATCCAGGCGATCGCGTCGGGCCGGAACCCGGCGACCGTTCTCGGGGTGCCGTTCCACATCGGGCTGCTCGCGTCGGTCCAGGAGCCGCCGGAACTGCCGCAGTTCCAGCGGATGACGACCGGCGGCGAGCTGGTGCCGGCCGCGGTGTCGCAGTCGTTCGAGGCGAAGTACGGCGTGCCGCTCGGCACCATGTACGGGATGACCGAGGTCGGTGTCATCGGCACCGACCTGTACGGCGAACACCGGCCGGCGATCCGCCCCGCGCCGGGCATCGAGGTCCGCGCGGTCGGCGGGGAGCTCCACATCCGGCGGCCGGAGTCGCCGTACCTCGGGCTGGTCGACCCGGCGCGCTGGTCGGACGGCTGGCTGCGGACGCGTGACGCCGGTGTCGTCGACCCGGAGACCGGCCTGGTCAGCATCAAGGGCCGGCTCGACTCGCAGGTCTCGGTCGGCGGGATGAAGGTCGATCTGACCGAGGTGGAGTACACGCTCGGCACGCTGCGCGGCGTCGAGGCGGCGGTGGTCGTCTTCGACGGCTCGATCACCGCCTACCTGCAGCTGAAGGAACGCCGGGACGTCGCTCGCCTGGAGACCGAGCTCGCGCAACTGCTGGCCCCCTACAAACGTCCGCGCACCGTGCGCATCCTCGATCAGCTCCCGCGCACCACCACCGGGAAACTGGTCCGCGACGTCACGATCCTCCGCACGGCAGCCCCGTGATGCTCGGTCAGCACGACCTCGGAGGTTGCCGCGGGCAACGCCACGGCCAGCACCGCCTGAGCGATCGGCAGGTGCAGGACGGTCAGGCCGGCCTCGGAAGGCACCGGCCCGTCCGGCAACGGCATGCGACGGCGGAGACCGGACTTTCGCAGGCCCTGCCCGCGAGCCTTTCCGACCGCTTCCTTGGCGGTCCACAGGTGGAGGAAGGCGATCAGTTCGTCGGGTTGCTGCGCCATCCAGTCGAGCTCCGACGGATCGAACCAGCGACGAGCCAGGCCGCTCACTTCGCGCGGACAGATGTCCTCGATGTCGATGCCGATGCGTCCTGTGGGCGAGGCCGCGGCCGCGACGAGGTTGCGGCTGTGGCTGATGCTCACCGCCAGGCCGCCGACGAGCGGCCGCCCGGCCGGCTCGTACCGGAGCTCGGCCGGGCGGTCGAGGAGCATGCCGGCCAGTTCCAGCAGCAGGTCCCTGCCGGCCGCGTGCTGGTCGGGGCCGGCCGGCGCCACCCAGACATGTACCGAATCACCCACGGAAAGAAGGTAACCCGATGAAGGACGAGGTTCGCGCTTTCGTCATCGCGCAGCTGGAGGACATGAACTACGACACCGAGGGGATCGACGACGACACCACGCTCGGGCCGGCCGGGGTGGACCTGGAGTCGCTCGCGCTCGCGGATCTGTCGGTGCGGGTCGAGGACCGGTTCGGGGTGCGGTTCTCCGACGACGAGTCGGAGCAGTTGGCGTTGATGACGGTCGGCGAGTTCACCACCGAGGTGGCCGGCCGGGTAGCCCAGCAAGTCTGATGACCTCGACCCCACCCCCGCCCGGGCGGGACGACATCATCAGCTGGCTGGCAGGTCTCGGCGAGCGACCGCCGGGCGCCGAACGGATCGACTCGATGGAGCTGGCCTGGCTGGTCCATCAGGTCGAGCAGCGGTACGGCGTCGAGCTCTCCGACGATCAGCTCGAACGGATGACCACGGTCGACGACGCGGTCGCCGTACTGGCCGAGGTGCTGACCAGTCATGTCTGAGCCGCGACCGGTCTCCGTCACCGGCCTCTCCGTCCTGACCGCACTCGGTCGCGGGCCCGAGGCCCAGCTGGCCAGTACCGCGGCCTTCAGTGAAGTACGGCGCTTCGACACCAGCAACCGTCGCGTGCACCACGCCGCCACGGCAGTCGACGTCGGCACGCTGGAAGAAGAGCTGGATCTCGCGATCGCCACCGCGTGCAGTCAGGCCGGCAGCGACCGCAGTACGACACCTCTGCTGCTCGCGCTGCACTCGGCACCGTCCTTCGACTTCGGTCAGCGACGCGTCTACACGAGTGCTTGCGTCTCAGCCAGTACGGCGATCGCCGACGCCGCAACGTTGATCCGCAATGGACGTGCCGACCGCATCGTCGTAGCTGGGGCGTACCTGGTCGAGGCGGACCAGTACGCGCTGTTCGACGCCGGCCGGGCCCTCTCCGACGACCGAACTGTCCGCCCGTTCAGCCTCAACCGCCGAGGCCTGCTACTGGGCGACGGCGTCGCCGCGGTCGTCCTGCAGGCGGGGAGCGGACTCGCGGAGATCGCCGGCTGGGGTCGAGCCGGTGACGCCTACCACCCCTGCCAGCCGTCTCCGGACGGGCGCGGCCTGGCCGCAGCCATCCAGGCCGCGCTGGCCCGGGCCGGCGTATCGCCCGGCGAGGTGGGCTACGTCAACGCGAACGCGACCGGCACCGCCCTCAGCGACGCCGCCGAGGCCGCGGCACTCACCGCCGTCTTCGGCGCACCGTCTGGTGGGTTGACCCATCAGAGCGTGGGTTCACCAACTGGAATCCCGTTGGCCAACCCACAGTCTGAT
>NZ_SMKR01000290.1 GCF_004348725.1 Kribbella turkmenica
CCCCTAAGATGGACCGGCACAACACCCGCCGGTGTGGCGCAACTGGCAGCGCACCGCTCTTGTAAAGCGGTGGTTAGGGGTTCGAGTCCCCTCACCGGCTCCACGCTTGACCAGGCATTACTACACTCCGTGATCACATTTTCGGCTGTCTGTCAATGGATCTGACAATGGGTACCATCTGATCCATGGCTGGACGGCGCGCTGCTGGCGGTCGCGAGCGGGGATACGTCCGCAAGCGGGGCAACTCTCATCAGGTGCTGGTGTACGCCGGCGTAGATCCTGTGACGAGGAAGGACTCGTACCTGAGCGAGTCCACCCGCGACGAGAAGAAGATCCCCGAGATCAGGTCGCGGCTCCTGGCGAAGGTGGATCGTCAGCGGAACGCCGCGACGAAGGCAACCCTGGCGTACGCGTTGGACGCATGGCTCGAAGTCCACGAAGCGGATGAGTCGACGCTGGACAGGTACCGCGAGCTGGCGGCTCGGACCATTGGTCCGGCGCTCGGCGATGTCCGATCTCGAAGATCGGGACCCGCGCCTTGGAGCAGTTCTACGCGCAACTACGTCGGTGCAGCTACCGCTGCAATGGGAAGCCGTTCATCGAGCACCGAACTGCCGGCGAGCACGAGTGTCGAACTGTAAAGCATCGACGGCCGCCGGGTCGGCCCTCAGCGAAGTCGCGCGCAGAACATGACTGCACCGCGGCAGGGTGCCAGGTCATTGAGTGCCAGCCCCACGTCTGCAAGCCGCTGGCCGCAGGAACTGTCCGCAAGATTCACTTCGTGATTAGCGGTGCGCTCGCCGCCGCAGTTCGGTGGGAGTGGATCGACAGCAATCCCGCCGCGGAAGCCAAGAAGCCGAAGCAGCCACCCCCGCAGCCGCAGCCGCCAACCGCTGATGAAGGGACGCGGATCGTTACGGCGGCGTGGGAACAGGACCTGGCCTGGGGCATGTTGATCTGGCTGAAGATGGTGACCGGCGCGCGCCGCGGTGAACTGCTTGCGCTTCGGTGGCACGACGTTCACCTCGACACCGGTGTCCTTGAGATCCGACGCAACTTCACCCGCCGAAACGGGAAAGCGCGGGAGAAGGACACCAAGACGCATCAGATGCGCCGAATCAGCCTCGATCCGGCAACCGTCGAACTGCTAGACGCACACCGTCGGAACTGCCAGCAGCAAGTCGAGTCGCTAGCGGTGGCATTCAACGAATCCGCATTTGTGTTCTCCTACGAAGCCGACCACAGCCGGCCGTGCAATCCCGACGGCATCAGCCACCGTTACGCGAAGATGTGCGCCGAGTTGGGCATCAAGAGTCATCTGCACACGCTGCGGCACTATTCAGCGACGGAGCTGATCAGGTCCGGCGTAGATATTCGCACCGTGGCGGGCCGCCTCGGCCACGGCGGGGGTGGCACGACGACCCTTCGGGTCTACGCCGCGTGGGTGGCCGAATCAGACAAGCAGGCAGCCAACCTGCTTGGAGCCCGAATGCCCCGACCCGGCGCTCGCGGCGCCGGCGCGAACTGATGCCACTCGGTGGGACGCGGGCACCACTGGGGCACCAAAAGCGATCGAGGCGCTAAACGCCGAATTCCCGATGTTGAGTGGTGCCCGACCGGTTGGTCTGGGTGCAGCCGCTTGCGGAATCGAGCCGATGACCTTCTCATTACGAGTAGGACCGACAGCGTCGCATCCGCTCTCTACCAACACTTTCGTTCACACGCCCGCCGCCACGGGGCACCGAATGCACCATAGGTCTCGTGATTTCGCACCACGACCCGCACCACGCGGAAGAACCCAGGCGGGAAAGCCCACTCGAAAAGGTTTACCTAGTTCTTCGCCGGGTTGCCGAGCGGTCGGCCGACGAGTCGCCGACGTCGAGTTGTTCGCCGGGGCGAGGATTCGTGAACTTCGCTGCTGCTGCGGAGGTTTGCCGAGGTAGGCGACGAGTTCTTACAGGATGGTGATGCAGTCGGTGAGGTTCTCGCTCAGTTCCGGGTTCGCCGGCGCGTGGCGGCTGCTTGTAGGGCTTCGTAGGTGGGTCCGGCGTTTCAGCGTCGCTGGCTGCTGGCGACGGAGCCGTGGTGGGGTTTGAACGACCAGGTGGCATGCTCGGGTTCGGGCCGAGGGAGTCGATATGGGAGGCGAACTGCGCCGGGGGTTGAGCAGGTGGCGTGGCCCGGTCTCTCTGTGCGGCCATGGCGTGGGTCAGGGCCTGCTCGGACGGGGAGCCCCCGCGCTGCGGCCTATGCGCTCGGCCGCGCGCCGGCGCTCCTTCCAGTCGGACACCGAGAACATCTGCCAGTCTTCCAGTCCTCCGGCCAGAGCGACCGCGGGCTCACGCGGCATGCCGCGCTCCCTTGGCCTTCCGCGCGTCGCCTGTGGCCGGTTGTCGGTCGGGCGCCGCGCGGAGTTCGCTCTCGTTCGATCCGGGTGATCCGGTCGTCAACCATTCACACCGACCCGGCCAGCGGCCTTCTCCGCGCGCCGCCAGATTGATAGTGCCGCCAGATTGATAGTCAGGTGCCGGACTTGGTCGCGCCGAGGACGTCCTGTGCCTTCTCGACCGCAGCCGAGGTCGCGCCGTCGATGTCTTCGGGCAGGCCGTTGACCACCGTGAGCGCTAGGACGACGTCGTCAACGCCCGTGGTGACCATCGTGACCTCGAACCCCTCCAAGGGCCCGGAGGTCGCGGTGAAGCGCACGGCGACCGGATCGGCGCCGACCTGCGGTGCGGCAACCTCCCGGACACTGATCGGCGACGTCCCCTCGCCCGGAACCTTCAAGGTCATTGTGCGGCACGCGGCGACGGCCTGCTTGAAGGACTTCTGCAGCGCCCGGACGGCAGCGGGCGAGCCCATCGCGTCGATGGTCTCGTCGACAAACGGTCCCTGTGCGCCACCGGAGTACGACTGGCCCGCCGATGCCTTCGACCCGGGCGGGTTGTCCGCATTGGAGAACGCGACCAGCTTCGCGCACCGGGAATCCTTCGACGACACCGTGACATCGGAACCGTCGTCACCACCCTCGTCCTTCTCGACAGAGAACCCGGGCGGCAGATCGGCCAGCGCAAGCAGTGCCTTGGCCAATTGCGCCGCCGTGCGCGCCGGCTTGGCCGGCGGCGTCGACGGAACAGCGCTCGGCGTGCTGGCCGTAGGTGTCGAGGTAGTCGGAGTCGGCGTCGACGACGGCACAGGCGAGGGGGTTGTGGACGTGGCGGTCTCAGAGCCGCCCGAGCAGCCGCTGAGCGCGAGCATCACGACAGCAGCGCAAGCCGCACTACAGACGGACTTGATCATGTGATCTCCTAAGATGTCGGCATGGGCCGGGGGTTGCCGACCAGACTTCGGCACACCAGAGCAACCGAACTCTACCGTGAGGATGCCGAGCCAACGTGCCGCTTCACCCAAACGGTCACGCGACCGATAGCCCGGGCGGAGAGCCGTCGGCACACTGGCGTTACAGCACCGGTCAGCCAGGAACGCTTGTATCCTTAAATGTGCAGGCGTGGCGGCTCGTGCCGCATTGGAGCCGTCATCTTCGCAGTGCACGCACAGCCCCGGCCAACTCCAACCCGAGTGCCAAACGGCGCCAGGCCCCGTCATATGTGATCTTCTGTCGGCTGTCGTCCTGATCGCGAAGGCCTCCAAGCACTCCCGAGGCCAATCCGGCGATGACCAACTGCCCGGCTACGAACAGTGCGATCCCTACAGTCACCGCCGCGCCACGACCATCTGTCGCCTGCATGTAAAGCGTCCATACTAGGCCGATGCTGCTCGCCACGTAGGCGCTCACGTAGAGCATGGCAGAGACC
>NZ_SMKR01000291.1 GCF_004348725.1 Kribbella turkmenica
ACGTCGCCCAAGAACTCAACGCCCGACCACGCAAAACGCTCAGCTGGGACACCCCAGCCGAGCGCCTGCGTGATCTACTCACCACCTAGAAACCAACACGGTGTTGCAACGACCCCCTGAAACCGCCCCCGACCGGGGCCCTTCTGTATGACCACACGCTTTCCGAGCTGGGGTCAGCAGGCGGCCCCCGGCCCAGCCGTGGGAAGCTGGCCTCCCATCCACGTTCCGGTGTGCCGGCCGGGGAGTGCGGCTACAGTGTGCGTGTCATGGGGTTGAAGGTCGTGGTGGCGGAGGACAGCTACCTCATCCGGGAAGGGCTGCGATCGCTGCTGTCGGGCCAGGACGAGCTGGACCTGGTGGCCGCGGTGTCGACGTTGCCGGAGCTGCTCGCAGCGGTGCGGCGGCATGCCCCGGATGTCGTGGTGACTGATGTGCGGATGCCACCGGGCGACTCTGACGAGGGCGTCCGGGCCGCCGAGTCGTTCGCGCGTGAGTACCCAGAGCTCGGGGTCGTGGTGCTGTCGCAGTACGTGGAGCCGGAGTGGGCCTTGCGGCTGTTCGATCCGTCGGCGGTGCGGCGGGCGTACCTGCTCAAGGAGCGGGTCGGTGACGTCGAGCATCTGGGCGCCGCGATCCGCGCGGTCGCCGGCGGTGGTTCGATGCTGGATCCGGCGGTGGTTCAGGCGTTGGTCGGTGCACAGGTCAAGCATGAGCGGTCGCCGCTGTCCCGCCTGACCCCGCGTGAGAAGCAGGTGCTGGGATTGATGGCCACCGGATTGTCCAACGCGGCGATCGCCGGCCGGCTGGTCCTCACCGAGCGGGCAGTGGAGAAGCACATTACCTCGGTGCTGAGCAAGCTCGACCTGGATCCGGAGGACGGCCAGATTCACCGGCGGGTCAGAGCCGTCCTGGCTTATCTTTCCGCCGTGGAGGGGTGAAGGGCGACATGTCCGGAGACCCGGGTTCCCGTTGCGGGAGCCGACTGGATCTCGGTCAGGCCCCCGACAGCGGCGATCCGGTCGCTGATGTTGACCAGTCCGGTTCCGGCGGCGGTTGTACTCGGCGTGAAGCCGACGCCGTCATCGTGTACGGCGAAGGTCAGGGCTCGGCCGTCGTCGAGCAGCTCGACGGTGACACTGCTCGCCCCGCTGTGCCGGATGGCGTTCTGGACAGCCTCCAGGCAGGCGAAGTACACCGCGGATTCGACGGTCCGGGGATAGCGGCCGACGCCGGTCGGCGTGACCCTGACGGGCAATGGCAGCTCACGTACATAGGCCCG
Source organism: Kribbella turkmenica (assembly GCF_004348725.1). Taxonomy (GTDB): domain Bacteria; phylum Actinomycetota; class Actinomycetes; order Propionibacteriales; family Kribbellaceae; genus Kribbella; species Kribbella turkmenica. Next base: position 1,280 of record NZ_SMKR01000291.1, read on the forward strand.
CAGCGCAGCGGCGAGCCCTCCCTGCTCCAGAACCGGGGGAAAGATGCCCCGGGCAAGGTCGCGCAGCGAACGGATCGTGGCGTCGACCTCTTGCCCGATCGCGTCGAGCTCACCGGACGGCAGCGGGCCGGTCCGCGCTGCCGCTGCTCCCACTCGCATCCGCAGCGCGATCAGTCGGGCTTGGGCGCCGTCGTGGATGTCGCGTTCCAGCGTCCGTCGTGCTCGGTCGTGCGCTTCGACCAGCCGCTGCCGAGACGCTTGCAGCTCGGCCAACTGCTCACGCAACTGGGCCGCCAGTTGGTCGTTGTGCAGCACCACCCCCAGCGCATGGGCGACATCCGCCAGCACTTGCGGAGCGTCAGCCACCAGATCGGACGGCGCCGCCGCATGCAGGCAGAGCTCGCCGAACCGCACGCCATGGTGTTCGACGTCCGCGCGCAGCGCGGGGCGCTCGTCGCCTGAAACAGCGGTTGTCCGCAACTCCGCTCGGGCGGCGCCGGTGCTGCGCACCAGCAAGCGGGTCACTTCGTCGAGGACCTCCCTGGCCGAGGCGTAACTCGCGTGGGCAGCGAGCCGGGACAGTACCTCGGTGCGGTCGGCATAGCGGCCATAGAGCAGACGGTCCACGGTACGGCGAGCGCGTCGGCGTACCGGCTCGACGAGCAGCGCCACCGCCGCGACCGCCACCAGCGGCAGGACTGTGCTTCCGGTGCCCACGCCCAGCAACCTGCCGATGCCGACGACGATCGTCAGGTAGACCGCGGCAACGAGTCCGGTGAGGGTGGCGGCTACGGCGGCCCGGCCGAGCAGCGGCTCCAGATCATGGAGCCGGTACCGCGCGACCGCCAGTGCGTAGGCGACCAACAGCCCGTTGAAGGTGATCAGCACCGCCGGAATCCAGATCGACTGCCACGGGTAGGTCGAGACTCCGACGATCGCGAAGACGATCGCGGCCACACCGGCTACACGGAATTGCTGCCGGGTCCTGGCGTTGTGGCGCCGCCATCGGATGATCAGTGCCGCGACGCAAGCCACCGTGGCCCCCGCGACGAGCAGCCCACCCACGGCGAGAAGCAGTCCCACCACCGCCGGGACATCCGCCGCGCCCCAGGACGCGGTCGGCCAGGCATCGATGACGAAACCGGCGATCAGCAGGACGGTCCCGGCGAGCGCGACTACCGGGACCGGCCACCAGCGACGGCTGGGCAACCGGCCGTCCGGGAACACCACCAGCAACAGGATGGCCAGTACTGGGGCCGGCACCCACAGCCAGTTCATAGTCCACAGCAACGTCGCCGCATCCAGTGGCAACCCGGACGGAGGCAACGCCGCCGCCTGCTCCAGCGGTGGGTCGAACCCGGCTGCCACCAGCCGTACGTCTGCGGTCACCGCGACCGCGACATGTAGAACGTGGACGGTGCCGATCGCCAGCAGCATCCGGCCCGCGAGGTGGCCTGGCCGGCGGAGCAGCACGAGTCGGGCCATCCACAGCAAGACGATCGCCGACGGCCCATTGTGGAACAGGAACAGGTCGTAGTACTCCGTCGGCGGGCGACCCCGGACCAGCATCACCCCGAACGCCGCCGCCACGACGAGCGTGCCCAGTACGGCGACCCAGGTCAGCCAACGTCCTCTCACAGCCACCAGTATCGGCGCGGGCGGCACACGCCGATAGCGAACAGACCGCACCACTCCGGTACGGCTGGCCACACCCCTGATTGGCCAGCCCGCTCCCTGCCGCACGGGCTTCAGGACAGTCAGGCTCGAGACATGAGTACAACAGCATTCAGTCCGACAGCGGCCCGCATCCACGGCTGGGCCACCATCCTCGCGCCGGTCCTGCTGCTGGGCAGCACGCTGGCGTTCATCTCGGAGGACGGCATCAACGACGGGGTCGCCGGCGGCACCCTCGGCGTGTGGTCGACCTTCCTGTTCGTCATCGCGTTCGCCGGCCTCTACCGCGTGATCGAGTCCCGCTTGCCCCGGATCGGCCCGATGTTCATGGCCCTGACGCTGATCGGCTTCACCGCCGGTACGGCGTTCAACGTCCAGGCGATGTACTACGGGGCGTACGGCACTGACCTGCTGGCCGACCTCTCCGAGGGCCGGCTGCCCCAGTCGCCGGCAGTGGGCATCTTCGCCTTCCTGCCGTGGGGTTTGCTGGTGCCGGTCACGTTGGTTGCCACGGGCATCCTGTTGTGGGTGTCACGATCGGCGCCGCCGTGGTCCGCGATCCTGCTCATCCTCGGCGGAGTGCTCTTTGTTGCCTCGCGCCCGGAACGCGTCAACGCGCTCGCGATTGTCGCCGACGTAGTCCTGGTGCTGGCCCTGGCCCCCATCGGCTGGACGCTGATGCGACGCAAGCAGGTCGTGTCCGACGTCATGGCAACGGTGTGACAAGGACCTGAATGCGGGAGGGGTCAAGGTGAGTGGCGGGTTAGGTGTAGGGGGCGGTCGGCGGATTGTAGGGTCCAGCCGGTGGGGGTCTCGGCCAGGAGTGTGCCGGGGCGTGCGGGGGAATGGGT
>NZ_SMKR01000292.1 GCF_004348725.1 Kribbella turkmenica
GGCGAACCTGTCGTACGGACCGCAGGGTCTCGAGCTTCTTGCCGGTGGTGGCTCCGCCGCTGACGCTGTCGCGCAACTGACGGACTCCGACGAGGAGCGTGAGCATCGCCAGATCGGTGTGGTCGACGCGCAGGGGCGCGGCGCCACGTTCACCGGCAGCGCCTGCATGGACTGGGCGGGCGGGAAGGCCGGCGACGGTTTCGCGATCCAGGGCAACATCCTGGCAGGCACGCAGGTCGTGGAGGCGATGGCCGACGCTTGGGCGACGCCCCCCGGCGGATCGTTCGAGCGGCGGCTGATCGCGGCGTTGTCGGCCGGCGATCAGGTGGGCGGAGACCGCCGTGGGCGGCAGAGCGCGGCGCTCCGCGTGTGGCGCGAAGGAGCGGCGTACGGCGGTGTGCTCGACATCGCCATCGACCTACGCGTCGACGATCATCAGACGCCGATCGACGAACTGGGCCGTCTGCTGGACCTCCACGAGCTGTACTTCGGCGAGCCGGATCCGGACAGCCTGCTGCCACTGGAAGGCGCATTGGCCGAAGAGGTTGCCGCCGACCTCGAAACGCTGGGCTACGAGACCAGCGGCGGGTTGGCCGCTGCGCTCGACGCCTGGGCGAGTACCGAGAACTTCGAGGAGCGGATGGTCCCGGGCGAACTCGACCCGGTGCTGCTGGCGCAACTCCGCCAGCAGGCCGCCGACAAGCGTTCCTGAACGGCGAGACGCACGCCGCCGCGGAGTCGCCTCGAGATGGTGTCGGGAGACTCCGCGGCGGTGGCCGATCCGTGGCGGCGACTACTCCGAAATCTGGTACGTCGGGGTGAGGATCGCCCGGGCGAGGGTGTGGAAGGCGAGGTTGAAGCCGACCACGGCAGGGGTGGCGTCGGCATCCACGTCCAGGGCCTCGACGTCGATCGCGTGGACGACGAAGTAGTAGCGGTGCACCTGGTCGCCCGCGGGCGGGGCGGCGCCGCCGTAGCTCTTGCTGCCGAAGTCGTTGCGGACGTGGAAGGCGCCGTTGTCGAGGCGTTCGGTGGCGCCGGCGCCGGTGTCCAGGGAGGTGACCGTGGCGGGCAGGTTGACCAGGACCCAGTGCCAGAAGCCGGACACGGTCGGGGCGTCCGGGTCGAAGCAGGTCACCACGAAGCCCTTGGTCTCCTCGGGGAACCCGGACCAGCTGAGCTGCGGGGAGGTGTTGCCGACGGCGAACGCGTGCTCGTCGGACAGCGCCTCGCCGTCGGCGACGTCGGTGCTGGTGACGGTGAAGGTGCCGGCCTTCGGGAGGAGTTCGTACGGGTCCGGTGCGACGGGCCGATCAAGCGACATCTGTGATCCTCCAGGGTCTCGCGACGTGTGGTGATTCCGACATTACTGTCCACAGATCGCGGATCCGGCGTGGGGCGCCTGCTCAGAAATGCGAAGATCGGTCCAGACGACGAGTGGAGGACCTGCGGTGGAGGAGTACCTGGCCCGGATCGGCCCGGCGGACGAGGCGGCGATGCGCGCCGCCACCCAGCGGCAGCTCGGGTTGACGAAACCGGCCGGTTCCCTCGGCGTGCTGGAGGACCTGTCGGTCCGCGTCGCCGGGATGGCCGGGAGTTGCCCGCCCGCGGTTCCGTCGCCGGCCGTGGTCACCGTCTTCGCGGCCGATCACGGCGTGCACGCACAGGGTGTGTCGCCCTGGCCGCAGGAAGTGACCGCCGCGATGCTGGCCAACTTCGCGGCCGGCGGGGCCGCGGTGAACGCGTTCGCCGCCAACAACCGCGTCGACGTCCGCGTGGTCGACGTCGGGGTGGCGACCGACGTGGACGACCTGGACGTCGTGCACGCCAAGGTCCGCCCCGGCACGCGCGACCTGTCCGCCGGGCCCGCGCTCACCGCGGACGAGACCAGAGCGGCGGTCGCGGTCGGGCTCGACCTCGCCGACACGCTGGTCAAGGACGGCTACCGCTGCCTGCTCACCGGCGACATGGGCATCGCGAACACGACCGCCTCGGCCGCGCTGATCGCGACCTTCACCGGTGCGACCGCAGAGGTGGTGACCGGCCGGGGGACCGGTATCGACGACGCCACGCTCGCCCACAAGACCAACGTGATCAAGGCCGCGCTCGCGCGGCACGACGTACCGGCGACCGAGCCTCTGAAGGCTCTCCAGGCGTACGGCGGCCTCGAACACGCCGCCCTGGCCGGGTACCTCCTCGGTGGCGCGGCCAACAAGGTGCCGGTCATCCTCGACGGGGTGATCGCGGGCGCCGCGGCGCTGGTCGCGCAGGCGTTCCACCCGGCGGTGATCGACTACTGCGTCGCCGGGCACCGCTCGGCCGAGCCGGGTCATGCGATCGCGCTGAAGACACTCGGGCTGCAGCCGTTGGTCGATCTGGACCTCCGGCTGGGAGAGGGGACCGGCGCCGTGCTGGCGTATCCGATCCTGACCTGCGCCGTTCGCGCGCTCCGCGAGATGGCCACCTTCGCGTCCGCGGGGATCAGCTCGTGACCAGTCAGTACCTGTCCGGCCTGGTGCTCGACGGCCGCCGAGTGGTCGTTGTCGGGGGCGGTGGTGTCGCCCAGCGGCGGCTGCCACGACTGCTCGAGTCCGGCGCGCGGATCGAGCTGATCTCGCCGTCGATCACGCCGACCATCGAAGGCCTGCTCTCCCACCCGTCGCTCACCTGGATCGAGCGCGGCTACCAGTACGGCGACCTCGACGGCTCCTGGTACGTCGTTGTGGCGACGGACGATCCCGCGGTCAACGACGAGGTCTCGCGGGAGGCGGAGGAACGACGGATCTTCTGTGTCCGCTCCGATGACCGGTCTCGCGCGACGGCGTGGACGCCGGCGTCGGGGCAGCACGACAACGTGACGATCGGCGTGCTCGGCGGCGGTGATCACCGGCGGTCGGCCGCGGTCCGGGATGCGATCCTGGAAGAGCTGCGGACCGGGGAGCTGGCCGCGCGGGAGGTCGACAAGAAGCCTGGCGTGTATCTGGTCGGTGGGGGGCCGGGCGACCCGGACCTGATCACCGTTCGCGGCCGGCGTCTGCTTGCCGAGGCCGATGTGGTCGTCGCCGACCGGCTCGCGCCGCAGCAGTTACTGGACGAGTTGCATCCGGAGGTGGAGCTGTTCGACGCGGCGAAGCTTCCGCGGGGGCGGGCGGCGCAGCAGGAGGAGATCAACCGGATCCTGGTCGACCGCGGTCGACAGGGGAAGGTCGTCGTCCGGTTGAAGGGCGGCGATCCCTACGTGTTCGGGCGTGGGTTCGAGGAGGCGCTGGCCTGTGCGGAGGCCGGCGTGCCGTGGACGGTCGTGCCGGGGATCACGAGTTCGATCTCGGTGCCCGCGGTGTCCGGGATCCCGGTCACGCATCGCGGCGTGACGCATGAGTTCACCGTGGTGTCCGGGCATATTCCGCCGTCGCATCCGGATTCGCTGGTCAACTGGGACGCGCTCGCGCAGTTGTCGGGCACGCTGGTGCTGCTGATGGCGGTGGAGAATCTGCCGGCGATCGCCGAGCGGCTGATCGCGGGTGGCCGACTCGCGAGCACGCCGGCCGCGGCGATCGCCGACGGGACGCTTCCCGGGCAGCGGATGGTGAGCTCCGACCTCGCCGGCATCGCCGGTGCGATGCAGGAGGCCGGCGTCGGCGCCCCCGCGATCGTTGTCATCGGCAACGTAGTCGAGGTGGCGTCCCAGGTCCGCGGCGGCGCCGCGGAGCGGGCTGAGGCGGTCGCGGGGGCGGATGTGGACGGCGCTGCCGT
>NZ_SMKR01000293.1 GCF_004348725.1 Kribbella turkmenica
CGCCGATGAGGATCCAGCGGAGGCTGTGGCTCTTCGCCGGCTCGGAGCCCGACTCGGTGGCCGTGTTCGGCTTCGGGGTCGCGGTGCCGGCCGGCGGGGTCGCGGCGGCCTTCTTGGCGGGGACCGGGAGCTGGTAGACGGCGGAGTTCGCGCCCTCGCTGCCGACGAGGACGGTGTCGCCGGACGGGCCGACGGCGACCGACTCACCTTGCGAGGCCGACACGGTCGCGGTCGCGACCAGGGCCGGGGACTCGCCCCAGGTGACGGTGGTGACGCCGGTCATCGTCCGCAGCACCACTCGCTGACCGTCCGGGAGGAACGTGCCGTCGGTGAACGCGCCGGCCGGGGCGGATGCGAGCTTGGTCAGCTCGTTCGTGCCCTGGCGGGACGGGGCCGGCGGGGCCGCGTAGATGGCGCCGCCCTTGGTGGACTTGGTGACGATGTAGAGCTGGTTCGTACCGGGCTCGACCAGCAGGGTCTCGGCGTCGTGGGCGCCGTCCGGGTAGGTGAAGTCGTACCGGTGGTAGCTGACGTTGGCGTCGCCGAGCCGGTCCGGCTCCGGGATCGTGTAGATCTCGACCCTGTCCCGGTTGGCCTTGTTGTCGCCGATGTCGGCGATGTAGATCGTCCCGTCGCGGTCGACCGCGACGGCCTCCACGTCGCGGACCTCGGCCTTGAAACTGAGCACCATCCGGACCTTGCCGGTGGTGTCGATGCCGAACACGCGGGCGCGGTCACCGGAGTCGTTCATCGTCCAGTAGATGCCCTCGAACCTCTGGCTCTTCGCCAGCCCCGACGACTCCTCGATCCGCTCGTCGCGGATCGTGAAGAGCTTCTTCACCCCCGGCGACGGATCCGCCACCGGCAACTGCACGCCCGCCCGCGCGGACTGCGACGCGGTGGCCGACTGCGGCGCGGAGGCGGTCGCTGCGGCGGGAATCGCCGTACCGGCCAGGCCGAAGAAGCCGGCCGCTACCAGGGCGAGGCCGGTCCGGAGCCGCATCACGACACCACCTCGCGGCCGTCCGGCAGGAGGAGCTGCGCCAGGCGCGGAGTGACGTGCCAGTCGCTGATCAGGGTTCGGTACTCGGACTGGAGTTCTGAGGTCGGGGCGGCACCGGTCCGGGCGGCACGGAGGAGGAGGTTACGCGGAGTGTGTTGACTGTCCACGAACTGCACCACCTCCACCCGGTATCCGACCTGTCGCAGTACCGCCGCCCGGAGCGTATCCGTCAGGACGTCGGCGAACCGCTCACGAACGATGCCATATCGCGTCATCAGCGCATAAGGCGCCGGTGGTGTGACGCTCTTGAGCTGCGTCTGGATGTCGTGGTGACAGCACGGAGCCGCGAGTACGAGCGGCGCCTCCCAGCCGACCGCCCGGGCGAGCGCGTCGTCGGTCGCCGTGTCGCAGGCGTGCAGCGCGAGGACGACGTCCGGATGTACGTCGAGCTCGGCCGCCTGGATGGTTGCGTCGACGAAGCGCAGGTGCTCCTGCCAGCCGAGCGCGGTCACCACCCTGGTGTTGCGCTTGCGAGCCGCCGGGTTGTGGTCGATGCCGGTCATGCGTACGTCGTGACCGGCTGAGGTCAGCAGGTGGTACGCGGCCAGGGTGAGGTAGGCGTTGCCGCAGCCGAGGTCGACCACCTGGAGCGGTCGTCCCGACCCGATCCGGCCCGCCGCGATCGCCTCGTCCAGTGCCGGGGCGAGCAGCTTGCAGAACTCCTCGATCTGCTTGTACTTCGCCTGCCGCGACGGCTTCACCCGCCCGTGGTGATCGCTGATCCCGAGCTCGATCAGGAACGGCGCCGCCGGGTCGAGCACCCGCTGCTTCGCGCGGTCGTGGCTGGTCTCCTGCTCCCGGCTGTCCGCCTGCCGGTGCAGCAGCTCCTTGCCCTTCTTCGTATACCGGAGCCGCAGCGTCTCGGTGGTCGTCTCGACGTGCCACGTCCCGTACGGCAGGTCGAGAAGCTCGTCGACCGCCTTCTCCACGTCCGCGCCGGCGACGTTCCGGGTGTGCGCCTGGCGCTCGTCGTACTCGGTGATCTGCAGGTGACGCGTGTCCTTGAGGTCGACGTACCGTAGCTCGACGCGCTGGTAGTGCGGTGGCTCCAGGCCACGCCGGCGGCCCGAGCTGACCGCACGAACGAGGCCGGCCGGGTCGAGCAAGGCTGCGCGGACCACGTCGCGTGCGCCGGAGTCCGCCCCGGCACTCACGCCGGACCCCGCGCCGGGCCCGACGCCGGGGTCGCCGGACGTCCGCTCCGGATCCACGTCTGACTGCATCGCGCCATTGTCCCCGACCGTTCATCCCGATCACAAAACGGTCTCGTCCGACCGCGCCGACCACCCGGCCGGCCGCGGCCCGATCCTCCGGGAAGCCTCGACCGCGAGGGCCGGCGGGAGTGATCCGGATCATTCGAGTTTCTCGTCTTCCTTCAGGAGGCCCAGGGAGCGGAGGCGGGTGGCGATACCGCCTGGCTGGCGGCCCAGGGCCGTGACGAGCTCGTCCTTGGTGGCGCCGTTGCGGAACATGTCGGTCAGGGTCTGTTGCTCCTCGGCGGACCAGACGCGGAAGGCGTTGGGGTGGTTCTTGCGGGCCGCCCTGATCTTGCGGGTCATCGAGCGGACGTCGAGGAGCTCCAGCGAGCGGATCCGTGCCTGGCGGTGCCGGCCGACCTCCTCGCCGTCGCGCCAGAACACCACCGCCTCCTCCTCGAAGGTCATCAGGTCGGCGGGGACGTCACAGTAGTCGGCGTCCTCGAGCATCACTCGCAGCATGGGTCGTTGTCTCCGTTCGTCGCACGGGCCGGTGGGCATGGCGGCCGCAGCCGGTCCCCTTCTCGACAGAGAAGATGCCGCGAGCCCGGCCGCCTCGGACCACCGATTCACGAGCTGTGGACAACCGATTGCAGAATTGTTTGCAAAGCGGCTTTGCAAACAGTCTTTGCAGTTCTATCCTCGTGGGCATGAGCGAGGAGAGGCCTGACGCGACGGTCGACGATCCGGTGGCCGGCGGACGGACTGTGCGGCTGGATCGGCACCTCGTGCGGGCACTGGCGCATCCGATGCGGAACCGGATGCTCGGGCTGCTGCGGATCTACGGGCCGCAGACGGCTACGACGCTGGCTGGTCGGCTGGGGGTGAACACCGGGGCGACGAGCTATCACCTGCGGCAGTTGGCGGACGCCGGGCTGGTGGTGGAGGACGACACCCGGGGCAACGCGCGGGACCGGTGGTGGAAGTCGGCGCATCAGGGGACTGACTTCGACGCGGCGGAGCTGCTCGATCAGGAGCCGGAGCTGACGTTGGGGTTCCTGCACGGGCTCGGGCAGACGTACGCGGAGAACATGTTCGGGTTCATCGATGCGATGCAGACCCTGTCGCCGGAGTGGCGGGACGCGAGCATGCTGTCGGACTACGCCTTTCACCTGCGGCCGGAGGAGCTGGCGGCGATGGTCGGTGAGCTCGTGGCGGTGCTGGAGAAGTGGAAGACGCCGGATCTCACCGCTCCGCTGCCCGAGGGTGCCGAGCAGGTGTCGGTGCAGATCCAGGCCTACCCCCGGGAAACCCGCTGATTGTCATGTGAGGCCGGTGGGCGTGGAAGAGCGCGGTGGACGAGCTGCGTGAGAGCTGGTGGTTGAGGCCGGGGTTCCAGGGGCCAGTG
>NZ_SMKR01000294.1 GCF_004348725.1 Kribbella turkmenica
GTCGTGGTGTCCGTGTTCACGAGACGCTGGGAGCGCGGTTGCAGTGGCCACGCGGTCATTATGTCGGTCGCGGGATCGCAAGCCACGACCACCCCCATGCATGTCGCCCACCGGTGCTTTCTACTGTGGAAGCGTGCTTCCCCTTCATGCGGCCCCCGGCGACCAGATCGAGCCGTTCACGCCGCTCCGGTTGCTGACCGCATGGACCTTCGAACCGGTGTTACTCGGCGTGATCGTCCTCTTGGCGGCGCTCTACCTGTACGGCGTGCACAAGCTGCGCGCGCGGGGCGACAAGTGGTCTCGCGGCCGTACCTTCGCGTTCGTCGGACTGGGCCTGGGAAGCGCTGTCATCGCCACTCAGTCAGCTCTCGGCACGTACGACACGGTGCTGCTCAGCGTGCACATGGCCCAGCACATGGTGCTGTCGATGCTCACGCCGCTGATGATGGCGCTCGGCGCGCCGGTGACGCTGGCGTTGCGCACCCTGCCGGCCCGGCCGCGGAAATGGTTGCTCTCCGTGTTGCACTCGGGGTTCGCGAAGGTGATGTGCTTCCCGCTGATCGGCTTCGCGCTGTTCGTCCTGAGCCCTTGGGCGCTCTACTTCAGCGGCTGGTACGACGCCACCTTGCGCTCGACGGTGCTGCACGACCTGCTGCACCTGCACTTCATCCTGGTCGGCGCACTGTTCTTCTGGCCGCTGCTCGGCCTGGACCCGGTGCCGGGGCGGGTGATCTACCCCTTCCGGCTGATCATGACGTTCCTCACGCTGCCGTTCCACGCGTTCCTCGGGATCACCATCATGTCCGCGAACACACTGATCGCCGAGGACTGGTACACCAGCTTCGAGCGGACCTGGCCGCCGTCGCCGCTGCACGACCAGTACATCGCCGGCGGGCTCCTCTGGGGGTCCGGTGACATCGTCGGACTGGTGTTCTTCGGGGTGCTGTTCGTCCAGTGGGTGAAGGAGTCGCAGCGGGAGGCCCGCCGCGAGGACCGCCGGCTGGACCGGTTGGAGGAACAGGCTCGCCGAAGCGGACAGGCTCCCCGGTAGCATTCGCCGTGATGTTTGCATGTCCACTCGTCACCGACACACAGCTTGGGATGGATCGATGAGTTCAGAGCGTCCGCTGAAGGTGCTCGTCTACAGCGACGACCGTACGACGCGGGAGTCCGTCCGGCTGGCGCTCGGCAAGCGTCCCGCCGCCGATCTGCCCACGATCGAGTACGTTGAGTGCGCGACCGAGCCGGCCGTGATCAAGACCATGGACAAGGGCGGGATCGACTTGGCCATCCTGGACGGCGAGGCGGTGCCGGCCGGCGGGATGGGGATCGCCCGGCAACTCAAGGACGAGATCTTCCAGTGCCCGCCGGTGCTCGTCGTCACCGGGCGCCCGCAGGACGCCTGGCTGGCCACCTGGTCGCGGGCCGAGGCAGCGGTCTCGCACCCGATCGATCCGGTCCGGCTGGCCGAGGTCACCGCCGACCTGCTCCGGCAGCGGCTGGCCAAGCTGCCCGCCACGACCGCCTGACCGCCGGTATGGCCGCGTACAGCTGGCCGCAGGTCCTGAACCCGCTGCTCCGGCGGGAGGACCTGGACGCCTCCGCGACCGCGTGGGCGATGGAGCAGATCCTGTCCGGTGCGGCGTCGCCGGCACAGCTCGCCGGGTTCGTGATCGCCTTGCGTTCCAAGGGCGAGACGGTCACCGAGGTCGAGGGCCTGGTCGCGACCATGCGCGACTTCGCCACCCGGATCTCGGTGCCGGGCCGCACCCTCGACGTGGTCGGCACCGGCGGTGACCAGGCCCACACGGTGAACATCAGCACGATGTCCGCGATCGTCGCGGCCGGTGCGGGCGCCAAGGTGCTCAAGCACGGCAACCGCGCGGCCTCGTCGGCGTGTGGCGCGGCCGACGTTCTCGAGGAGCTCGGCGTACCGCTCGACCTCACCGCGGCGCAGGTGGCGGAGGTGGGGGAGCAGGCCGGGATCACGTTCTGCTTCGCCCCGGCGTTCCACCCTGCGCTGCGGCACGCCGCGGTACCGCGGCGGGAGCTCGGCGTGCCGACGACGTTCAACTTCCTCGGCCCGCTGGCGAACCCGGGTGACCCGTCCGCGCAGGCGGTCGGGGTCGGCGACAGCCGGATCGCCGGGCTGATGGCCGGTGTCCTCGCGCGGCGCGGGATCGATGCGCTGGTGTTCCATGGCGACGACGGGCTGGACGAGCTGACGACCCGGACGACGTCGCAGGTGTGGACCGTCGGCAAGGGGTCGGTGGAAGGACCGTTCACGGTGGATCCGCGGGAGCTCGGGATCGCGCCGGTGGCGGCGGACGCGCTGAAGGGTGCGGACGCGGCCTTCAACGCCAAGGTCGTCCGCGCGCTGCTCGACGGCGAGCCGGGGGCGGTGCGGGACGTCGTACTGCTGAACGCCGGTGCGGCGCTGGCGGCGTACTCACCGACCGACGAGCCGATCACCAGCCGGATCCGGGCCGGAATGGATCAGGCCGCCGAGGCGATCGACTCGGGTGCGGCCAAGGACGTGCTCGACCGTTGGATCGCTGCCTGCGACTCGGTGCGCTAAGGGTTCCACGACGGGCCGGCGGAGCTTCCCGCCGGCCCGCTCGCGTGGCTACCGGTTGATCTTGATCTGGCTGACCTTGTCGCGCCAGACCTGGTGCCAGTCGGGCGTCGAGCCGGCGATGTCCGCGATCGAGACCGCCGCCGTGCCGTCGCCGCGGTCGATCAGCGCGATCATGATCGTCGAGAACGTTTCCTTCAGCCCCGGCTGCGCGACCGCGATCCGCGCGGTGATCTCGTGCCCCGGGTGGCCGTCGACGGTGATCGCGGTGTGCGTGACCGCCGAGATCTTCGCGTTCTTGTCGTACAGGCTGACGACCGCGCGCGAACCGGCCTGGCTCGCCGCCGCACGCCGGCCCGCCGCGGTGTTGACGTACTTGATCTCCGGCGCCAGCTGACCGAACGCGACGTAGTTGCCCCAGTCGCTCTTCTTGCCGTCGTAGTTCTTGTGCACCACGAACCAGATCGCCGCTCCGCCCCACAGGCCGGTCCGGTCGAACTCACTGGTCCACGCCGAGCTCATGATCGGCATGACGTCGTTGTTCGCCGCCGTCATCTCGGTGCCGAGCACCTTGCCGGTCGGAGTCGGCGTCTTCGACGGCTTCACCGACGGATCCACCGTCTCCATCGGCGTCTGCCCACCCGACGGCAACGTCACCGGCGCGACCGCGTCCGCCTTCGTCCAGATCCACCCGACACTGATCCCGGTAGTCGCCAGCGCCGCCAACACCAGCACAAGCGCACCAACCAACCGCGCCCTCATGGCGCCGTCCCCCGACGACGACCCCCCACCAC
>NZ_SMKR01000295.1 GCF_004348725.1 Kribbella turkmenica
GACTCGACGAGGGCAGTCATCAGGGCGATCAGCGTCGCCCGCCCGGGAAGGCCACGCTCGACGGCGACCTTGTCGATGAGCTTCGCGAACGCGATTTGCGTAGCCCGAAGTGGGCCATCGGGTACCGGGTTGCCGACCTGGCCGGGCGCCAACGGCAGACAAGCGGCCTGCGGCTTGCTCGATCCACCGAACGGAGCGAGCATCAGCAGGCTGGCCACGCCCACGATGGCCAAGGCGGCTGCGGCCTTGACGAATACGCCCCTGCTCGCGACGGAGAGCAGTCCCCTGCCAAGATCCCGCTCATCGAACATCGCAGCCCTCCACTGACGTGGTCATGGACCGGTACCGCCCGACACGTCGCTGATGACCCATTGGCTGTTCTGGTTCACCAGCGTGACGAGCAGGGGTACGTCGAATCGCTGAGCGTTCTTTCCGGTGACGTCGATCGTGACTTTGACGAAGCGCGTGATCCGGGCCGGCGTATCCACCGGCGCCTCCGCGTTGGCGGGCGGCGCGCTGACCGGTGCCGCGATCACCGTCGACTTGCCGCCATCCTTCTTGAGTGCGTCGTACGTCGGATCACCGGCAGAGGTGAAGCTGGACGCGACGTCCTCGGTCATGTACTTCGCAGACTTGGCCACCAGCGCCGCATAGGTCTCGGCGGCCGGGTCCCGCGTGTAGAAAGTGCGCGCCCACGTGCCGACGACGTCGTTCGCCAGTGCGGTTGCTTCGGAGGACGGTCGCTGCGTCTGTGGCGGCGGTGTTGTCAGCGTCGGCGTCGTGGGCCGTGGGCTGTCCTGCCCGGGCTGTGGGTTCGACGGCGCGGTCGGCAGAACCACCGACCGACCAGGCGTAAGTAGGCCGATGGGAGCACTGTCCTCGGGGCCATCGTCACCGAGCAGCCGCGGCAATCCGCCGCCGAGCCCGAGGATGATGATCGCGAGTACGACGACGAGCGCCACGATGACCGCCGGACTGGTCGGCTCCGCCTGGCGTTGGCTGCGCAGCCACGCCATCCGCTGCGCGTGGTCGTCACGCCGCCAGTTCTTCTTCGCCCGGCGGCGCTCACGACCGTTGAGCTCGTCGATCTCCTCCGGATAGTCGTAGTCCGCGCTCATCAACGAACGCCAACTGTCCGGTGCCTCGGGTCGCTCCCGGTCCACGCGCTCGTCGTACTCGGAATCCGGGCGCACGGTCCCGCGGTCGCGGCGATGAGAGCCGCGGCCCGCGCCCTCCCGGCGATCCTCAGTCGATCGGTGTCTGCGTGCCATCGGCGATCACCTTCGCGTCGGCACGTGTACGGTCACGCCGTCCTTCGTGATGGCGGAGTACTCGCGGAACCGTCGCTGCTGTGGAGCCGGCGCCCTGCGCCGCTGACGAACCTTCGGCGGACCCTCGCGAAGGCTGGCCGAGTGCGAGTGCACCCGCGGCTCGTACCGCGTCTCACTCACCGATGCCGCCGGCGCGGGCCGACGGGAATGCCGGGCCTTCTGCGTCTCGCCCGCCGAGCCTCGCAAGGATCCGGACCCTCCCGCGGAGACTACGTTCGCGGCCGAGACCGAGATGGTGCGTCGTCCGTCACCCTTGGACTGCGCTCGAGCGCGCGCGAGGTTCAAGGCGGACGTGCTCTTCACCGGTCCGGTGGCGCCAGCGGCTGATACTCCACCCGCGGCCGCAGATCCGTGCTGACCTGGGCCACCTCCGCCTGGCATTCCGACACCATCACTTCGCCGCCCAGGACCCGCTGTGAGCTCGTACGGCGAACTAGCCGCGGCCCCACGCGTCAACGAGCCCACAGCAGGCGCCTGCCGGTAAACCCGAACCGAGGTGACACGCTGCGAGTTTGCTTCGGCTTGCCGCACGCGGTCCCTGTTTCGTTCCGGCAGAACTGGCGCGGCACCACGCCCGCTCAAAGCGCCCATGACTCGCCTGACCGCACTCATAGCTCCTCTGCGTGCAAGACCACCGAGCATGATGCTGCCGGCCCCTGGACGCATCATCGAGGTCAGGCTGTCCAGCAATCGGCGCAGCTTGAAACCGACGATCAGAACCGCGATTGCCAGGCCGCTGACCGGAAGCCAACCCAAACTCCCACTCAAACTGAAAACAGCCGTAACGAGCGTCAGCGCCGTACCGAACACCAACATCGCGAGGAACGACTGCAGTACCAGTCCGATCAACGCCTCGAACCAGTTCAAACCCCATTGTCGCGGCCTGCCCGGGATGATCCACAGGCAGGCGAAGAAGACGCCCACAACAAGTAGCAGCAGACAACCGATAAAGGCCATCAGAGCCGTGAAGGCCAAGGCGATGTTGAGGAAGGCGAACAGAGTTGCGGCAATTGCAGCCAACATGACGACAGCCACGCGCCCGAACGGATTGTCGCCCTTGACCCACTTCACCGTTGCCGCATCACTGCCCCCTTCGGCGGGTGTGATTACGTCATCGATGTACTTCTTCCGAGCCTCAGGGTCCACACCCGTATCGAGCATCCCTTTGCCATATCGCTGACATGCGGCGATCGATCCGAACTCGGAGATACACCACGGCGTCACAGCGAAACCGCGCCAGCTGGCATCGGCGGACTTGCGCAATAGTGTGTCCTTCGGCGTACCTGTGAAACCAGGTTCTGGCCACGGCAGTGGAGACTGCATCGTTGGACCCATCGCATCTGCCGATGCCGTCATCACCGCGCCGGCACCGAGTTGGCGCGCTCCATCGACTCCGCGCAGCCAGGTGGCCGGGGCCAAAGCGAAGCTGATGCTCAAAACGCCGGCCACGAATACCCAGACCAACTGACCTAGCGCTGTTCCAGTCGCCTTGCGCTGCGTATAGGCCGCGACTGCCCCGAAGGCAAGAGCTGACGGCAGCAACCAGCCGACGAGTTGCGAACCGGTGGCCCCGATCGTTGCCGATGTCGCATCGGTGAGCGGCTTCACGTCGGTGAACGAGAACAACCACCAGCCAACGGAAATGGCCCCGCGGGTGATGGCGACGATGTACATCATCACCAAATACGCGTAGCCATTGAAGATCATGTTGAACGTATCGCTCAGGCCCTTGTCGAAGTCGAGGCCGTACACCATGGGGCTGTATTGCTCGAACAAGGTGCGGGTGTCGCCGTGGGTGAGGTCAGGGGTCGGGAGGAGGTCCGCGAACCCGGTCGGGTTCGTGGGGCCTGGTTCCGGGTCGGCGGCGAGGGCGGTCTGGGTTGTGATGATCAGGGAGATCGCGAGGGTGGTCACGGCCGTTCGGAGACGGCGGGACCGAGTCATGCGACGTGCTCCTTGTTGCCGGGGGATGTGCCCTGCGGG
>NZ_SMKR01000029.1 GCF_004348725.1 Kribbella turkmenica
CCACCGAAACGCGAGAAGGCCGTCAGTCCTCCGCACCGCGGAACAACGGTCAATCCCCCGCAGCGCGGGGAGGGGGCAGTCGTCTGGGGTGCGAGGAGGCGGTCGGTCCTCCGAGAAGAGGCGGATCCTCGAGCTCAACGAGTCGTTGTCGATGCTGCTGGAGTCGCTGCGGTTCACCCTCGACGACAAGCGTTGAGCAGATCCGCGAACGCCGGGCTACGGTGGCGGGACGTCGCGCGTTCGAGGGA
Source organism: Kribbella turkmenica (assembly GCF_004348725.1). Lineage (GTDB taxonomy): Bacteria > Actinomycetota > Actinomycetes > Propionibacteriales > Kribbellaceae > Kribbella > Kribbella turkmenica. The sequence goes on from NZ_SMKR01000029.1 coordinate 249, forward strand.
GCTGTTGATGAACCTGGTCGAGGAAGCCACCGCCGTCGCACCCGGACTGGTCGAGCTGCGGCGGGAGCTGCACCGGATCCCCGAGGTGGGGCTCGACTTGCCGAAGACCCAGGCGCTCGTCCTGGACGCGCTGGCCGGACTGCCGTTGAAGATCACCACCGGCAAGGAGCTGACGTCGGTGGTCGGCGTACTGCGTGGTGGACAGCCGGGGCCGACGGTGTTGCTCCGTGGTGACATGGATGCGTTGCCGGTGGTCGAGGAGACCGAGCTCGAGTACGCGGCCACCAACGGGAACATGCATGCCTGCGGCCACGATCTGCACACGGCCGGGCTGGTCGGTGCGGCCCGGTTGCTGAGCGCACATCGCGAGGAACTGCGGGGCAACGTGCTCTTCATGTTCCAGCCCGGCGAGGAAGGCCTGGGCGGCGCGGGCTACATGCTCCGCGAGGGTCTGTTGCAGGCGACGGGTGACAAGCCGATCGCGGCGTACGCGATCCACGTCTGGTCGATGGCCGCGAAGGGACTGTTCCAGACCCGGCCCGGAACGGTGATGGCAGGCTCGAACCAGCTGCACGTCACGGTGCATGGCAGGGGCGGGCACGGCTCGTCGCCGCACATGACGGTCGACCCCGTGCCGGTGGTCGCCGAGCTGGTGCTGGCGTTGCAGACGTATGCGACCCGCAGGGTGAATGTCTTCGACCCGGTCGTGATCACGGTGACCCAACTCCAGGCCGGCATCGCGGTCAACGTCATCCCGAACACCGCGCGGCTCGGCGCGACAGTGCGCACTCTGTCGAACGGCACCTTCGACCAACTGTCAGGCGACCTGCCGGCGCTGGCGCAGGGGATCGCGGCCGCGCACGGTTGCACGGTTGACGCGACCTTCACCAAGCAGTATCCGGTGACGATCAACGACCCGGCACGTACGGCGGGGACCACGGCCCGACTGGGTGAGTTGTTCGGCGCGGACCGGGTGCCGCCCTTGAACGACCCGCTCATGGGGTCCGAGGACTTCTCCATGGTGCTGGCCGAGGTGCCCGGGACGTTCGTGATGCTCGGTGCGCGTCCGGACGACGTCGGCGAGGACGGTCCGTCGAACCACTCGAGCGTGGTGCGCTTCGACGACGCCGTACTGAGCGATCAGGCCGCTGCACTCGCCCACCTGGCCGCCCAGCACCTGATGTGACAGGGCTGCGGCTGGCCGGCCCGGCAGAGGCCGCCGGCCGCAGGGATCAGGACGGCGCGACGACCAGGCTGTGCGCCCCGCGGCCGCCGTAGGTGGAGTAGCCCGTCAGCGCGGGCTCGCGGTAGAACAGCCGGCTGTCGGCGTCCAGCCAGGCGGTCTCGTCGGTGGCCATCCAGGCGGTTCGGAGCGCCGGGCCGCCGAACACGACAGCACCGGAGCAGGCGAGCGGACCGGCGCGGCGGAAGGTGCTGTGCAACGGAATCTCCTCACAGGTCCCCCCACCAGGAGGCCCGGGGCCGTCGATCTCGGTGGGAACGACGGCCCCGGGCAGTTCAGGTGTGTCAGCTGACGCGGACCGTGTAGCCGCCGCGACTGCCGTAGGTGGAGTAGCCGGTGTTCAGCGGATTGCCGTAGCCGGTGTTCTCGACCCGCAGGTAGTACCGGCCGGCGGTGACCTGACGACTGAGGCTCGCGCTCAGACCGGTCGGGGTGGCCGAGTTCGACTGGCCGGCGGCCGGGTCGGCAGTGGCCAGGACCGTGCCGGCGGAGTTCAGCAGCTGGAGCTTGATGTCCAGGTCGGCGCCGGACAGGGCCGCGTTGGCGGCAAAGGTGAAGGTGCCGGCCGACAGGTCGATCCGGAACATGTCGACGTCGGAGTCACTGGCGTAGACACCGCTCACGCTGGTGCCGAGGGAGAGCGCGGTGGCGTTGCTCGTGGTGTTGCCGTGTTCGTCGGCCCGCAGCGTCAGACCGTTCTGGCCGGCCACCGCGAAGTCGTCTTCTTTGTTGTTGGCACCGGAGTACTCGCCCTTGCTCCACTGGCTGATCGCCTTGGAGTAGCCGACGCCCATGATCGGCGCCCAGGCGCCGTGACCCTGGTAGTACCCGACGGACCCCGTACCGTCGTGGCTGAGGCCGATGTTGTGACCGGCCTCGTGCGACGCGGCCTCGGCGATGTTCTTCGCGCCGGTCCCGACACCCTTGGTGAAGACCAGGGCGGGCTGGTAGTACGAGTGGTTGCTGGTGTTGTCGTACACACCGACGTACGCGACGCCGCCGCAGCCACAGCCGGACTGGTACCAGGTGGTCGGGTCGATCAGGACTCGCGTGCCGTACTGCTGGTCGGACGCCCCGGACCGGGTGATCGCGGCCGCGGCCGGCTCTTGAGTGGTGACGTCCACGTCGAACGGCGCGTAGTCCTCGGCCACCCGGGCCCAGACGTCACGGACCACGTCCTGCTCGGCGGTGCTCCACGTGCTCGGGTTGCCGTTCGTGTCGTACGGCGTGACGTTCACGGTGGCCGGTTTGCCGTTGGTGTTCCACGCCGTACCGGTGATCGTGTGGCCGGTGAAGTCCAGGTAGATGACCCGGTTGGATCCCGGCTTGCTGTGCAGCTCGAACGCCGGTCCGGTAGCGGCGGCGACCGCATCCTTGGCCCACCGCGGGGACGGCGCCGCGACCTGCTTCGTGCCGGAGACCGGCTCGCGGTAGAAGAGCTTGCCGTCCTTGTCCAGCCAGCTGGTCTCGTCCGTGGCCAGGATCTGCTGCAGCTTTGCGGCGGGGATGCCGTTGCGCTCGGACAGCTCGGCGAGTCGGGACTGGACGCGGCCGAGCGCGCTCTTACCCTGGAGCTCCTGACCGAGGAGCTGGTCGATCGGGGTGGGGACGGGTTGCTGGGCGTCGGCCTGGTTGCCGGCCACGACGGCCAGCGCACCGAAAATGACGGCACCGGCGCCGGCAAGGGCACCGGTGCGGCGGATACGGGTGTGCATTAGGGGGTCCTCCTCAGGGACTCCTACGCCTCACTTGTGATGTGCCTCACGTGCGGTGGGCGGTTCCGCACTGTGCGTAGCCTGCCCGATGGTTGCCCGGGTGGGAATAGCTTTCCGCCGAATTAACAGTCGTCTGCGCCGCGACCACCGACCCGTCGGCGGGACATGATGGGGCCGACGCGACGAGGGGAGAACCGATGCGGTTCATGATGATGTTCATGGCCAGCGACAAGTCCGAGGCCGGGGAGAATCCGAGCGAGAAGAGCCTGGACGAGATGACCCGGGTGATGGCCGAGATGGCCGAGAAGGGCGTCCTGCTCGCGGGCGAGGGACTGCTGCCGAGCTCGGCCGGTTTCCGGCTGGAGCTGTCCGGGGGCAAGCAGCGCGTCGTCGACGGCCCGTTCGCCGAGAGCAAGGAACTGATCGCCGGGTTCTGCCTGATCGAGGTCGCCTCCCGCGAGGAGGCGATGGAGTGGGGCTGGCGCTGCCTGGCCGCCGACGACGGCAACACCGGCCGGCTGGAGATCCGGCAGGTCGCGACCGAGGACGACTTCGGCGACGAGTTCACGGCCGAGGCGCGGGCCCGCGAGGCGGCGACCGCCAAGCTGCTGGCCGACCGTCAGAGCACCAGCACCTGACGGATCGACGTACCGCCGGCGAGCCGGTCGAACGCCTCGTTGAGATCGTCCAGCCCGACGGTGGAGGTCAGCAGTCGGTCGACCGGCAGGCGACCGGCCCGGTACAGCGCGATGTAGCGCGGGATGTCCCGGCTGGGGACCGACGAGCCGAGGTACGAGCCCTTCACCGTGCGCTCCTCGGCGACCAGGCTGACCGCGGGCACGCTGAACGTCTGCGCGGGATGCGGCAGGCCGACGGTCACGGTGGTGCCGCCGCGGCGGGTGGCGGCGTACGCCTGCTCCAGCACCTTCGCACTGCCGACGGTCTCGAAGGCGTAGTCGGCCCCGCCTGAGGTCGCTGCTCTGATCTCCTCCACCGCCTCGCTGCCGGCGTCGACGGTGTGGGTGGCTCCCAGGGCCCGAGCCAGTTCGAGCTTCTCCGGGACGAGGTCGACCGCGATGACTGGATGCGCTCCGACCAGGACAGCACCGAGGAGCGCGGACAGCCCGACACCGCCGAGGCCGAAGATCACCGCGCTCCGCCCGGCCCGGACCTGGGCTGTGTTCACCACCGCGCCGACGCCGGTCAGCACCGCACACCCGAACAACGCCGCGATCTCCGGCGGCAGCTCCCGGTCGATCCTGACCGCCGACCGTGCGGACACCACCGCGTGGTCGGCGAACCCCGACACGCCGAGATGGTGATGCACCCCGTCAAGCCGTCGTACGCCGTTCAGCAACGTGCCGGCGGTGTTGGCGGCGGCGCCCGGCTCACACAGAGCGGCCCGGCCCTCGGCACACGGGCCGCACTCCCCGCACGCCGGCACGAAGGCGAACGCCACCGTGTCGCCGGGCGCGAACCCGGGCGCTTCCGAAGTGACGACCTCGCCGGTGGCCTCGTGCCCGAGCAGCATCGGCATCACGCGCGGACGGGAGCCGTCGACCACGGACAGGTCGGAGTGACACAGCCCCGCGGCCCGGATCCGGACCAGCAGCTCGCCCGGTCCGGGCGGCGCCAGCTCGATCTCCTCGATCCGCAGCGGACGCGATTCGGCGTACGGGGCGGGCAGGCCCGTCTCCCGCAGTACGGCGCCACGCACGATCATCCGGTGATCCCTTCGAGTGCCTCGCGGATCCGGTCCGGGACCGGTACCGGGCGGCGGTCCTCCCGGCCGACGAACACGTGCACGAACCGGCCGGTCGCGGCGGGCTGGTCCGAGCCCTCGCGGAACAGGCCGATCTCGTAGCGGACGCTCGAGCTCCCCACCCGGCCGGCCCGCAGCCCCGCGTCGACGGTGCCCGGGAACTCCAGCGACTGCTCGAACGTGCACTGCGAGTCGACGCAGAGCCCGATCACTTCGCCGCGGTAAATGTCCAGCCCGCCGACCCGGATCAGGAAGTCGTTGATCACGGTGTCGAAGAAGCTGTAGTACTCCACGTTGTTCACGTGCCCGTAGACGTCGTTGTCCTTCCACCGCAGTGTGATCCCCAGGAAGTGCGGGAAGGAGCTCCTGTCCATCGGCCCACCATAAGGTGATCGGCATGAGATTCGTCCTGATCCCGGGCGCGGGGTGCACGTCGTGGCACTGGCATCCGGTCACCGGCGAACTGGTCCGCCGCGGCCACGACGTGATCGCGGTCGACCTGCCGTGCGACGACCCGTCGGCGGGGCTTCCGGAGTACGTCGACGCCGTGCTGAGCGCCGTACCCGACGGCGGCGAGGTCGTGGTGGTGGCGCACTCGATGGGTGGGTTCACCGGTGCGATGGTGTGTCAGCGGCTGCCGGTCCGGGAGTTCGTGCTGGTCGCGGGCATGGTGCCGGCGGCCGGGGAGCGGATCGAGGACTGGTGGGCGAACACCGGCTACGACTGGGTCGAGGACGGCACCGACACGTTCTTCCACGATCTGCCGGAAGACGTCGCGACCGAGGCCCGGAGGCACCTGTGGGAGCAGGAGGACAGGCCGATGGCCGAACCGTGCGCGATCGATCGGTGGCCGGACGTCCCGACCCGGGCGGTGATCGGGCTGGACGACAAACTGTTCCCGGCAGCCTTCATGCGCCGGATGACACGTGAACGGCTGGGCTTCGCGCCCGACGAGCTGCCGGGCGCACACTTCCCGATGCTCGGTCACCCGAAGGTCCCGGCCAGCTATCTGACGAGCTGACACCCGGGGCGCCGCATCGCTTACCCGAGTATCGGCGTCCCGGCCTCGACATCCCCCAACCTACGGTGCCGTAACCTACGGTGCCGTAGGGTGGGTGGAATCGCCGACGAAGGAGATTCTGGTGACCGACAAGCTGGTGACGAATCTGCTGCACGAACTGGAGCCTGTGGTCGAGCGGAATCTCGAACGACACCTCGCCATCACCCAGGACTGGAATCCGCACGACTACGTGCCGTGGAGCGAGGGCCGCGACTTCGCCTTCCTCGGCGGTGACGACTGGTCGCCGGAGCAGTCCCGGCTCGACCCGGTGGCCAAGGTCGCGATGATCACCAACCTGCTGACCGAGGACAACCTGCCCTCGTACCACCGGGAGATCGCGACCCAGTTCGGACTCGGCGGCGCGTGGGGTACCTGGGTCGGCCGTTGGACCGCCGAGGAGGGCAGGCACGGGATCGCCCTGCGTGACTACCTCGTCGTGACTCGCGGTGTCGACCCGGTCGAGTTGGAGACCGCCAGGATGGCTCACATGACGGCCGGCCACGAGGTCGACAAGAACATGCTGGAAGCGATCGCCTACGTCAGCTTCCAGGAACTGGCCACGCGAGTCTCACACCGCAACACCGGGAAGGCGACCGGCTGCCCGATCGCGGACCAGTTGCTGGCCCGGATCGCCACCGACGAGAACCTGCACATGATCTTCTACCGGAACCTGGTCGCCGCGGCCTTCGAGACGGCGCCGAACGAGACCATGCGAGCGGTCACCAACGAGGTGACGAGCTTCTCGATGCCGGGCGCCACGATGGAGGGCTTCGCCCGCAACTCGGTGACGATCGCCAAGGCCGGCATCTACGACCTGCGCCTGCACCACGACGAGGTGGTCGCGCCGATCCTGCGGATGTGGAAGGTCTTCGACCGCGAGGATCTCTCCGGCGACGGCGCCCGGGCACGCGACGAGCTTGCCGGGTTCATGACCGGACTCGACACCCAGGCAACCCGCTTCGTCGAGCAACGCGACCGCTTGCGAGCCCGCCAGGCCGCCCGCACGACCGCCTGACGACGTCAACCCCCTACTCAGGTCCTGACGGTTAGGCTGCGGACGTGCGGTTCATCCGGGATCTGGCGACGCTGCTGCGGCGGGGAGATTTCCGGCGGTTGTTCGCGGTCCGGCTGACGTCGCAGTTCGGCGACGGGGTGTTCCAGGTCGCGCTGGCGTCGTACGTGCTGTTCTCCCCGGAGCGGGCGCCGGACGCGGCCGCGATCGCGGGGTTGTTCGCGGTGGCACTGCTGCCGTACTCCGTCCTCGGCCCGTTCACCGGCGTCCTGCTGGACCGGTGGTCACGGCGGCAGATCCTGTTCGGGGCCAACCTCACCCGGGCGGCGCTGGTCGTCGGAATCGGCGCGATCGTTGCGATCGGCAACGCGGGAGTGCCGTTCTACCTCGCCGTACTGCTGACCCTCGGAGTCAACCGGTTCCTGCTGTCGGGCCTGTCCGCGGGCCTCCCGCACGTGGTCGACCGCGACGAGCTGGTGATGGCGAACGCGGTCACGCCGACCTCGGGTACGGCGTCCTTCCTCGTCGGCGGCGGAATCGGTGCCGGGGTCAAGCTGATCGTCGACTCCGACCTGGCCGTCCTCGGGCTCACGGTCCTCGTGTACACCGCCGCGGCCCTGCTCGCCCTCCGGCTCGGTCGACACCGACTCGGCCCCGACCTGAACGGTGAGGAGCCCGGCTTCCTCGAGGCGATCCGGACGATCGCGAAGGGCCTGGCCGACGGCGGCCGCCACTTGCGGGAGCGCAGGCAGGCCGCCCTCGGACTCGCCGCGATCGGCTCGCTGCGGTTCTTCTTCGGGCTCGTCACGGTCGCGATGATCCTGCTGTACCGGAACTACCTCTACGGCCCCGACCGTCTGGACGATGCCTTCGGCGCGCTCGCCGTCGCGACCGGCGCGGTCGGCGCGGGCCTGTTCCTGGCCGCGCTCGTGACCCCGTGGGCGACCCGAGTGATGACATTGCGGCAGTGGATCACGGCGTTGTTCGTCGCGGCCGCGGCGGTGACCGCGATGCCCGGCGGGCTCTACACGCAGCCCGCGCTGATCGCGGCCGGGTTTCTTACCGGCTTCTGCGCGCAGGGCGTGAAGATCAGCGTCGACACCCTCGTTCAGACGGGTGTCGACGACGTCTACCGCGGCCGGGTGTTCTCCCTCTACGACATGATCTTCAACGTCGGGCAGGTCTCCGCGGCCGCGCTCGGCGCGGTGGTCCTGCCCGACGACGGGAAGTCGTACCCGGTGCTGGCCTTCATCGTGCTCGGCTTCCTCCTCACCGCGGTCGTGTACGCGCGGCTCAGCCGGGACGGGTCAGGTACCGCGGAGCGCGGTGATGGGCTGAATGGCGGAGGCTTTCCACGCGGGGTACGTGCCGGCGACCAGGCCGATGAACGCACCCAGCAGGGGTGACCCGAACGCGAGCCGGTTGTCCAGGATCGGGGTCCAGTCCCGCACCCACGACACTCCCACGGTGAGCAGTACGCCGACCGCCGTGCCGAGCAGACCGCCGAGGAACCCGACGATCACGCTCTCCACCAGGAACTGGATCGCGACATGTCTTCGGGCCGCGCCGAGCGCCCGGCGGAGGCCGATCTCGGAGATGCGTTCGAGCACCGACAGCAGGGTCACGTTCGCGATGCCGAGGCCGCCGACGAGCAGGGCGACCGCACCGAGGAGGAGGAACAGCGCGTTCAGGTCGGACTCGACCCCCTTGCGGACGGCGCCCTGCTTCGGCGGGGCGTCGACGTTCAGGGTGCTCGGGTCGTTCGGCTGGATCGCGATCGGGGCCTGACCGGCGATCAGCTGGGCCGCGCCGACCTGGGTGCGGATCTCGACGGCGTCCGGTGACTCCAGGTCGTACGCCGTCTTCGCCGTACCGTTCGGCATGATCACCGCGTCGTTCAGCTCGGCCCGGCCGGAGACGGAGTCGAGGATGCCGATCACCGTGTACGGCTCGTCGCCGATGAACACCGCGGGCTGGGAGTCGACCCGGTTGACGCCGAGCCGGCTCGCCGCGTGCTTGCCGAGGACAACCACCTTGTCGGCGCGCCGGTCGTGGCCGGCGTCGAAGAACCGGCCGGTCCGCAGTACCGCGCGCACCGCGTCGAACAGCCCGGCCGAGCCCGCCATCACCTTCAGCGCGTGCCCGTCCTTCTGGCCGTCCAGCGCCGCGACACTGCGGACCAGGTCGTCGCCGACGTCCAGCGTGCTCACGGTGCCGGCGGCGTCGACGCCGTTCAGCCGCTGGATCCGGTCGGGCGCGTCCCAGGGGAGCTGGGTCGCCGCCTCGCCTTCCTGACCACCCTTCTCCTCCGGCTGGACGACGACCCGCGTCGCCGCCGCCAGGTCGAACCGCTGGGTGATCTGCCCCGACGCCGTCTGCCCGAGCCCCACCGTCGCCACCAGCGCGGCGATTCCGAGCACGGTCCCCAGCGTGGTCAGGATCAGCCGCGTCGGACGAGCCGCCACACCAGCCAGCGCCTCGTCCAGCAGGTCTCGTGCTGCCGGTCTGCTTCTGAGGCGCCGGCGGGCGCGGCGTGAGGTGGACGGCCCGCCGGCGGGATCCGGGGGGCCTGCTTCGGTCACCACTGGAGGGTTCCGTCGACGATGCGGACCTGGCGCTGGGCCCGGCTGCTCACGTGGTCGTCGTGGGTGATGACGGCCAGCGTCATCCCCTCGTGGTGCAACTCGTCGAACACTTCGAGGATCGCCTCCGCGTTGGCACTGTCCAGGTTGCCGGTCGGTTCGTCCGCGAGCAGCAGGCTCGGCTCGGCGACCAGCGCCCGCGCGATCGCGACCCGTTGCCGCTCACCGCCGGAGAGCGTGGTCGGCGCGAAGTCCATCCGGTGCGCGAGCCCCACCCGCTGCAACGCCACCCGTGCCCGCGCCATCCGCTCACGCCGCGGCACTCCGACGTACACCATCGAGAGCGCGACGTTCTCCAGAACGGTCCGGTGGTCGAGCAGGTGGAACGACTGGAACACGAACCCGATCCGCTCACCCCGCAGTACGGCGCGACGCCGCTCGCGCAGACTCATCGTGTCCACCCCGTCGAGCCGGTAGACCCCGCCGGTCGGGTTGTCCAGCAGCCCGAGCAGATGCAGCAGCGTGGACTTCCCCGAGCCCGACGGCCCGACGATCGAGAGGTACTCCCCCTGCCCGATGGTCAGGTCGACCTCCCGGATCGCCTGTACTTCGGGCGGCCCGGGAAAGAACCGCCGTACGCCGATCATCTCCACCACCGGAGCCGGCAGGGCAACGGCGGTCTCGCTCATCCACGTTTCGCTTCGCTCGCTCATGTCCCGACCACCACCTGGTCGCCCTCGGACAGCTTGGCGTCGCCGCTCGGCGTGACCTGGGCGAATCCGTCGGCCGACAGCCCGACCGTGACCGGGATCAGCTCGACCTTGCCGTCCCGCAGGACCTCGACCCGCGAGCCACCGTCCGGTCCGGACGACAATGCGGCCACCGGTACGGCGAGCACCTTGCCGGCCGTGCTCTTGACCGGGATCGTCACCCGGACATTCGCGTCGCGGAACAGCGCGAGTTGCTTCGCCGTCAGCGTGTTCGGGGCGACCACGACGTCGTACTGGTCGCCGTTCCGGGTGATCCGGCGGACCTTGCCGGCCACCGCGGTCCCCTCACCGAGGTCGAGGGTCGCGGCCATGCCGGCCTTCAGTCGCTCGGCTGTCTGCGCGTCGACCTTCACCGTGACGACGAGTGCGGCCCCGCTGGCGGACATGACCACGCCGTTCACGGTCCCGCCGCGCTCGACCTTCACGTCGTCGACCCGGCGCGGAAGCGTCTTCACGTAGACGACCTCCGACACCGGCAGCGGCGTACCGGCCTTGAACTCGGCCTCGTACAGCGCTTCCTGCGCGTCGGCCAGGTTCTCCTCGGCGTCGTCGACGGCGCCCTGCTGCACGGAGGTGTCCTTCGCCTTCGCGTCCTTGGCCTGCTTCAACTGGGCCTTCGCCTGCCGGAGAGCGTTCTTCATCTGGTCGACGGTCTTGTCCGCCTGGTCGACGGCCTGGCGGAGTGGCTCCGACGGCTCCGGCGCGTCGTACCCGGCCTTCTCGTAGAGCCGCTCGACCGCCCGCGAGGTGTCGGTGTCGTACTCGTCGTCGACCTCGCCCGGGTCCAGGCCGAGCCGGTCCAGCGTCTGCTCGAGCTGGAGTACGTCGGGCCCCTGGCTGCCCGGCGACAGCGTCCGATACATCGGCAGTACGCCGGCCAGCCCGATGACCGGCCGACCGGTGATCTCGAGCAGCGCCTTGCCCTCGGTGATGGTCGAGCCGACCGTCGGGACCTTGCCCGTCACGATCGCCGGCGTGTTCAGGCCGCTGGTCTCCACCCGGAGGTTCACCGCGCCGTCGAACGAGGCGTCGCCCCGGCCGACGACCTTGCTGGACAGTGCCTTCTTCTCCACCGGCACGGTGATCTGGGACGCCTTCGGGGCCGCGGTCTTCGCGGCCGCGTCCTCCGGCGAGGTGATCCGGGTGCCGGCGGCCACGCCCACTCCGAGCGAGACCGCGGCGACCGCGGAGACGCCGACCAGCACCCGGCGGCGGGACCTGGGCGAAGCGGTCACCGGTTCGCCATTCCGTCGCGGTACGCCTCGAGCTCGGCCTTGTGCTGCTCGACGAACTCCTTCTCCTGCTCCCACTGCACCGTCTTGTACGGCTCGTCGTACACCTTGGCCCGGCACTTCTGGTCGGCCACCGCCAGATCGATCTCGAACTTCCGCAGCTCGGCCAGCTTGGCCGCGTCGACCTTGTCGAACGACGGCGGGCCCTTCACGGTCTTGCCCGGGCCGCTGCTGTTCGGCTGGTTCCCGGTCAGCTCGTCGAGCTTCTGGCTGACCTTCTCCCGCGGCTCGTCGATCTTCTTGTAGCCGGCCTGGCCGGCCTCGGCCAGGCAGTCGGCCCACGCGGTGGTCGCGTCGACCACCCGCTGGTCGTCCTCGATCCGCTTCGCGAGCGCCTCGATGTCCTTGAACAGGTTGTCGTACTTCTTGAACTCGGCCTCGCGGTCCTCGCCCTTGCCGTAGACCTCCTGGACGGCCTTGCCCCGGCAGCCGAGGTCCATCTGGCCGCTGTTCTTCGGGCCCGTCCCCTCCTTGGGGGCGATCACCACCGCGCCGTTCGCGGTCGCGTTCGGTCCGTTGAGGGCCTTGTCGTACGCCTTCTGCGCGGCCGGCGAGAGCGCGTTGCGGATCTTCGTGTTCGGGTTGTCGCCGTCGTCGGCGCCGGCCTTGGACCAGTCGATCGTGCTGATGCCGTAGCCGTACTGCTCGGCGAACTTGTCCGGCGGCAGGTTGAAGGCCTCGTCGAACTTGCCCTTCGGCTGCGACTCCGGCGGGACCGGGACGTACTCGAACCCGGCGGCCTTCATGCAGGCCGCGGTCCCGTCCTCGACCTTGCGCTGCTTGGCGAGCTCCTCCTCCGACGACCCGTCCCCGCCGCCGACCCGGACCGCCATCCGCATCCCGCCACCGGACGAGTTGACGAACCCCTCACCCATGTACTCCGCGAGCGGGCTCTTGTCACTTTTCTGATCACCGGCCGCCGCGTCCGGGTCATTCGAGTTTCCACAGCCGGCCAGCGCGAGCACGGCGACGACGGCGAGTGCTGTTCGTGAGGTTCTCATGGCTGTGGAGCGTGCCGCCGGAGCGGTGAAGAACCTGTGAAGGAGCCGTTTGCACCCGATGCTCTCAGCCGATCTTCATCGGATTCTCAAGATCTTCGGCGACATTGATCGGTATGCCAGCCCGGATTCTTGTCGCGGAAGACGATCTGAAGCAGGCGGAGCTGATCCGGCGGTATCTCGAGCGGGAGGGCCATCTGACCGTCGTCGTGCACGACGGGCGGGCCGCGATCGACGAGGCCCGCCGGCGCAGCCCGGACCTGCTGGTGCTCGACGTGATGATGCCCAAGGTCGACGGCCTGGACGTGTGCCGGGTGCTGCGGGCCGATGGTGAGGTGCCGATCATCATGCTGACCGCCCGGTCCACCGAGGACGACCTGCTGCTCGGCCTCGACCTGGGCGCGGACGACTACCTGACCAAGCCGTACAACCCGCGGGAGCTGGTCGCCCGGGTCCGGACCGTGCTGCGGCGTACCCGCAGCCGGGCCGAGGGCCAGGTGTACCGGGTCGGCGAGCTGGAGATCGACCCGATCCGGCACGAGGTCCGGCTGGCCGGCCGCCTGGTCGAGGTGACGCCGGCGGAGTTCAAGATCCTGGCCTGCCTGGCGGCCTCCCCCGGGCGGGCGTTCTCCCGGCAGCAGCTGCTCGAGCACGCGTTCGGGTTCGACCACTACGTGTTCGACCGGACGATCGACGTCCACGTGATGAACCTCCGGAAGAAGATCGAGCCGTCCCCGGGCACGCCGGCGTACCTGAAGACCGTGTACGGCGTGGGCTACAAGCTCGCCGACGCGACCACGGTGGTGGCCTCCGATGCGCCGTAGCGTGCTCGTCCGGTTCCTCGGACTGTCCCTCGCGGTCGCGCTCGGTGCGGTGATCGCGACCGCGGTGATCGCGACCTACAGCACCTCGGAGCAGTTGCAAGGCGAGATCGACGCGAACACGGGCCAACTGCAGGTCGACGGCCGGATCTACGCCGCGCTGGCGGAGTACGCCGCGGATCACCCGACCTGGAGTGAAGTCGACAAACTGGTCAACGAGCTGGCCGACGACCTGGGCCGCCGGGTCGCGCTGACCGAGCCGGACGGCAGCGTCATCGCCGACTCGGCCCGGGTGTTCGGCGCCGGCCCCGAACTCCCGTCGGTACCGGCGGCGACGATCGACGCGAGCAGCGATGGGATGGGGAAATTCGCCGGGTCCGTCAGCGTGGTCTCCGGTCGCAAGGCAGCAGCTGCCGGGAAGGCGAACGATCCCGTGATGACGGCCGCGGTGGCACCGCCGTACCCGAACTACCTCGAGTGGGGCTTCACCGACGAGGAGCTCGAGGAGCGGCAGCGACTGGCCGAGAAGGCGGCCACGTGCTACCGCGCGCAGGGCAAGGTCGCCACCGTGTCCAGCGGCGGCCGGAACACCCCCCAGGTCGTGGTGGAGAACGGCAAGACCGTCAACGGCACAACGGTGATGGAGATCTCCAAGCCGATCCTGGACAAGTGCACGCCGCCCGAGCTGAGAGCGCCGAGCGCCAAGGCGAAGGTCGTGAACGACGACGAGATCCGGCGCGCGACCGCCTGCCTCGACGCCGCCGGGGAGAAGTACGGCATCACCGAGGTCGACGGGCTGAAGTATGTCGAACCGCCGAAGGACGAGCTGATGAGCGAGACGCTCGCCCGCTGCACGTCCGAGGCGCGGTCGCAGGCGCTGGCGCCGTACGTCGCTCCGGCGGCCAAGCTCTACCTGGGTGAGAAGAGCACGTTCAACGTGTTCTCCGGTGAGGGCATGCTGCGGACCGCGGCCACAGCGCTCGGGGTGCTGCTGATCGCGGCGCTGGTAATGGTGTTCGCCGGGCGGCGCCTGGTCCGGCCGATCGTCGCACTGACCGGGGCGGCGCAGCGGATGCGGAACGGCGACCACGCGGCCCGGGTGCCGGTGACCGGCAAGGACGAGGTGTCCCGGCTCGGGCACGCGTTCAATGCGATGGCGGAGTCGATCCAGCGGCACGACCACCAGCGGAAGGCGATGGTGAGCGACGTCGCGCACGAGTTGCGGACCCCACTGGCCAACATCAAGGGGTACCTGGTCGCGTCCGAGGACGGCGTCGTACCGCTGGATCGTGAACTTGTGAGTTCGCTGCTGGAGGAGACGGGGCTGCTGGAGCACCTCGTCGCCGACCTGCAGGACCTGGCGCTGGCCGACGCCGGCATGCTCCGGATGCATCCGGCGCCGCGCGATCTGTCCGAGCTGGCGCAGCAGGTGGTGTCCGCGCACCGGCCGGCGGCTGAGTCGGCCGGGGTTTCCCTGACGGCCGAGGTCCACGGGCCGGCAACGGCGTCCGTCGACAGCGCCCGGATCCGCCAGGCGCTCGGCAACCTGGTGTCGAACGCGATCCGCTTCACGCCGTCCGGTGGTCGTGTGGTTCTCGGCGTACGAGGGATTGCCGACGGCTACAACCTGACCGTCACGGACAACGGCACCGGCATCGCCGACGAGCATCTCCCGCATCTGTTCGACCGCTTCTACCGCGCCGAGCAGTCCCGCAGCCGGACGACGGGCGGCAGCGGACTCGGCCTGGCCATCACCAAGCATCTGGCCGAGGCCCACGGCGGCCGGATCACGGTCAGCAGCCGGCTCGGTTCCGGGTCCGCCTTCACGATCTGGATCCCGGCTGGCTAACCTCGCGGTTGTGGCTGCCCGGAAGGCGCGCGTCGCCGACGTGCACGAGATCGCACGGTCGATGCCGCACGTCACCGTCTGGGAGCGGGACGACGGGACGAACCGGCCTGTCTACCAGGTCGGCGGGAAGTCGTTCGTGTTCTTCCGGACCGCGCGGCCGGACGCCTTCGACCCGGACACCGGCGAGCGGTACGACGACGTGATCATGATCTGGGTCGAGTCCGAGGAGGAGAAGCTCGCGCTGGTGTCGGACGAGTCGAACCCGTTCTTCACCACCCCGCACTTCGACGGCCACCCGTCGGTCCTCGTCCGCGCCAGCGAGCTCGGCGGCCTCAGCAGGCAGGAGCTCACCGAAATCATCCAGGACGCCTGGCTCTCCCGCGCCTCGAACCGCCGCGCCACGACATGGCTCGAGGAACACCGCCTCGGCTGACCTTCCGCTGTCACACTGAGCGCTGTGAGCTACCCACCGCCCGGTCCGCAGGATCAGCGTCCGCAGGACCGGACCCACGGCTACGTCCCGGGCTCGGCCGCGCCCGACTACGGCCGGCCGCCCCGGAAGAACCGCGCCGGGCTGATCATCACCCTGCTGCTGGTCCTACTGGTCGCCGTCCTCGGCGTCGGCGGCGTCGTCGCCTATCGCCTGATCTCGGACAAGACCTCGTCGGCCCCTGACCCCTTCCGCACGTCGGCCGCACCGGCGTCGACCCCCGACCCGACGGTCCCGCCGTCGCAGCCGCCCAAGACCTCTCGACCGTCGGCCACCAAGCGACCTGTCACGCCCCGGCCGGTCGCCACTCCACCCGTTACCGGGTCACGCCCGAACGCCACCGAGCACGCCCGCCGCTTCGTTGCCCAGCTCAACGCGAACAACCCCACCGCGGCGGCCGCCCTCGCCTGCCAGAGCTCGAGACAACTGATCCGCACCCTCATGCGAACCCACCTTCAGCCGCCGACCAGCCTCACCACCGGCACCCCGATCGGTCAGCAGACCACCTTCGTGATCCCGCTCTCCGGCACCACCAGAGGCGCCACCGTCTCAGGCGTCGTCATCATCCACGACCTCGACGCCGAGCCACTCTGCGTCCGAGTCTTCAACCTCACCCCCCGCTGAGCCGCGCACGAGCGGATCTGCTCATCCACCCCGGCGTTCTGTGATCGCGTGCCCCCAGTCCCTCCGCATGCGCCCACCACCGATGCCGACCGGACAGGCCGACCGCCGCCTCAGGCGGGCCCGAGGGCGCGGGCGGTGTCGTGGAGGTCCGACCCGGTCGGGAGGGTGGCGATGATGGGGGTGTCCAGGCCGTTGTCGAGGTAGCGGTTGATGTGGGCGCGGCACTCGGACGGCGTGCCGTGGACGATGAGGTCGTCGATGACTTCGGTCGGTACGGCGGCCATCGCGGCGTTGCGATCGCCGGCGGCCCAGGCTTCGCGCAGTTCCTTCATCGCCTCGCCGCGCCCCAGCCAGTCGTGGAAGGCGGCGTACCCGGGGACCGTCAGGTACGTCGCGATCAGGAAGCGGCCGATGTTGCGGGCCATCTCCGCGTCCTCGGTGACGCAGACGAAGATCCGGGCCGCCAGTTCCCTGTCCGGTCCGAGCTCGGCGCGGACCTGCCGGACGTCGTCCGCCGAGAGCCAGTTCGTGATCGCGCCGTCGGCCTCCCGGGCCGCGAGCCGCAGCATCTGCGGCCGGAGTGCGGCGAGCATGATCGCCGGCGGCACGTCCGGTGGCTTCTCCAGCCGGAACCGCCGGATGGTGAAGCTGTCGAACTCGCCGTCAACCCTCTCCCCGGCGAACGCCTGCCGGAGGAACCGCAGGACGTCCCGGGTCCGGGCCAGCGGCGGGTCGTACGCGATCCCGTTCCACCCGGTCACGATCGTCTCCGACGACGCCCCGATCCCGAGCACGAACCGTCCCGGCGCGAGGTCCGCCAGCGTCGCCGCACTCATCGCCAACGCAGCGGGCCCCCGCGTGTGCACCGGTACGACGGCCGTCCCCAACCGGAGCCGCTCGTCCCACTCGGACGCGAGCACCAACGGGCTGAACGCGTCCGTGCCGGCCACCTCCGCCGACCACAGATCCGTGTACCCCAACGCGGCCAACTCGGCGATCAGCGCCCGGTGCTCGCGCAGCGGCACCCCGGTCAGCGGAACGGTCAGTCCCCACCGCATCAGATCATCCTCTTCAGCAACGGCAGCGGCGCGAACTTCATCACCCGCGCCAGCGGCACCCACGGCCACGGCGGCACGTACGCCGTCGCCTTCTCGGCCTCGATCGCGGCGACGATCGCCCGTACGCCGGGAACGGTGTCCACGATCAGCGGCGTGTTCGCGACGTGGTCGTTCATCTCGGACCGGATGTAGCCGGGATAGATCGTGCTGACCTTGATCGGCGTGCCGAGCAACTCCAGCCGCAGTCCTTCGGCCAGCGACGCCAGCCCCGCCTTCGTCGCGGCGTACGTGGTCACCGTCCTCGGCAGGCCGCGGAGCGCGGAGACGGAGGCGATGAAGGCCAGGTGGCCGGCGTTCCGGGCGCGGAACAGTCCGAGCGCGGCCTCGGCCTGGGCGAGCGCGCCGACGAAGTTCGTCATCGCGGTCTGCAGGTTGGCGTCGAACCGTCCGGTTCCGAGCGGCGCGCCCTTGCCGAGACCGGCGTTCACCACGATCCGGTCCAGCGTCAGCTCGGCGTCGGCCTTCCGGAACACCTCGAAGACCTGCTCGTGGTCGTTCACGTCGAGGGTGTGGACGACCACCGTCAGCCCCGGATGCCGTTCGGTCAGCTCGGCGCGCAACGCCTCCAGCCGGTCCTTCCGCCGCGCGGTCAGCACCAGGCTGCGGCCCTTCGCGGCGAACTGCCGGGCCATCTCCTCACCCAGCCCGGAGCTCGCTCCGGTGATCAGGACGTTGCGTCGCATCACTGTTCCTATCTATAGGAGAGCAATTCGGTGCCGTCGAGGTGGGCGTGCTCGTTGTAGCTCACCACGGTCAGGTCGCTGCGACCCGACACGACCTTGGTGATCGCCGTGTTGATCGTGACCGGGTTCAGACTCGGCCACAGGTCGTCGCCACCGGACAGCAGCCGGCTCACGACCGCCGCGATCGGTCCGCCGGACGTGAACACGACCGCGGTCTCACCTTTTCCGAGTCGCTCCGCGGTACGCCGTATTGCCGCCTCCGAGCGTTCACAGAAGTCCGCGAAGCTCTCGGTGTAGCCGTCGCCACCCCGGACCCATCGCTCGGTCGCAGCCGTGAACATCTCCTGGAAGTACGCCGGTTTGTGGGCGACGATGATCTCCTCGTGGTCGAACTCGTCGAAGCCCCGGTCGATCTCGGGCGCGAACCCCGCGAGCGCCGCGGTCTGCGCGTGCCGCCGCATCGAGCCGGACACCACCACCGCCGGCGAGACTCCGCGAGCGACCAGAGTCTTGCCGAGCAGGGCCGCCTGCCGCTCGCCCATCGGCGACAGCCGGTCGTAGTCACTCTTGCCGAACGACGCCTGCGCGTGCCGGATCAGGTAGACGGTCGGCATTCAGCCCCTCATGATCCGGCGACAGCGCCGCTCGAGCAGGTTGACCGGGAGCCAGAGGCTCTTGAACCGCGGATTCCGGGTCTGCTTGTGGTGGTAGCGGTAGTAGATCTGCTGCGCGATCACGGCCAGCCGGAACAGCCCGAACACCTCGTAGAAGGCCCAGTTCTCCGGTGTCAGTCCGGAGCGGTCCGCGTAGTACCGCACGATCTCGTCGCGCGACGGCATGCCGGGCGCGTCCGACGGCTGCAGCCGGAAGCGGCGGAACGCCCAGTCGTCGTCGGCCTGCACCCAGTACGCGAGCGCACTGCCGAGATCCAGCCACGGGTCGCCGAGCGTCGCGAGTTCCCAGTCGAGAACGCCGACCACCGTCAACGGGTCGTCCGGCGCGAGCACGATGTTGTCGAGCCGGAAGTCGTTGTGGATCACGCAGGTGCCGCTGTCCGCCGGCTGGTTGGCGGCGAGCCAGGCCATCACGCGCTCGTAGCTGGGCACGTTCCAGGTCTTGGCCTTGCGGTAGCGGGCCGTCCACCCGGTGACCTGGCGTTCGACGTACCCGTCGCCGCGGCCGAGATCGGTGAGACCGGCCTGGCCGGCGTCCACCTGGTGGAGGTCGACCAGGATGTCGATCATCGTGAAGCAGAGCTGCCGGGTCTGCTCCGGCGTCAGCTCCACGCCGAGCTCCTGCCGGCGCGGGATGGTGCCCTCGACCCGCTCCATCACGTAGAACTCGGAGCCGATCACCTCGGTGTCATTGCAGTGGGCAACCATCTCGGGCACGTACGGGAACACCGGTTTCAGGGCTGCCTGGATGCGGTACTCCCGGGCCATGTCGTGCGCGCCCTTCGCCTTCGTCCCGGCCGGCGGACGTCGCAGGATCAGGTCGTGGCCGTCGTACCGCAGGAGGTAGGTCAGGTTCGAGGCGCCGCCGGAGAACTGCCTGACCTCCGGAAGCCCGGCCGGGAGCTCGGTGTGCTGCCGCAGCCAGCCGTCCATCGCCGGCACGTCGAAGGCGTCCTCGTCCCGGACCGCCCGAGCGCCATCACTCATCACCGGAGTCGGCCCGCCCCCGGGCCCGGGCGGCGATCTTGCGCATCTGGCGGTCGTAGAGCGGCCGGGCGAACCGCTTGGTCCGCCAGGCCATCAGCGCCGGCCGGTCCGGAATGATCAGGAACTGCTTCTTCTTGATCCCGGCGATCACCCCGGCGGCGATCTCCTCGGCCGACCGCGGCGACTTCTCGATCAGCTGCCGCGCGGTCGCACCCATCGCCGTGTCCGCGCCCCGGATCGAGTCGGCCAGGTTGGTCCGGAAGAACGACGGGCAGACCACCGACACGGTGACGTCGTACGGGTGCAGTTCGTGCGACAGCGTCTCCGAGAGCGCGACGACGCCGGCCTTGACCGTGTTGTACGAGCTCATCATCGGCGGATGGACGAGCCCGGCCGCGGACGCGGTGTTGACGATGTGACCGGACCGTTGTCGCTTGAACACCGGCGTGAAGGCCCGGCAGCCGCGGACGACCCCCATCAGGTTGATGTCGACGACCCGGTCCCACTCGTCCAGCGACTCGATGTCGATCCGGCCGCCGGTCGCGATCCCGGCATTGTTGAGCAGGATGTCGAGACCGCCCCAGTGCTGCTCACACCACTCGACCGCCTTGGCCCAGTCTCCCGGGCTGCGGACATCGAGCTCCAGGTACGACGCCCCGTCCTCCGGTCCGTCGACCGACACGTCGGAACTGAGCACCTGGTGGCCTTCGGCAACAAACTGGGAGACCAGAGCGGCGCCGAGTCCGCTGGCGCCGCCGGTGACGAGGACTCGGCTCACTTCGCCTCCCGGTACTGCGCCAGATACGGAGCCAACTCGAGCTTCGCGACCACGTTGCGGTGGACCTCGTCGGGCCCGTCCGCCAACCGCAGTGCCCGCGCACTCGTCCACGCCGCCGCGAGCGGGAAGTCGTCGGACAGCCCGCCGCCGCCGTGCAGCTGAATGGCCATGTCGATCACGTCCTGCGCCATCCGCGGGACGGCGACCTTGATCTGGCTCACCTCGCTCAACGCACCGGCGAGCCCCTTGGTGTCCAGCAGGTACGCCGTCTGCAGCACGAGCAACCGTGCCTGGTTGATCGCGATCCGGGCGTCCGCGATCCGTTCGCGGTTGCCGCCGAGATCGACCAGCGGCTTGCCGAACGCCGTCCGGCTGGTGCCACGCCGGAGGGTGAGCTCGAGCGCCTTCTCGGCCAGCCCGATCAGCCGCATGCAGTGGTGCACCCGGCCCGGACCGAGGCGGCCCTGCGCGATCTCGAACGCGCGGCCGAGCCCGACCAGGATGTTGCTCGCCGGCACCCGGACGTCGGTGAACGACACCTCGCCGTGGCCGTGCGGCTCGTCGTACTGGTGCATCGTGGGCAGCAGGCGCTCCACCTTGACCCCGGGGGTGCTGCGGGGCACGAGCACCATCGTGTGCCGCGCGTACCGGTGGGCCCCGGGGTCGGTGCGGCCCATGAAGACGAGCAGCTCGCAGTCCGGGTGGCCGATGCCCGTGCTCCACCACTTGCGGCCGTTGATGACGACGTCGTCGCCGTCGAGGATCGCGGTCGCGGACATGTTGGTCGCGTCCGAGGAGGCGACGTCCGGCTCGGTCATGCAGAACGCGGACCGGATCGCGCCGTCCAGCAACGGCTCGAGCCATTGCTTCTTCTGCTCGGGCGTCCCGTACCGGAGCAGGACCTCCATGTTGCCGGTGTCGGGCGCGTTGCAGTTGAAGACGTACGGCGCCAGGAACGACCGCCCGGTGACCTCGGCGATCGGGGCGTAGTCGACGTTCGGCAGGCCTTCGCCGTACTGCTCGTTGCCCGGCTCGGCGACCGGGAGGAACAGGTTCCAGAGTCCTTGCTCGCGGGCTTTCGCCTGCAGCTCCTTGAACACCGGCTGCGGGAGCCACGGGTCGGCGGCGGTCCTGGTCGCGGCGTGCAACTCCGCCTCGACCGGTTCGATCTCGGTCCGGATGAACTCCGCGACCCGGCCGACGAGCTCGTTCGCCCGGGCCGAATGTTCGAACTCCATCAGGCTCCCCTCGGTCTTCTTGACCGTAGCGCAGCGTCTAAGCAATGCTCAATAGCGTGAGTCAGCGCTGGACCGCGGAGGATCGCCGCAAGCAACTGGTCCGGATCGGCCTGATGATGCTGCGCACGCAACCGATCCACGAGCTGTCGATCGACGCGGTCGCGGGCCAGGCCGGGATCTCGCGCGGGCTGCTGTTCCACTACTTCCCGAGCAAGCGGGACTACTACGTCGCGGTCATCTCGGCCGCCGGACGCCGGCTGCTGCGGGTCACCAAGCCGGACGAGTCGCTGCCGCCGCCCGAGCAGCTCCGGCAGATGCTGCTGGCTTTCGTTGCCTTCGTCACCCGTCGGCGGGACGCCTACATCTCTTTCGTCCGCGGCGCCGCCGGCGGCGACAACTACGTCGTCGAGGTGTACGCCGAGACCCGCACGGGCCTCACCGACCGGGTGCTCGACGTGATCGGCTCTCCCCACGCGAACACCGCCGAACGCATGACGGTGCACGCGTGGTTCGCGTATGTCGAGGACCTGGCCATCGAGTGGTCCGGCCTGCCGGAGGAGGACCGCCCCACCACCGACGAAGAACTGGTCGATCACGCGATCGCGGCGCTCGAAGCGCTCCGGAAGTTGTGACCCCGGACCACATCCACCCCTCCCAAGCACCTCGCACCGCCTCAGCCACGCGGGTGCGAGGTGCTCATGTGCCTGACGCTGCCGGGCCGGTGGACTCTCGGACGACCAACTCGGTCGCGAGCTCCACGTGCAGGGCTTCCAGGGCGTGGCGGTCGAGGAGGCGGGTGAGGAGGCTGACGGCCATCCGGCCCATCTCCTGCAGGGGCTGGCGAACGGTGGTCAGCTGAGGGGTCGTCGCCCGGCTGAGGTCGATGTCGTCGAAACCGGCGATCGACACCTCACCAGGAATCGAGAGACCGCGCTCGGCGGCCGCCTGGACCGCGCCGACGGCGGCCTTGTCGTTGAAGGCGACCAGGGCCGTCGGCCGCGGATCGAGGTCGAGCAACTTGGTCGCGGCGCGGTATCCGTGCGCCGTGGTCGGCTCGACGTGCCGGACCAGCACGGGCTCCGGAAGGATGCCGACGTCCGCGAGAGCGGCCGCATGACCGCTCAACCGCGCATCGGCCGCGAGCCACTCGCGTGGACCCGCGATCACCCCGATCCGGGTGTGGCCGAGTGACGTCAGGTGCGCGGTGACCTGCCGGGCGCCCGAGTGATGGGCGGCCGAGACCGACGCGATGTCGCGCGGCAGCGTGGTCCTCGGATCGACCACGACGAACGGGAACCGCCGGCTGCTCAGCCGGACCAGGTCCGCACCCGGCTCCGGCGGCAGGATCAGGATCGCGCCGCCGACCCCGCGCTGAGCCGGCAGCCGCGACAACACCGGGTCACCAGCGGAGGCCTGCCCTGCGTTCAGGATCACCTGGCGCCCGTGCCGGTCGAGCGTCTCCGCGATCGACGACACGATCAGGCCGAAGTAGTCCGTCAGCACGTACGGGCACCGGACGTACACCGCTCCGTCGACGGGCTTCGGCGTACCACCGCGAGGACTCGGCGCACGCAGCCCGAGCTCCTCGACGGCCCGCTCCACCAGTCGCCGGGTCTCCGGGGCCACTCTCCCCTGCTGGTTGAGCACCCGGGACACGGTGGCGATCGAAACTCCGGTCGCCGCCGCGACATCGCGAACGGTTGCGCGATCCCTAGGCATTTGTTACATCACCGTGTTTCACGCTCAGCACTCTACGCCGCCGCTCCCAGATCTTGACAGCGCCCGCGCCCGAGCGTTTCCTGTGGCCGTTTGTTTCATTCGAGGAGTGCGATGAGAACACAGGCAGTCGGAGTCGCCCTGGCACTGGCCGTGACCTCACTCACCAGTCCTGCCCAGGCCCATCCGCCAACGTCCACGGCCCGGGTCTGGGTCACCACCCCCGATCGCGCCGAGCTGCTGCACGAGCGTGCCCCGGTCAGCTTCCGGCGCGGCGCGAGCGACCTGACGACGATCACGGTCGACCCGCGGACGTCGTACCAGAGCATCGACGGCTTCGGTGCCTCGATCACGGACTCGTCCGCGAACGTGCTCTACCGGCTCAGTCCGGCCGAGCGGGAGAAGACGATGCGGGCGCTGTTCGACCCGAAGCAGGGCATCGGCGTCAGCTTCCTCCGTCAGCCGGTCGGCTCGTCGGACTTCACCGCCGAGACCGAGCACTACACGTACGACGACGTACCGCCCGGCCGGACCGACTTCGGGCTGACGCACTTCAGCATCGCGCACGACGAGCAGCAGATCCTCCCGTTGCTGCGGCGGGCCAAGCAGCTCAACCCGGCGCTCAAGGTGATGGCGACGCCGTGGAGCCCGCCGGCCTGGATGAAGACCGGCGACTCGCTGGTCGGCGGCCGGCTCAAGGACGACCCGGCCGTGTACGACGCCTACGCGCGCTACCTCGTGAAGTTCGTCCAGGCGTACACGAGAGCCGGCGTACCGGTCGACTTCCTCTCGATCCAGAACGAGCCGCAGAACCGCACGCCGAGCGCCTACCCGGGCACGGACCTGCCGGTCCGCCAGGCGGCCGCGGTGATCGAGCGCCTCGGCCCGCTGCTGCGCAAGGCGAGCCCGCGGACGAAGATCCTCGGCTACGACCACAACTGGACCACGCACCCCGGCGACATCGCCTCCACGCCGCCCGGCGAGGACCCGGAGACCGACTACCCGTACAAGCTCCTGCAGTCCCCGGCCGCGCGCTGGATCGCGGGTACGGCGTACCACTGTTACTCCGGCGACCCGTCGAAGCAGACCGACCTGCACAAGGCGTTTCCGTCGAAGGGCATCTGGTTCACCGAGTGCTCCGGCTCGCACGGCCCGGACGACACGCCGCCGCAGATCTTCCGCGGCACGCTCACCTGGCACGCCCGCACCCTGATGATCGGCACCACCCGCAACTGGGCGAAGTCGGTCGTCAACTGGAACATCGCGCTCGACTCGACCGGCGGCCCGCACCTCGGCGGCTGCGACACCTGCACCGGCTTGGTCGCGCTCCACCCGGACGGAACGGTCAGCAAGGACGCCGAGTACTTCACCATCGGCCACCTGTCGAAGTTCGTGAAGCCGGGTGCGGTCCGGATCGGGAGTACGTCGTACGGCACCACCGGGTGGAACGGCCACCTGATGTCCGTCGCCTTTCGCAACCCCGACGGTTCGACGGCGCTGCTGGTCCACAACGAGAACGACGACCCGCGCTCGTTCGCGGTCGCCGTCGGCGATCGCTCGTTCGAGTACGACCTGCCCGGTGGTGCGATCGCGACCTTCACCTGGGACCGCAACGGCTCGGCACCGCGGCCGGTCCCACTGGACGGCGCTACCGCGACCGCTTCGGTGAACGCAGCCGAGGCCGGGCTGGCGATCGACGCCGACGGATCGACGGTCTGGCAGAGCAAGCAGGCCCAAGCACCCGGTCAGTGGCTCCAGGTCGATCTCGGATCGGCACGCCACTTCCGCCAGGTCGCGCTCGACAGCGGCGGCCACCTCGGCGACTACGCCGCCGGCTGGCAAGTTGCCACGAGCAACGACGGCGTGCACTGGTCTGATGCGGTGACCGGCCGGTCCACCGGGCAGCTCACCACCGTTGACCTCCACCCAACCAGGGCGAGGTACCTACGGGTGACGTCCACCGCCACCAGCAACCACTGGTGGAGCCTCGCAGACCTACGCCTCTACCACTGACCCGAACCACAATCCGGAAACTGCCGCGAGCCGCCCGAACTTCGTAGCTGGTAGCCACCGGGCGGCCAGGGAGGAGACGGCGTCGCCCCGGCGCCGGCTACCTCGAACACGCCATGACCTGTGCTGCAGCATGTCGATCATCCTCGAATGCGCGCTGCGGGCCCCGCGGCTTCGGCTCTGGTGAACTTGCGGCTCGGTTGCGGTGATTCGGTGTCGTTCAAATGTGGGCGGTGATGCGGTGGCGCCTGGTGAAGTCGGCCGTGAGGCGGCCGAGCGTTGCGGGGTCTCGGAGTGGCAGTAGGTGATCGGTGCCGGGGATCGTGGTCGTCTCGGTGTCAGCGGCCAGCATCGTGGCGATGTGGGCGATGATCGCATGGACGATTGACGGGCTGTCGCCTCCCTGCACGAACAGCACGGGCTGGGCGATCCTGGACGCGATGGCTCGGTCGAACGTCCAGTGCTGAACCGCGGGGACCTCCTCGCGGAAGAAGAAGCCACAGTCCCGCTCCGCGCGCTGGATGCCCTCCGGCCCGAGGGCAGCAAGCAACACGTCGCGGTAGTCCTGGGCACACACCTGACGCATGAAGGTGTCAAACAGAGCGACCAGATCGGCACCCGCCCGCGCCATGGCCGCCATGGCCTGGTAGGACTCGCGGATGCCGGCGGCCTCGTTCGGCGGGGCGAGGGCGGGCGCGATGGCCGGCTCGACGAGCACGAGGCTTTGCACCAGTTCAGGGCGTTCGACCGCGAGTTGTAGGCCGATCAAGGAGCCCGAGGAGTGCCCGAGAACGTGGGCCCGCTGAATCTGGAGGCTGTCGAGGATAGCTGCGCAATGCCGGGCATGGTCGGCGATGGTCAGGTGCCGGCCCGGCTTCGGCGCCGTGGTGTCGTATCCGACCCGACGCGTTTGCAGGACGCGGAAGTCCTTGAGCGTGGCGTCGTGGGCGAGCGGAGTGAACCATGCATCGAACACCCCGGCATGGACCAGCAGCAGCGGCTCGCCGTCGCCTCGCTCGAAGAACTCCACCGTCTCCTCGCCGACGTCCAGTCGGCGCCGGACCGCGTTGCCGTTCGTCACTTCGTCGCCCCCTCAATTGGTACCACTAAGACTAAATTGAACTTAGTGCTACTGTAGCGTTATGGCACGTGCCGTCAACCCCACCGCTCGCAAGTACCGCTCCACTGTCCGCACCGAACAGGCCCAGCTCACCCGCCGACGGATCCTGGACGCCGCGCACCGGCTGTTCGTGGCGAACGGCTATGCCGGCACGACGGTCAACGCGGTAGCCGCCGAAGCCGGAGTCGTGGCCGAAACGATCTACTCCACCTTGGGCGGCAAACGGGGACTCCTAGAAGGCGTCATCGACGCCACGATCGTCGCGTACCTGGCTCCCCTCCACGACCCAGACCACGATCGATCGAGTCGATGGGCCGAGATCGACCGCCTCGACGGTGCCCGCGAACGGCTACGCGTCTGGGCAGAGTTCGTCTGCCAGATCCTCGCCCACACCAGCCCAGTTCACGCCCTGATCCGAGGCGCCGCCGACAGCGAACCCTTCGCGGTGAAGCTGCGTGAACGACTCCTGCGGGAACGTCTTGCCGACATCGCCATGTCGATCGAGAGGTACGTGTCCGACGCCCTGCGCCCCGGGCTCACTGTCAACCAAGCCAGTGAACGTGCCTGCGCCCTGGCCAGCCCTGAGATGCATCACCTCCTCACCGTCGAGCTCGGCTGGACAGCGCGGCAGCACCAGGAGTGGCTATGCGACCTCCTCGAAGTCGAACTGCTCGGACCCGAATAGGTCCTGCTCCAAACAGTTGCCTACAGCCGGCTCGGATCAACGAGGCTCGTTCCCATCTGCCCGCTGGCACCACTACCAGGGGTATCGGTACGAAACCTGACAGCAGGCCGCCATAGGGACTGTAAGAAGTTCGGTGTAACTCCCGATCACGGGAGTAGATCTGACGACCGAGATGATGTCTGGCGTCGCGAGCGCTGGGGACCCGAATCCTGAGCTGGATCTGGATGCCTGGATGAGCAGTTGGTCGATCAGTCGGTGGACCGGGCCCGGGCCGGTGGGCTGCTGCTGACCGGCGAGGGCGGGTTCTGCAGGCGCCTCCTGGTTTATGCCCCGGAACTAGCGCGACTCAAAGAGATCAGGTGGTTCTGTGGGTTCCTCACGGGCGGTGGCACTCCGCGAGAGATCTGTGAAACAGCAGCGTCATGCTTGGTTGTTACCGTCTGGCGGCATGACGGTGGAACTGATCGAGGGCATGGAACTGTGTGCGGCTCCCGGCACCGACCCTGCGGTGGTGGCGCTGACGACCGCACAGCAGGCCGAGCTCGCCGCGATGTACGGCGAGGCCCAGCCGTTGGTCGCCCTCCACCCGGACATCTCGTTCACCCTGCTCCTGCTCGACGGCACCCCGGTCGGCTGCGTCGGCCTGCAGCCGGTCGCCTCTGAGCTCGGCGAGGTCAAGCGCATGTACGTCGACCCGTCCGCCCGCGGCTGGGGTCTGTCCCGGATTCTTCTCGACGCGGTCGAGTCTCACGCCCGCTCCATCGGCCTCACCCGCCTCCGCCTCGAAACCGGGCCGGAACAACGAGCCGCCTTGGCCCTCTACACGAACCACGGCTACCTGCCGACCCCGCCGTACCCGCCCTTCGAGAACGAGCCGGCCTCCCTCTGCTTCGCCAAGGACCTACAGCTGTAGTGACATGAGGGTTGTTGACGGCGCTGCGGCTTGAGCGTGTGCAGACCTCCGGCTGGGTGCGACGTGCTGACGCCACTCCCCCCGCTCGGAGGGCTCGTCTCCACCGCAGTGCCCGGGTGAACGTGTACGGCCACAGGTTGCTGATCGAGCGTGTGCGGCCAGGTGGCCGACGCCGTCGCTGCGGTCCCTCGTGAGCCAGATGCGGTACCTGTTCGGTCGACCCTGGCCGCGGCGCACGGCGAACCAGGCCGGCCGAGCTGATGCGCCTCGAGGCCGAGATTTGACGTGAGTTCTGGTTGACATCAAAGAATGATTTTGCGTTAATCGTGGTCGACATGAAATCGACGCGCACTTACACGATGCGGGCACGGGCCGAGTCGACCGAGGCGACCCGGCGCCGGATCATCGAGTCGGTCGTCGCCCTTTCCGAGGAGCGGCTCAGCTTGGAGATCGTTCTCGCCGACGTCGCGGATCGGGCCGGGGTCAGCGTGCAGACGGTACTGCGCCACTTCGGGAGCAAGGAGACTCTCTTTGCCGCCACACTCGAGTACCGTCGTGCTCAAGTACGGGAAGAGTGGGTCGCGCCGGCGGGCGACGTCGCCGCCGCCGTCAGGACGATCACGGACTTCTGCGAACGCACCGGCGACTGGATGCTGGCGATCATGTCGCGCGAACACGTCGACGACGCCGCCGCCAAGGTCGTCGCCGGTGGGCGAGAGCTCCACAGGAAGTGGGTGACCGAGACGTTCGCACCCGAGATCGCCGGCTGTGCCGACCCGGACGCGCTCGTAGATCTGCTCGTCGTCGCCACCGACCTCTACACCTGGAAGCTCCTGCGACGCGATGCAGGACGTGATCAGGCCACCACAGCGGAGCGGATGCTCCACCTCGTGCGGGCGGTGCTGTCCACCTCCTGAGAAAGGAACCGCCATGGCCCGGATTCTGATCGTCACCTGGGACGGCGGCGGCAACGTTCCTCCGATGCTTGGCATCGGCGCCGAACTGCGGGACCGCGGGCACGACGTCCGTGTGCTGGGCCACCCGCAACAACGCGCGACCGTGGAGGAGTACGGGCTCGCGTTCGCGCCCTACGTGCACGCGCTTCCGTGGACGCCGGAGCGGATCGGCTCGGGGCTGGCGTTCCTCACGTCCTCCCTGAAGCTGTTCACCGACCCACGACCCGCAGAGGACGTGCGGGCAGTCCTGCGCCACCGCCCTGCCGACCTGCTCCTGGTTGACTGTATGAGCCTCGCCGCGCTGCGCGCCACAGCGCGCTCGAACCTGCCGACAGTGGTGCTCGTGCACGTCTTCCACAGCTTCCTGACCTCGGGCTGGGCGCGCGGCCCGATCGGTGCCGTCGCGACCCTGCGCGGCATGCGACCCGGTCCCCTCTGGACTGCCGCCGATCGCGTGCTGGTCGCATCCGACCGCGAGCTCGACCCCACCGGGGCCGGACCGCTACCGACGAACGTCCGCTACACCGGCGTCGTGCAAGACCGAAACATCCGGCAGGCCGCGTCGCCGAGCCCCGCAGTGCTTGTCAGCATGAGCACGATGGACTGCCCGGGGCAGGCTGGGACTCTCCAGGCCGTCTTCGATGCGCTGGCCGACCTGTCGGTCCGTGCCGTCGCCACGACAGGCGGCGCCGTCGACCCCGCCGCACTCACCGTCCCTGCGAACGTCGACGTGCACCGGTACCTGCCGCATGACGAGGTCATGCCGAAGGTATCGCTTGTCGTCGGACACGGCGGGCACTCCACGACGATGCGCGCCCTCGCGCACGGACTCCCGCTGCTGGTGCTTCCCCTGTTTCCCAAGGGAGACCAGCCAGCGGTCGCCGCTGCTGTGACGAACGCGGGCGCCGGTCTGATGCTGCCGCCGACGGCGCCGCCCGCGCGGATACGGGAAGCCATCCACACGCTGCTCTCCAACGGCCCGCACCGCGCTGCCGCAAGATCCATCGGCACCCGGCTCCGTACGCAAGACGGGGCCAGCGCCGCCGTGACCGAGATCGAGGCCGTGCTCAACGCTCGGCCCGAGGAGCTCCGAACAGGTCGGGCCCACGAGGAACCGTCGTCCGGCGAGGACAGCTCTGCCCCGACTTGACGCAGAAACCCTGGCCGACCTCTGGGCGCCCAAGCACGATCCACCCGCCGCTACCGGCCCCATACCAACGGCAAAGCAGAACGCTTCAGCCGCACACTCCTGGACGAAATGGGCCTACGCCCAACCCTTCTCCACCAACCAAGCACCCGCCGGCGCCCTACCCGGCTGGCTCCACACCTACAACCATTGCCGAAACCACACCTCACTCGGCGGAAAGCCACCCATCACCCGCGTCAACAGCCCTACTGGCCAATAGAGCTAGCGGGCGACGGCGTACAGGTCGTCCAGGCCGATCGTCAGGACGGCCGGGTCGAGGTCCGGCTCGAAGCCGACGCCGCTGTAGCAGGCAAGGATCGTCTCGGAGGTGTCGTAGTCCCGCGCCAGCAACCGCCGCGCCCGCTCGAGCCGCTCTACGTGGCGCCGGCCCATCACCTCACCCCACTTCGCCTCCCCCAGCGACAAGATCTTCCGCCGACGCCCGGGCGGGCCCGCAGCCAGCACCACCACGTCGATCTCGATCTGAGTCCGTCGACTGTGATCGGACACCACACCTGCTCCGATCTCACCGGGAAGCTCTCCATACAGTTCCGGCGGCGCCCACAGCGCGAAGTCCCGGCACACCTGCTCGAAGTGCGGGCCGACGATCTGGGACGCGAACTGCGCTCGGGACGATGCCCAGACCGACTTGCCGCGGCCGCTCTCGACCGGGCCCCACTGCGCCCGCATGACGACCTGGTAGAACCTCACGAGCGGCTCCGCCACGTGGTAGGTCGGTCGCCCCGACCGGAAGACGTCCTGTCGCCGATGCAGCAGACCACTGTCCTCGAGCACCGTCAGGTGATGCCCGATGTCGGTCACCTTGCGTCCGACGTAGTTCGCAATGCGCCCGCGTGTACTGTTGCCGATGGCAACCGCTGCGAGGACCGAGTGGTAGAGCGCACTGTCGCGGACATCCAGGTCCTCCCCGAGCAGGTACCGCGCTTCCCGGAGCAGCGGGCGACCCGGATTGAGCACCGTCCGCAGCACCCAGTCGTCGAAGTCGTCGACGGACCGCGGGCTCTCGTTGTCCACGAAGCGCCGGTACGCCGGAGTGCCGCCCACGACGGCGTGCACGAGAAAGGCCAGCCGCGGGTCGTCGATCCCCCAGAAGTCCCTTGCCAGCCAGTACTCGAACGGCCGCAGGACGAGTTCGAGGTTGGCCCGCCCGCGCAGCGGTGCATCGCCGGCCAGCAGACGCCCCATGACCGACATCGCCGAACCGCACAGGAGAAGGTTGATGCCCCGGTGCGCGGACGCCGCCCGATCGATCTCTCGCTGGACGATCGACGGGAGCGCGGGGGAGACCCGGCTCAGGTACGGAAACTCGTCGATGATGAAGGGCCCGCGACCGGGATCGGCGGCGAAGAGCGCCTGGATGGCCTGGTCCCAGTTGTCGAACCTCACCGCCGCAGGCGCGCCGAAATGATCGCCGAACGCCGCTGCGAAGAGGGCCAGTGAC
This sequence comes from Kribbella turkmenica, assembly GCF_004348725.1. GTDB lineage: Bacteria > Actinomycetota > Actinomycetes > Propionibacteriales > Kribbellaceae > Kribbella > Kribbella turkmenica. Next base: position 31,993 of record NZ_SMKR01000029.1, read on the forward strand.
TCGGTCTCGGTCGCCTCGGTAGCGCCGAAGTACAGCCCGCCGGTGCGTTCGGCCAGCGCCTCGAGGAGGTACGTCTTGCCCAGCCGGCGGCGGCCGCTGACGACCCCGAGCCTCGGGTAGTCCACCGTCAACTCGGCGAAGCGGGCCAGGTGGTCCCACTCGAAGTCGCGGGCGAAGATGCCCTCCGGCTTGCCCATGTTGTAGAACTATACTTCTAATAAATACACTTCTACAAGTTGTGGCTACGCTTTGGGCAGGTCGAGAACCAGGGTGGTGCCTTCGGGGCGGAAGCCGAGTTTGGTGAGGTACGGGGCCGAGTCGCGCATGCGGGGTGGGGCCAGGACCTGGTGGAAGCCGTGATCGGTGAAGACGTCGCTGCGGCGGTAGACGAACTCGCCGGGGGTGAAGTCGCGGTACTTCGGCAGCACGTAGTCGAGGTCGATCTGGGCGCGGCCGTCGCCGGCGTCGTGGGCGAGGACGACACCGACGGTGCGGTCGCCGTGCTGGACCAGGAACGCGTACGGACTGCCGGTCGCGGTGAAGCCGGGGTTGAACCGGCTGATGTCCTTCTCGTGCCGCGCGAGCACGTGCCCGAGGTAGGCGTCGTCCCCGTTGACCTCGAGGACGGCGTACTCCGCCTGGTCGTGCCGGTGCCGGAGCAGCCGCCAGAGATGGATCACGTTGATGACGGCCAGGACGGCGTTCATCCCGACCATCGGCCAGACCGCGATCGCCGCGTTGAAACCGACCAGGATCACGCAGCCGACGAGGTTCAGCAGGCGCAGCCGGAGGATCCGGGTCTGCAGCAGTGACAGTACGACGAGTGCGGAACCGCCCCACCCGATGATGCTCAAGACGTCCACAGCGCGAGCGTAGAGCAGGTCAGACTTGGGCGGTGATCGAATCGCTTCTGCTGAACGGCGTACCCCTGCACACCGCCGACCCCGGGTTGCTCAGAGCAATGAGCTACGGGCACTTCACCTCGATGCAGGTCCGGGACGGCATGGTCGACGGTCTCGACCTGCACCTCGACCGCCTGGACCGCGGCTCCCGCGAGGTCTTCGGCCAGGGCGTCTCCGCCGACCGTGTACGCGCCGACCTCCGGGCCGCGCTCGACCACGCCGGCTCCGGCGACCTGTCGATCCGGGTCGACGTCGTCGTCACCACCGACCTGCAACTGCTCGTGCGCGTGGGCCCGCCGATCGAGCCCACCACGCGACCCCAGCGCCTGCTCGCCTTCCAGCACCAGCGGGCCGTCCCGCACCTCAAGCACACCGGCACCTTCGACCTCGTGTACTACGCCCGCCAGGCCGAGCAGCACGGGTACGACGACGCCATCTTCCACACCGCCGCCGGTGAGGTCTCCGAAGCGTCGATCTGGAACATCTGCTTCGCCGACGGCACGACGATCGTGTTTCCGGACGCCCCGGTCCTGCGAGGTATCCGCCAGCAGGTCCTCCAGCGCGGCCTCGACACGTACCCGACGACCCGGATCACGCTTGCCGATCTCCCGGCGTACGACGCCGCTTACCTGACGAACTCGATCGATCCCGCGCTCCCGGTCGGCTCGATCACGACGGACGCCGGCACCACGACGTACGACGCGCATCCGCCGTCGGCCGACGTGATCGCGAGGGCTTACGCGGCCGTGGAACCGCAGGCGATCTAGGTGCGGGCGGACCACCAGCGGAGGAGCTCCTCGCGGGCCCGGGCCTCGCCCAGCGGCCCCTGGTCGAGCCGGAGGTCCATCAGGAACTTGTACGCCTGCCCCACCTCGCGGCCCTGCGGGATGCCGAGGATCTCCATGATCTGGTTCCCGTCGAGGTCGGGACGCAGGGCGTCGAGCTCCTCCTGCTCCTGGAGCCGCGCGATCCGGGCCTCGAGATCGTCGTACGCCGCCCGGAGCGCCTCGGCCTTCCGCTTGTTCCGGGTGGTGCAGTCGGCCCGGGTCAGCACGTGCAGCCGCTCGAGCTGGTCGCCGGCGTCGCGGACATAGCGCCGTACGGCGGAATCGGTCCACTCACCGGTGCCGTAGCCGTGGAACCGCAGGTGCAGCTCGACCAGCTTGCCGACCTGGTCGATCTGCTCGTTGCTGAACCGGAGCGCCCGCATCCGTTTCCGGGCCAGTTTCGCGCCGACCACGTCGTGGTGGTGGAACGTCACCTTGCCGGCGCCCTCGAACCGCCGGGTCTTCGGTTTCCCGATGTCGTGGATCAGCGCGGCGAACCGAACGACGAAATCCGGCGTCGGAACAGACAGCCGCGATTCCAGATCGATGGCCTGATCGAGGACGGTGAGGGAGTGCTGGTAGACGTCCTTGTGCCGGTGGTGCTCGTCCAGCTCCAGCCGGAGCGCGGGCAGTTCGGGCAGGACGTGGTCGGCCAGCCCGGTCGAGACCAGCAGGTCCAGGCCGATCCGCGGGTGGTCCGAACTGACCAGCTTGACGAGCTCGTCGCGGACCCGCTCGGCCGACACGATCGTGATCCGCTCGGCCATCGCGGTCATCGCGGCCACGACCGCGGGGGCCGGCGTGAAGCCCAGCTGCGCGGCGAACCGGCCCGCCCGCATCATCCGCAGCGGGTCGTCGGAGAACGAGGCCTCCGGGGTGCCGGGGGTCCGGATCGTGCGGGCGGCGACGTCCTCCATCCCGCCGTACGGGTCGACGAAGGTGCGGCCCGGCAGCCGGATCGCCATCGCGTTCATCGCGAAGTCGCGCCGGGCCAGGTCGCCCTCGAGGCTGTCGCCGTACGCCACGTCCGGCTTGCGCGAGGTGGGATCGTAGGACTCCGACCTGTACGTCGTGATCTCCAGGACCCACTCACCCTTGCGACAACCGATCGTGCCGAAGGCCTTGCCGATGTCCCACACGTGGTCCGCCCAGCCGGACAGCAACCGTTCGATCACGTCGGGGTGCGCTGAGGTGGCGAAGTCCAGGTCCGTGCTCCCCCGTCCGAGGAGAATGTCCCGGACGGGCCCCCCGACCAGCGCGATCTCGTGCCCGGCACCGGCGAACCGGGCACCGAGCTCGTCGACCACCGGAGCGATCTGCAGCAGGGTCTGGACCGCCCGCCGCTGCACGGCGGACAACGATCCGGCGGAGGCTGACTGGTCGGCGAAAGGTGACACGGGAAACTAGGTTACGGTGACGGCGTGTTGAGACGGCGACTGAGGCTCTCCGCTGCGGCGGTCGTGGGCCTGCTGATCGCTGCGTCGGCAGCGGTTCTCGGGACGGAGCCGACGTCCGCGGCTCCGGTGGAGGACCCGGTCGTCGACGTCACCATCGACTCCTTCACCCCGGTCGCGCCGAAGCCCGGCGAACTGGTGCAGATCAAAGGCCGGGTCACGAACACCACCGACCTGACCTTCCGGGACCCGCAGGCGCTGGCGTGCATCGACCGGCAGCGGTTGAGCACCGGCGCGGACATCGCCGCCGTCTCCGCCGAGCAGGACGTCCCGATGAACGACCGGGTCAGCTGCCAGCGGCTGACCCGGTTCGAGACGTTCCAGCAGTTCGGGGCCCCACTGGCGCCGAAGGCAACGGTTCAGTTCACGCTGACGGTGCCCTGGGCCGAGTGGCAGATCAGCAAGGCCACCGGGGTGTACGTCGTCGGCGTCGTGTTCCGCGGCCAGCCGGAGGAGAACAACCCGGGGCGCATCACCGCCGGCCGCGTCCGCACCCTGATGCCGGTGATCGGCAGCGAACCGCTCACCCGCAAGGTGAACACCGCCCTCGTCGTCCCGCTCCGCCACCGGCCCACCCAACTGGGCGGCCGGACCTTCGCGAACGACTCCCTGGCGCAGTCGATGGCACCGAACGGCCCGCTCGGCCGGCTGCTCGCGCTCGGCCGGACCCGCAAGGTCACCTGGCTGGTCGATCCGGCGATGCTCGACGAGGCCCGCCGGATCAAGGACGGGAAGGACGGGTACGTCGTCGTCGGCGACGGCGGCCAGACCCCCGGCACGGGGCAGAAGGTCGTCACCGACTGGCTGAACGAGTTCGACAAGAGCCGCGACCAGGGCAACCAGGTCGTCCTGCTGCCGTATGGCGACCCCGACGTCGCCGGCCTGATCGACGCCGGCGGCCCGGTGAGCAAACTCGTCGGCGACGCCCGGGCCACCAGCGAGGAGTACCTTCTGGCGCCCGGTTCGTCCGTCCCGGGCACCTTCACCAACGGCCTCTGGCTGGAGAACGGCGCGGCCCGGAGCCGCTACCTCGCCGCGGCCTCGTCCGGTTTCCGCGGTTCGACCGCCGCTGACCTGAACCTGGTCGGCAGCTCGTCCTGGTCGCCCGCCGAGCGGCCGGCCCTGAACTCGTCGCCGGTCTACAACGTGCTCACCCCCGAGGGCCCGAAGCCCGAGGTGCGCACGGTGATCGCGAACTCGGCCCTGACCACCGGCGGTCCGGACCTGGACACCGCCGAGAATCCGCTGCAGGTCCGCCAGCGGTTCGCCGCCGAGACCGCCCTGCTGGCCGCGGGCGGGAGTAGGCCGGTGTCGGTGGTCGCGCTGCCGCCGCGAGGCTGGGACACCGAGGGGAACGCGACCGCGGCGATCGCCGGCGACTTGTCGCTGCCGTGGATCACGCCCACCGACGTCGGTCAGATCGTCGCGTCGGCCAGGCAGCCACAGACCACCAGGGCACCCAACGCCGGCCGGGCGAACCCGGCGCTCACCGCCGCGCAGGTCGACGCCGTCAAGCGGCTCGACGACGCCACCCAGACCTTCCGGAACCTGCTCACCGTGTCGGAGAACCTGGACGAGAACATCGAGCGCGCGCTGCTCCGATCGGCGTCCAACAGCTGGCGTGGCTACGCCGACGAGGCCCAGCGGTTCACCGCGATCGAGACCGGCTCGGTCAACCAGCAGCTCGGCAAGGTGCGGCTGGTCAACTCGAACGTCGAGGAGGGCCGGCAGGGCGTGATCAAGGTGAACCTGGCCGGCAGCAAGGGCACCTTCCCGCTGACCGTCTCGAACGAGCTGAACGAGTCCATCCGGGTCGGCATCCAGGTCACCCCGGCGAACCGCACCGACCTGCGGATCAAACCGCTGCAGACGAAGGTGCTGCCGCCGCGCGGCAAGGCGACGTACCTGATCGAGGCGAGTGCCGAGCAGAACGGCCTGATCAGGGCGAACGCCCAGGTGATCACCGCCTCGGGCCGTCCGGTCGGCCGGTCCCAGGAGCTGGTGATCGAGGCCGCGCAGTACGGCAGTGTGGGCTGGATCCTGGTCGGCGCCGCCTGCGCCCTGCTCTTCGGTACGTCGTTCGTCCGGATCTACCGGCGGATCCGGACCGAGCGCCGCAGCCCGGCGCCGGCCGAGCCGGTCACCGACCCGCTGCACCCGGCACCGATCGATCCCGGGCCCGACGCCTCGACGGACGTGTCCCTGAAAGAAGGAGTCGGTTCGAAGGATGGCTGACCGCACCCTGCGCTCCGCGGCGGTGATGGCAGCCGGAACGGTGCTGTCACGCCTGCTCGGATTCGTCCGGATCGCACTGCTCGCGGCCGCCATCGGCACCGCGCTGCGCGGCGACATCTTCACCGCCGCGAACACGATCCCGAACAGTCTGTACATCCTGCTGGCCGGCGGCGTGTTCAACACGGTGCTGGTGCCGCAGCTCGTCCGGGCGATCAAGAACCACGACGACGGCGGCCAGGACTTCACCAACCGGGTGCTCACCTTCGGCTTCGTCGTCCTCGCGGTGGTGACCGTGGCCTGCGTGCTGCTGGCGCCGGCGATCGCCGAGCTGTACCTGCCGAAGGAGCTGCAGGACCCGTCGCGGGCCGCCGAGAAGGCGTCCATGGTGATGTTCGTGCGGCTCTGCCTGCCACAGATCTTCTTCTACGGCGCGTTCGTACTCGTCGGCCAGGTGCTGAACGCCCGGCGCCGGTTCGGCCCGATGATGTGGGCGCCGATCGCGAACAACATCGTCGCCTGCGCGTCGATCGTGGTGTTCCTGCTGGTCTACCGGACCGGCGACGATCCGCCGACCTACAGCCACGGCGAAGAGTTGCTGCTCGGCCTCGGGCACACGATCGGCATCGCCGTCCAGCTGCTGGTGCTGCTGCCCTATCTGACGGCGAGTGGGCACTCGTACCGGCCGAAGTTCGGGCTGCGTGGCACCGGGCTGGGTCACACCGCCCGGCTCGGCATCTGGACCATGCTGTTCGTCGCCGTGAACCAGGTGACGCTGGTCGTCGTCACGCAGCTCGCGATCGCCGGAAGCGCCTCGGCGGACCCGGGCGCGAAGGCCGGTTTGTTCGCGTACAGCACGGCGATGCTGATCATCCTGGTCCCGCACGGCATCGTCACCGTGTCGCTGGCGACGGCGGCGTTGCCGCAGATGTCGTCGCTCGCGGCCGACGGCGACATGACCGAGGTGGGCCGGCTGTCGGCCCGGTCGACCCGGCAGGCGCTGGCGATCGTCGTCCCGGCGGCCGCCGCGATGATCGCGTTCGCCTACCCGATCGTCACGGTGATCGCCGGCTACGGCTCCGGCAGGAACAACCTGACGCTGATGTCCTACACACTGGTGACGCTGGCGCTGGGGATCGTGCCGTTCACCGTTCAGTACTTCCAGCTGCGGACGTTCTACGCGTTCGAGGACACCCGGACACCGTTCTTCCTGCAGTGCGTGATCGCCGCGACCAACATCGCCGCGGCCGTGATCGGGGTCCGGGTGCTGCTGGACGAGGAGCACCTGCGGTTCAGCGGTGTCGTGCTCGGGGCGGCGTACGCGCTGGCTTACCTGGTCGCCGTACTGCTCTCTCGTCCGGTCCTGCGGCGGAAGGTCCCGCGGGTGCACGGCGCGGGGATCGGGCTGCCGCTGCTCGCGATGGTGATCGCCGCGGTGGTCGCCGCCGGGGCCGGCCGGGCCGCCCTCTGGCTGCTGGACCGGGCCGTGGACTGGTCCGGACCGCTCGGCGCCATCCTCCAGCTCGCGGTCGCCGCCGTGGTGATGCTGCCCGTGTACGCCGGGATCGCCCGGGTGCTCCGCATCCACGAGGTCAACGACGTGGTGTCCCTGGTCACATCGAAGTTGCCGGGCCGCCGCTGAACCGGTCCGCTTGTGCACTCGTGAGAACCCCTGTAGCTGACGAGGGCACTAGCATGGGGCCTGCGATCCGGACCCCGCCGACCGGTCCGGAACGCCAGACGCAGGCCGACCAGTGCATCGAGGAGGGCGAGAGACACCGTGTCGAACCAGACCGTCAGTCCTGGTGCCCTGCTCGCCGGCCGCTACCGGATCGCCGAGTTGCTGGCGGAGATCGACGGTGCGCGGGTGTGGCGAGCAGTGGACGAGGTGCTCAGCCGGGCCGTCGTCGTGGATGTCCTGCCGGTCGGCGACCCGCGGACCAACCTGCTCTTCGACGCCGCCCGGCGGGCCGCCGCGGCCGCCGACCCCCGCTTCCTCCGCGTGCTCGACTGCGACATGCACGACGGCGTCACGTACTGCGTGCGCGAATGGGCCGGCGGCCGTCCGCTCGAGCGGATGCTCGGCAGCGGCCCGCTCACCGGGCAGCAGGCCGGCTGGCTGGCCCGCGAGGTCTCCGAAGCGCTGGAGAACCTGCACCGCACCGGCCACGCCCACGGCTCGATCAGCCCGGCCACCGTCGTGGTCACCGACGCCGGCGCCATCAAGGTCGTCGGTCTCGCCACCGAGGCGGCGCTGCGCTCAACCGGCCCGGGTTCGCCCGAGCAGGACGTCCGCGCCCTCGGCGAGCTACTGTACGCGTCCCTCACCGGTCGCTGGCCCGGTCCGGCGCCCGCCTGGGGCCTGCAGCCGGCTCCGGTGGAGCACGGCCGGCTCCTGAGCCCGCGCCAGGTGCGCGCCGGTGTACCGCGCTCACTCGACGACATCAGCGACCGGCTCCTGAGCAACCCGCCGCGCCACCACGCACCGCCGATCACGAGCGCGGCCGGTCTGTCCGCCGCGCTGTCCGGAGTCGTCGGCAGCTCGCACGAGCCGCCGAGCCAGATGGACGAGACCGTCGCGATCGCCCGGCAGAACGGCAGCATCGACGACGCCACCCAGGTCGTCCCGCCGACTCCGCCCGCGGTGGACCCGACGCCCTCGGCGTACCAGTCCAACGGCCAGGACCAGCAGCGCGCGGCGTACGCGACCGCGCCGCAGACCCGGCCGGTCCGTCGGCAGGCCCCGCCGCCGTCGAACGGCAACGGCCACCGGCGCCGGGCCGACGAGCCGAAGCCGAAGGGCTCGTGGGGCGGCCGGATCCTCATCCTGCTCGCCGTACTGGCCCTGTTGTCGGTGGTCGCGATGGCCCAGTTCCTGCTCAAGGGCGGCCTGAACAACGAGCAGGGCACCGGGTCGGAGGACGGCGGCACCACCACCGCGCCGCAGACCAGCGGCCCGCCGTCGGCGACCGGCTCCGCGGTCACCATCGCGGGCGCCAAGGACTTCGACCCGAAGCCGGACGGCAACGGCGAGGAGCACCCCGACGAGGTACCGAACACCTACGACGGCAAGGCGAGCACGACCTGGACGACGATGTCGTACAGCCGGGCGAACCTGGGCGGGCAGAAGCCCGGCGTCGGCATCGTCTACGACCTCGGCGAACCGACCGCCGTGTCGAAGGTGTCGGTCGCGCTCGTGCGGGACGGGACCAGCGTGGAACTGATGGTGCCGAAGGGCGACACGAGCAAGTCGCCGGCCGCCTCGAGCGGCTGGACCGCGGTCGCCACCGAGGAGGACCAGCCCGAAGGAACGACGGTGCTCACGCCGTCGCAGCCGACCGAGACGCGCTACGTCATGGTCTGGCTGACCAAGCTGCCCAAGGACGACAAGGGCGGCAAGTTCCGGGGAGAGATCTCGGAGGTCACAATCCAGAGATGACCTCGTCGGAAATCGCCCGGATCGGCGCGGCAGGGCCGGTGGACCGGCAGGAGGGGCATGCTGGGCCGGTGAGCTACGACCAGATGGACGACCACGAGCTGCTCCGGCTGCATGTGGCAGGCAACCCGGACACGTTCGGGTTCCTGGTCAAACGCCACCGGGACCGGATGTGGGCGGTCGCCATCCGCACGCTGGGTGAGCCCGAGGAGGCCGCCGACGCGCTGCAGGAGGCGTTCATCTCGGCGTTCCGCCGGGCGGACTCGTTCCGTGGCGACGCCAAGGTGACCACCTGGCTGCACCGGATCGTGGTGAACGCCTGCCTGGACCGGATCCGCCGCCGCCAGGTCCGGGCCGCCGACCCGCTGCCGGAGGACGAGGACCGCGCGGCCGAGCTGGCCGGGCCGTCCGAGGACGACCCGGCCGAGGTCCGCGAGCGCCGGCTCGACGTGCTGAACGCCCTCAAGCAGATCAACTCCGACCAGCGCAGCGCGCTCGTCCTGGTCGACATGGAGGGCTACTCGATCGAGGAAGCCGCCGCCATCCTTGGCTGCGCGCCGGGTACTGTGAAGAGCCGCTGCGCCCGCGGCCGGGCCCGGCTGCTGCCGCTGTTGCGGCACTGGCAGACGACCAGGGGCGGTTCGGAGAAGTCCGGCGTACCGGAGAAAGCCGCCGCCGAAGTGGTGGGAACCGAATGAGCGGGTACCCCGTCGAAGCGGAGTCGCCTACCTGCGACCTGACCTTCATGCCTCGACCCGGAGTTCTCCGATGATCACTCTGCGCCCGATTCTGTGCTTGATTCCGGGCACCTCCCGTGAGGGGGCGAGTTCCCGATGACCGATCCCGGTCTGCCGACCAGCGAGCACCTCGAGCACCTGGACACGGACACGATCGCCGACCTGATCGAGAACCTGCTGCCCGCGCAGGAGGCCCACCGGGCTCGTGAGCATGTGAAGGCCTGTCCCGACTGCCAGCTGACGTACGACGCGCTCGTGCAACTGTCCGAGGACCTCGCCGAGGAGGGCCGGGAGGACATCCCGATGCCGGCCGACATCGCCGAGCACCTCGACCAGGTGATCGTGTCGGAGTCCGTGCTGCGCGCGTCGACCGTGGGTGTGCACTCACTGGTCCAGATCCGCGAGGAGCCGCACCGCCACCTGCCGAAGATCCTGACCGCCGCCGCGGCGGTCGTGGTGGTCGCGGGCATCGGCGTCGGGGTGGTGATCGCCACCAAGGACCAGGCCGCCGACAGTGCCGCCGGGATCGGTCCGTCCGTGCTGCCGAGCGGCGTACCGTCGCTGACGGCCAGGGACGTCGGCCCGGACGCGCAGCAGTGGCTCGAGAGCACCAACGGTCCCCTGCTCAACGGCTCGGCGACCGAGCAGGTCTGCGCCCGCAACTTCGCGTCCGGTCGGCCGAACCCTCAGGTTCGGTTGGTGCAGCCGGCCAGGGTCGACGGGAAGCGGGCGCTGCTGATCGGCCTGCAGGGCGGCTCACCCCGCGACATTCAGATCTTCGCGGTCACGGGCTGTGACGATCCGGGCGGCGTCGCCAACCCCTTCTACGACACGACGGTGACGTTGCGCAATCGCTGAGACACCGCCGGACTGCGACGGCCGGGCGATGGGTACGGTGTTGACACATTCCCCAACCCACCACCTCGGCCAGGGGGAATGGTCGGCCTCTAGGATCCGTTGAGTACGACGTACCAATGGCTCGACGACACGAGGAACGCCTGCATGAGCGACTCCGCAGTCCGCAACGTCATCATCGTCGGTTCCGGTCCGGCCGGTTACACGGCGGCCGTCTACGCCGCCCGCGCCCGGCTCGAGCCGCTGGTGTTCGAGGGCTCCGTCACGGCCGGCGGCGCACTGATGAACACCACCGAGGTGGAGAACTACCCGGGCTTCAGCGAGGGCATCATGGGCCCGGCGCTGATGGACGAGATGCGCAGCCAGGCCGAGCGCTTCGGCGCCGGGCTGGTGCCGGACGACATCGTCGCCATGGACCTGACCGGCGAGATCAAGTCGGTCACCGACTCCGCCGGCACCGAGCACCGCGCGAAGGCCGTCATCCTGGCGATGGGCTCCGGCTATCGCAAGCTCGGCCTGCCCGACGAGGACCGGATGTCCGGCCACGGCGTGTCCTGGTGTGCGACCTGTGACGGGTTCTTCTTCCGCGACCAGGAGATCGCGGTGGTCGGCGGCGGCGACTCGGCCGTCGAGGAGGCCACCTTCCTGACCCGGTTCGCGAAGAAGGTCACCCTGGTGCACCGCCGCGACGAGCTGCGCGCCTCCAAGATCATGGCCGACCGGGCGTTCGCGAACGACAAGATCGAATTCGCGTGGAACTCCGAGGTCGCCGAGATCCAGGGCACGGACAAGCTGACCGGCGTCCTCCTCCGCGACACCGTCACCGGCGAGACCCGGGAGCTGCCGACCACCGGCCTGTTCATCGCGATCGGGCACGACCCGCGCTCGGAGCTGGTGAAGGGTCAGGTGCGCCTGGACGAGGAGGGCTACGTCCTGGTCCGCGAGGGCACCACCGAGACCAACCTGCCCGGCGTCTTCGCCGCCGGCGATCTGGTGGACCACACCTACCGGCAGGCGATCACCGCCGCCGGCACCGGCTGTGCGGCCGCCCTGGACGCCGAGCGCTTCCTGGCCACCCTGGAGCACGAGGCGACCGCGGCCGCGGCAGCGGCCACCGAGCCAGTCACCGTCTGAACCTCACAACCACTGAAGGAGTTACGCCCGTGGGCGAGAAGATGAACGCCGTCACCGACGCCGAGTTCGAGCAGACCGTGCTGAAGAGCGACAAGCCGGTGCTGGTGGACTTCTGGGCCGAGTGGTGTGGACCGTGCCGCCAGGTCTCCCCGATCCTGGAGGAGCTGAACCAGGACCACGGGGACAAGATCACCTTCCTCAAGATGAACGTGGACGAGAACCCGGTCACCCCGAGCAACTACCGCGTCACCGGTATCCCTACCATCAACGTCTACGTGAACGGTGAACTGGCCAAATCCATCGTCGGCGCCAAGCCGAAGGCGGCGCTGCTGAAGGAGCTGGCCGACTTCACCTCCTGACGTCTGGATCACCGTCCGCCACACGGCAAGGAGCAGTTGATGGCTGGGACCCCTTCGAGCGGCCCGCACGGCGTGTACCGGATCGGCGACACCGGTGAGGCAGTCGCCGAGATCATCGGCAAACTCCAGCGGCTCGGCCTGCTGGACGGCGGTCACGACGTCTACGACGAGGCGACCGCACACGCAGTCCGGGGGTTCCAGCAGGAACGCGGGCTGATGATCGACGGGATCGTCGGCCCGCAGACGTACCGGGCGATCGACGACGCGCGTTGGCGGCTGGGCGACCGGCTGCTGACGTACGTCGTCTCGCACCCGTTGACCGGTGACGACGTGCTGGCGCTGCAGGCGAAGCTGCAGGAGCTCGGTTTCGCGGTGGCCCGGATCGACGGCATCTTCGGCCCGGACACCCAGCGCGCGGTGACCGAGTTCCAGCGCAACATGGGCCTGCCGGCGGACGGGACGTGCGGTCCGTCGACGTTCAAGGCGTTGCAGCGGATCAAGCCGATGGCGACCGGCGGCCGGCCGGACGCCCTGCGCGCGTCCGAGGCGGTCCGGGCCGCGGGTCCGCGGCTGTCCGGCAAGACCGTGGTGATCGACCCGGGCCACGGCGGTTTCGACTACGGCTGGGAGGGCTTCGGCCTGCGCGAGTCCGACGTCGCGTACGACCTGGCCGCCCGGATCGAGGGCCGGCTCGGCGCGACCGGCGTACGGGCGTACTTGTCGCGCGGGCGTGACCAGGGTCCGGACGAGTTGGCCCGGGCCGCGTTCGCGAACGAGACCGACGCGAATCTCTGCGTGTCCCTGCACACGGACGGGTCGATGAACCCGGAGGCGCAGGGTGTCGCCACGTACTACTACGGCAACGACCTGCACGGCGCCTCGTCCAGCGTCGGCGAGCAGTTCGCCGGCCTGGTGCAGCGCGAGATCGTCGCCCGCACGGACCTGTTGAACTGCCGGACCCATGCCAAGACCTGGGATCTGCTGCGGCGGACGAAGATGCCCGCGGTCCGGCTGGAGATCGGGTACGTCACCAATCCGCACGACTCCGCCCGGCTGGCCGATCCGGCGTTCCGGGACGTGGTCGCCGAGGCGATCGTGGTCGCCATCCAGCGTGTCTACCTCCCGCCGGACCAGGACGCGGCCACCGGGATGCTCCGGTTCGGCCAGCTCACGGTCTAGTAACTCGGTCACGAACTGCGGCGGCCACGACCTCGCGCCGGCCTGGAGAGCCACGACCTGTTCTGGATCTCCACCAGCACGAAGGTGTACCGGTTCAGCAAGTCGGCCGGACAGTCGTCGCCACGTTCGACCTGCCGAAGGTCAAGAACGTCAGCAGCATGCCGAACGGACAGCAGGTCCGGACCACCCCGAAGAGCGGGTGCCGGACCAGCTGGTGCACCGACACGGTCGACTTCGCCGTACCGGCCGCGACGCGGACCTTGCCGGGTGCCGAGATCTCCAAGGCCCGCGTCTGGAGCTCTCGCTACGAGTAGTCCTTCTCGAGAGCGATGTGCGGGAGCGCGCGGTCGAGGCCGCGTGGGAGCCACCAGGCACGGTCGCCGAAGAGCCGCATCACCGCGGGCACGATGACGCAACGGATCAGCACGGCGTCCAGCAGGACAGCGGTCGCCAGGCCGAGACCGAACTGCTTGAGCATCCGGTCCGGGCTGAGCAGGAACGCCCCGAACACCACGATCATGATCGCGGCTGCCGCGGTGATCACGCTGCCGGTGTTCGCCAGCCCTTCCCGCACAGCTTCCTTCGCGTCCTTGGTACGCCGCCACTCCTCATGGATCCGGGAGACCAGGAACACCTCGTAGTCCATCGACAACCCGAACACGATCGCGAAGATCATCACCGGGACGAACGCCTCGATCGGACCGGGCTGCGCACCGAACCAGCCCTGCTGGAAAACCAGCGTGATGACTCCCAGCGAGGCGCCGATGCTGAGCAGGTTCAGCACGGCGGCCTTCAACGGGACCAGGATCGACCGGAACACCGCCATCAGCAGCAGCGCGGACAGCCCGACCACGACCAGCACGAAGATCGGCAGCCGGTTGCTGACCGCGGACGAGAAGTCATCCGCCGCCGCGGTCGCGCCGCCGACCAGGTAATCGGCCCTGGTCCGCGTCTCGAGAGCGGGCAGCGTGTCGTCCCGCAGCCGCTCGACGAGCTCACTGGTCGCCGCGTCCTGCGGTGCCGACTTCGGGAACGCCAGTACGGTGGCGACCTTGCCGTCGGGGGTCAGTTGCGGCGGCGTCACGGCGGCGATGTTCGGATCACGCCGCAGAGCCTCGCCGAGTGCCTGCGCCGCGGCCCGGTCCCCTTCGGAGACGACCACCAGCGGACCGTTGAAACCCGGCCCGAAGGCCTGCGCCAGCAGGTCGTACGCCTTTCGGCTGGTCTTCGCCGGGTCGTCCGTCCCCGCGTCCGCAAAACCCAGCCGCATGTCCAACGCCGGCAACGACAACGCGATCAGCGCGGCCGTTCCGAGCACCAGCGGCACCCACGGCCCGCGCTGCACCACGGCCGCGAGCTTCCGCCAGCCGTCGCCAGGGGTACGCCGCTTCTTCGCCGCATGCTTGCGGACACTCTCCTCGATCCGCTTCCCGAACAGCGTGAGCAGGGCCGGCAACAGGCTGACCGCGGCGAGCATCGTGATCAGTACGGTCAGCGTGACGCCGAGCGCGACGCCCCGCAGCGAACCGAGTCCGAGCGCCAGCAGGCCCAGCAGAGCGATCACCACGGTGCAGCCGGCGAACATCACCGAGCGACCCGCGGTGTCGAGGGCAACCACCGAGGCGGCCGCGCGATCGGTGCCGTCCTTCAGCAACTCGTGCCGGTAGCGGGAGAAGATCAGCAGCGCGTAGTCGATACCGACCCCGAGACCGACGAGCATCATCACCGGCGCGGTGTAGTCCGGAACCGTGAACACGTGCGATCCCAGCACCAGCAGGCCGAGCGTCCCGCCGACCGCGAACACGGCGGTCAGCAGCGGAAGTGTTGCCGCGAGCAACGATCCGAACAGGAACACCAGGATCACCAGCGCGGCGAGCATGCCCGCACCCTCGGCCGCGCCACCCTCGCTCTCGGCCGCGGACCGCGCCAGGTCACCACCCACCTCCACCTGGAGTCCGGTCGTGCCGAACTCCTGCGCCCGGTCGATGATCGTCCGGACGTCCTCGATCGGCATGTCCTCGACCGTCGTGTCCAGTCCGACGGTGGAGAACGCCGTACGCCCGTCCTCGGAGAGCGAACCGGGAGCCGTGAAGGGATCCGCAACCGAGGCGACGTGCGGGAGTCCCTCGACGGCGGCCAGCATCGAGGCGACCCGCTGCTTCTGCGCCTGCAGGCCGCCGTCCGCGTGCAGGACGAGTTGAACCGAGGCGGTGTCACCTTGCGGCTGGTGCTCACGGAAGATGTCGGTCACCCGCTGCGAGTCGGTCCCGGGCAGCGAGTTGTCGTTGCGGTAGTTGTCGCCGATCAGGGTCGAGGCCGCGGTGACGGCGACCAGCGCGGCCACCCAGAGCAGCACCGCGACGCCGGCGTGCCGCATCGACCAGCCGGCCACCCGGTGCAGCAGCCCAGGTCGTCCACCCTCCTTCCCGGGCGGTCGGCGTACTGGAGTGTCCACGGTCATGGCTTGCGCCTCCTTCGATAAGTAGATTCGCTACATGTTGCCTCTCGACATTAACAGAGATATCAGTAGACTGGCTACATGAAGGCGGATGCGCTGCGTGGACACCTCGACCCGATGATCCTGGCCGTCGTCGAGCACGAGCCGCTGCACGGCTACGCGATCATGGAGGCGTTGCTGACACGCAGCGGCGGCGAGCTCGACCTGCCGACCGGCACGCTGTACCCGGCGCTGCGGCGGCTCGAGCGCGCCGGCTACCTGGCCAGCGAGTGGAGCACGGTCGGCGGGCGCAAGCGCCGTACCTATCAGCTCACGTCGGCCGGGCAGAAGATGCTTGCCTCAGGCAAGCAGGAGTGGCTGACCTTCCGCGCCGTGGTGGAAGGGGTGCTACGCCCGGGCCAGGCGTAGGCACCGCCTGGCCTGCAGTCCGACGACGAGCAACGGCAGGACGACGAACCCCGAGACGATCGAGTAGCCGAGCAGCATGCCCGCATGGGTGCCGGTCGACGCCATCCCGACGCTGATCAGGCTGATGATCGTGGAACTGACGATCGCGAACACAGCGGTGACGCGGCTGACGTGCTCCCGGACGACCGGGTGCCGCAGGCCCACGCCGGCGGCGATCACGGCCAGCGCCGCACCGGCCATGGTCAGCATTCCGATGCCCCGGACCGTCGACTGCAGGAGGTCGTTCAGCGGGTTGCCCGCGTCCGGGTCCTGATTCCAGCTCCAGGCGTCCTCCTGCCAGACGATCGGCTGGACGATCAGCACCAGGAACAGCATCACCGCGGTCCGGCGGCCCTGACTGACGGCGAGCTCGGCGCGGTAGCCGGGCACGACTTCGGCGAGTTCGCCGAAGTCGGCGACCGCTGCCCGCTCGGCGGCGGGCCGGTCGAGACCGCCGGCCTCGAAGGCCTCGGTGGCGTCGGTCAGGTGGTCCCGCGCCTCGGCGAGCAGGTCGGCCTTACGCCGGCGCGGGCCGGGCAGTGCGCGGCTCAGGCCGGTCAGGTACTCGTCGACTGTGCTGGACACAGCTTCCAGTATCGGGACCGGCGGTCCGGATCACGTCCGGGGTCCCACTGAGTCTCCCCTGACATCGTCCTGAGCCGCCGCCCCGCGGCGACGCCGCCGCAGGACGAAGAAGCCGACGTACCCGATCACCACCAGCGCGAAGCCGACCTTCTCCGCGGTCGGCGTCGCGCCCTCCGGCCAGATCGTGCCGTCCAGGTAGTGGTTGATGTAGCCGGCCTCGTAGACGCTCTCACCGCCCCTGCGGAGGAAGAACTTCTCGGTTCCGGTGAACGGGCAGTCGTAGTCGATGACCACGATCGCCAGGTTCCAGATCACGATGCCGAAATGGACCCAGATCAGCTTGCGCCACTTCCAGGCCAGGAAGGCGCCGAACACGAAGAACAGCAGGAAGGCGGCGTGCAGGACGAACATCGCGTCCGCGAGCAGGCGCCAGATCATGACGGCGTACGGCTCAGCGCGTCCCGGACCGTCACCGGCGCGGGTGGGGTGTGTTCGGGCCGGATCGCGCCCATCAGTCGCTCCACTGCCGCCTCCATCTCGCTGCGCCAGGTGACCGCGGACCGGAGATCGAGCCGCAGCCGCGGGTTCCGCGGGTGGTCCCGGACGACGCCGAAGCCGACCGCCCGCAGGAATTCGGTCGGCCAGACACACCCCGGCCCGTCCCAGCGCGAGTCGCCGAACGCCTCGACCGCGCGGAACCCCCGCTTGAGCACGTCCTTCGCGACCGCCTGGACGAGGATCTTGCCCAGCCCGAGCCCCAGGTAACGCGGCAGGACCCGCCCGGTCGCCAGGACGACGGCGTCCGGACTGACCGGTGCGGTCGGGAACGCCTGGATCCGGGGCAGGTACGCCGCGGGCGCGTACACCGCGAACCCGGCCGGCTCGTCGTCGACGTACAGGACGACACCCGCGCTGCCCCAGTCGAGCAGCAACTGGGACAACCAGGCCTCCTTCTCCAGCCCGGTGTCACCGGTGCGGTCGGCCTGCCTGGCGGCGACCGGGTCCAGCTCCCAGAACACGCAGTTTCGGCACGGCGCCGGGAGCTCGTCGAGGTTGGCGAGCGTCAGCGGTTCCAGCCGTCGGGCCATCAGCGGAGGTCTCGGGTCCGCCGGCTACGAAGTGTCGTGTTCATCACGGTCAGTGTCGCCCAGGGTGCCGTCGCGTCGCTCATCGTGCCGCCGGTGCGGGCGCCGGTGCCGGCTTCCGCGCGTCCGGGGTCTCGGCCGCCTCCGGGGCGACGTACCGCTGCTGCACCTTCGCGGCGGGTTGCCGCCGGAACAACTCGCCGGCGAACCCGGCCAGCACACCCAGCAGCAGTCCACCGAGCGTCCAGCCGGCTACCTTGCCCACGCTCATCCGATCCGCCTTCCGCGTCCACCTCTCAGGCCGCACCTTGCCGTCCGGCCGTCTCAGCAGCCAGATCACGGCATGGTCGAACCTGCCCCTATAAGGCATGGTAGTGAGAGGTCGCGCCGTTCCACAGCCCAGGCACGCTTGGGTTCCCCGGCGTAACCTGGTGACTTCCCCCTCGATCACCTGTTGGAGTGGCTTCGTGAGTGCTGACCTGCCCGATGTCCGGCAGACCCGTCTCGACAACTACGTCGACCGGTACGCAGCACGGACGAAGGGAATGACGGCCTCCGAGATCCGGGCGTTGTTCGCGGTCGCCAGCCGCCCCGAGGTGGTCTCGCTCGCCGGCGGCATGCCGAACATCGCCGGCCTGCCGCTCGACGTGGTCGGCAGCGCGGTCCGTGACCTGGTGACCGACAGCGGTCCGACGGCGATGCAGTACGGGTCCGGCCAGGGCGATCCGGTCCTGCGGGACCAGATCTGCGACGTGATGCGGCTCGAGGGGATCGATGCCCACCCGGACGACGTGGTCGTCACGGTCGGCAGCCAGCAGGCGGTGGACCTGGTGACCCGGGTGTTCTGCGACCCAGGCGACGTGGTGATCTGCGAGGCTCCGTCGTACGTGGGTGCGCTGGGTGTGTTCCGGGCGTACCAATGTGAGGTCGTGCACGTCGCGATGGACGACGACGGCGTCGTACCGGAGGCGCTGGAGCAGGCGATCGCGGCGGTGCGCGCGGCCGGTAAGCGGATCAAGTTCTTCTACACGATCCCGAACTTCCACAACCCGGCCGGCGTCTCGCTGTCGGCCGAGCGGCGGCAGCGAGTGCTGGAGATCTGCCAGCGGGCGGACCTGCTGGTGCTGGAGGACAATCCGTACGGGCTGCTCGGGTTCGACGGCGATCCGTACCGCGCCTTGCGGGCCGACGACCGTGAGGGCGTGATCTACCTCGGGTCGTTCTCGAAGACGTTCGCGCCGGGGTTCCGGGTCGGGTGGGCGGTCGCGCCGCACGCCGTCCGCGAGAAGCTCGTGCTGGCGCAGGAGTCGGCGACGCTGTGCCCGCCGGTGTTCAGCCAGCTGGCGATCTCGTCGTACCTGAGCCGGCACGACTGGCTCGGGCAGGTGAAGCAGTTCCGGGAGATGTACCGCGAACGCCGGGACGCGATGTTGTCGGCGCTCACCGAGAAGATGCCTGCAGCAACGACCTGGACCAGGCCGGGCGGCGGGTTCTACGTCTGGCTCACCCTGCCGGACGGTCTGGACGCGAAGGCGATGCTGCCGCGGGCGGTCACCGCACGGGTGGCCTACGTGCCCGGAACCGCCTTTTTCACCGACGGTTTCGGCTCGCAGTGCATGCGGCTGTCGTACTGCCATCCGACCCCGTCGCGGATCATCGAAGGGGTCGGCCGGCTGGCCGCGGTGATCAATGAGGAGCTCGAGCTGCGGCAGACGTTCGGACCGCTGACACCGGGGCCGGGCCGCGACTACGACGCTCCGGGACCGGAGCTGAGCTGAGCCTCGGCAGACCTTCTGCGCAAAGGTTGCGCAATGGATCCGCAGGCGGCCGGAGGTCCTTGACGCGGTAGCGGTACCGTTCCAGTGGGCCTCGGGACCGGCGACCGAGCCGGAGTCGCCCACGAGTGATCGGGATTTTTGTGATGAGTGATCTGGGTCGAGTGCTGGTACTGGCCGGCGGACTGTCACACGAGCGGGACGTCTCGCTCCGGTCCGGCCGGCGGGTCGCCGACGCCCTGCGCAGCGTCGGCGTGGAAGTCGAGCAGCGCGACGTCGACGGCAACCTGGTCGAACGGCTCCGCGACGATCCGCCGGACGCGGTCTTCCCCGTCCTGCACGGCGTCACCGGCGAGGACGGCGCGCTCCGCCAGGTCCTCGACCTGTACGGCGTGCCGTACGTCGGCGCCGCCGCGGCCGCCTGCCGGACGGCCTTCGACAAGCCGGTCGCGTCAACGATGGTGTCCGCCGCCGGGCTGCGAACGCCCGCGTCGGTGGTGCTCGGGCACGACACGTTCCGCGAGCTCGGTGCCACCGCGCTGATGGAGGCGGTGATCGCCCAGGTCGGCCTGCCGTTGGTGGTGAAGCCCGCCCGCGGCGGTTCGGCCCTGGGTGCGTCGATCGTCCGGTCGATCGACGAGCTGCCGACGGCAATGGTGAACTGCTACGCCTACGGGCCGGTCGCGCTGATCGAGCAGTACATCGACGGGACCGAGGTCGCGGTGACGGTCGTCGACACCGGCGACGGGCCACGGGCGCTGCCGGCGGTGGAGATCCGGCCGGATTCGGGGTTCTACGACTACGAGGCACGGTACACGGCCGGCGCCACGCAGTTCGTCGTACCGGCTCGGGTTGGCGCAAAGGTCGCGTCCGCTTGTGCCGAAGCGGCTGTGACCGCCCACGAGGCACTCGGACTGCGGGATCTGTCGCGGTCGGACCTCGTGATCGACGCCGCGGGTGTCCCGTGGTTCCTCGAGGTGAACGTTGCGCCGGGGATGACCGAGACGTCGCTGGTACCGCTGGCCGCCGAGGCCGCCGGGATCGAGCTGGGTGTCCTCTGCCGGGACCTGCTGGCTGCCGCCGCGGCTCGTTGAGGTCTTGATGTCCGCAGGGGAGGCTCGGCCGTTCTGGCGGGTCGCGCTGGAGCCGCGGTGGCTGGGGTTGCTGGCCCTGGCACTCGGCCTCGCCGCCCTGATGTCGGTGATGGGCGTGTGGCAACTGGAGGTGTACCAGTCCAAGACGGCGGCCGCGACCGCCAAGCGGGCTGAGGGCGCGCCTGTGGCTCTGCAGTCCCTGTTCTCGATCGACGAGGGCCTCCCGGCCAAGGCGGTCGGCCGGCGCGTCACAGTCAGTGGCACGTGGGGACCGGCCGGCGATCAACTTTTCATCACCGACCGCCGCCACGGAGAAACCGACGGCCTGTGGGTCGTCACCCCACTC
>NZ_SMKR01000002.1 GCF_004348725.1 Kribbella turkmenica
CCGCAGGACCGTGCTCGGTGCGCTCGCCGCCGGACTGCCCACGGCGGCTGCGACCGGCTGGCCCACCACGGCGGCCGCCGCTGACACACTGGGCGGCATGCGTCCGCACCCGGCTCCACGACCGGTCGCTCCGGTGAACGCCGAGGTCGCCGCCGCTCACAGCGCCGCGTACAAGACGCTGCCGGACGTGGTCGTCGGTGTCGACGTCGAGGACCTGATGAAGATCCACACCGCGGCCGACGCCGAGGCACTTCGCCCGCAACTGGTCGCCCAGGTGTGGAAGGACACCGGCGTGCTGCCGACCGGTCTGCCGACGCTACGACGCGACGTCGGTGTGCCGGCCGAGTTGCCGCCCCTGACCGGCGTACGGCGCTACGACCGGCTCGAGATCGCAATGCCGTTCGGGTACGTCGCCACGGTGTTCGTCGTGGAGCCGGAGCGGCGTACGCACCGGCGGGTCGCCTTCTACCACAACGGGCACGGTGAACCGCTGGACACGTTGCAGCGGGTGACCCAGGGGCTGCTGGACCACGGCTACGTCGTCCTGCTGTTCGCCATGCCGTTCTACCACTGGAACCCGAAGACCCTGCAGGACCCGGTCGACCCGGCCGTGCAGCAGCAGCCGTCGCACAACGACCTCAACCTGTGGGAGTCGGCGACGTACTCACCGCTGGCGCTGTTCCTGGAGCCGCTCGCGGTGGCGATGAACCACGTCCAGGCGGCGTACCGGCCGTCGTCGGTGCAGATGATCGGGCTGTCCGGCGGTGGCTGGGCGACGACGATCTACCCGGCCCTCGATCCGCGGATCACCCGGTCGTACCCGACCGCGGGCTCACTGCCGTTCTTCGTCCGGCCGGGATCGCCGAAGCCGAGCCCGACCCGCGGGGACTGGGAGCAGCGCGCGGACAAGCAGCCCGGGTTCTACGGCCTGGCCGACTTCCCGGACATCTACGCGCTCGGGGCCGTCGGGCGGCACCGCCGGCAGATGCAGATTCTCAACCGGTTCGACGACTGCTGCTTCAACGGCGTCGGCCATCGCGCGTACGAGGCCGCCGTACGGCACCGGATCTCGCTGATCGGCACCGATGCCGAGAGCAACGAGACAGACGGGCACTGGGAGCTCCTGGAGGACGCCACCCACGGCGACCACACGATCAGCCCCTACGCCCTGTCGGTCATCCTCTGGGACCTCGACACCCACTGCGCCCATCTTCCCTGAGCCTTCCCTCCGACCGGATCTCCCCCCGGGACCGGGGACACCATCTGGGGACCTCGGACATGTCGTGCTATGTCCTAGGTCCCCATTTGGTGTTCCAGGTCCCGACCGGCGGGAGGGCGGGGGTGAGGAGTCAGCGGAGTTGGTGGACGTCGGTGATAGGGTGGGTATTGACGGTGACGTTGTCGAAGGTGAGGGCGGCGTGCTGGACGGTGCTGGGGAGGTCGACGGTGAAGCTGCAGTCGACCAGGCGGAAGTTCTTGATGGTAGAGCGGCGGTAGCCGCGGAGCATCAGCGCGTTGCGGGCGTGGCCGACGGTGACATCGCGGAGCTCGACGTTGCGGACGACCGGCGTCAGCGGGCCGGTGTCGCCCTCGCCGCGGTGGAAGTTGCACTGGACAACTTCCTTCAGCAGGTTGGAGATGGTGATGTCGCGCAGGTAGACGTTCTCCGCGAACCCGCCGCGGACCGAGTTGGTCTTGATGTAGAGACCGAAGTACAGCGCAGGCCCGCCGATCGAGCAATCCCGGACGAAGACGTTGCGAACCCCGCCGGTCATGTCCGAGCCGAGGGTGATCGCGCCGTACTTCACCCGCATCACGCAGTTCTCGATCAGGATGTCTTCCGACGGCACGTTGATCAGCAACCCGTCCGCCTCCCGGCCCGATTTGATCGCGATGCAGTCGTCGCCGGCGTCGAACGTGCAGCCGCGGATCACCACCGACCGGCAGGACTCGACGTCCACGCCGTCGTTGTTCGGTCCCTGGCTGTCGATGACGACGTCCTGCACAGTCACGTTCCGGCACAGGACCGGGTGGACCTGCCAGAACGGCGACCGCACGATCGTCACCGCCTCGATCAGCACGTTCGTGCACTCGTAGGGCTGGATGAAACTCGACCGCAGGTGATGCCCCGGTCCGTACACCCGCTCGGCCAGCGGTACGCCGAACGCGCTCTGGTCCCGCAGGTCGGTGAAGTCCTCGTCGCACTGGTGGAACCATCCCCACCAGCTGTCCCAGCCTGCCTGTCCGTCGAGCGTGCCCGATCCGGTGACCGCGATGTCGGTGCAGCCGTAGGCGTAGACGAACGGCGAGTAGTTCAGCACCTCCAGGCCTTCGTACCGCGTCTTGACGATCGGAAGGTAGTCGGCCGGGTCCGTGCTGAAGAGCAAGGTGCCGACCACGTGCAGGTTGACGTACGACTTCAGGTGAACGGCGCCGGTGAGGAACGTCCCCTCCGGCACCACCACCCGCCCGCCGCCGGCCGCATGACAGGCCTCGATCGCCGCGCGCACAGCCTTCGAAGCATCCGTCCGCCCATCACCGACGGCGCCGTACGCCGTGATCGGGAAGTCGGCGTCCGGGAAGCTCGGTGCCTGCACGTCCGCGAGGATCCTGTCGGCATCCGGCCAGCCGACGGTCACAGGAGCTGGGCCGGGTCGGTGATCAACTGCCCGTTGACCGTGAAGTTCTGGAACGACAGGTCGACGTCGCGGATCGTGCTGGCCCGGTCGACGGTGAAGTCGCAGTCGATCAGGCGGAAGTCCTGGATCGGCGACCGTGGATAGCCCTGGGCGAAGAAGGCGCCGCGGGCATGGTCGACGGTGACATTGCGCAGCTCGACGTTGCGCACCCGCGGAGTCAACGGACCGATGTCGCCCTCGCTGCGGTAGAAATCGCAGGAGGCGACCTCCTTGGTGAGGTTCGAGATCCGCAGGTTGTTCAGGTAGATGTTCTCGGCGTAGCCGCCGCGCACCGAGTTCGTCTTGATGTACAGGCCGAAGTACAGGTTCGGGCTGCCGATCGTGCAGTTGCGGACGAAGACGTTGCGCACCCCACCGGTCATCTCGCTGCCGATGGTGATCGCGCCGTACCGGACGTTCATCGTGCAGTCCTCGATCAGGATGTTCTCCGACGGGACGTTCACCCGCAGCCCGTCGGTGCCGCGACCGGACTTGATCGCGATGCAGTCGTCGCCGCAGTCGAACGTGCAGCCGCGGATCACGACGTACTGCGAACACTCGGGGTCGATACCGTCGTTGTTCGGGCCGCGGCTGTCGATGTGCACTCCGCGGACGGTGATGTTGCGCGACCGCACCGGGTGGATCTCCCAGAACGGCGACCGGACGATCTTCACGCCGTCGATCAACACGTTGCGGCAGGAGTAGGTCTCGATGAACGCGGCCCGCAGGAAGTGGCCGGTGCCGAAGACCCGGTCCTCGACCGGTACGCCGTCCTCGGCCATGGCATGCAGGGCCTTCGCGTCGTTGCTGGACGGGCCGACCCACGACCACCAGGTCTCCCAGGTCGCCTGACCGTCCAGCGTGCCGGTGCCGGTGACGGCGATGTTCTCGCAGTCGCGGGCGTAGATGAGTGGCGAGTAGTTCATGCACTCGACGCCCTCGAAGCGGGTCAGGACGACCGGCAGGTACTGCGCCGGGTCGGCGCTGAACAGCAGCGTCGCGCCCTCGGACACGTGCAGGTTGACGTTGGACCTCAGGTGGATCGCGCCGGTGAGGAACGTGCCGGCCGGTACGACGACCCGGCCGCCACCTGCTCGGTGGCAGGCTTCGATCGCCGTGCGGATGGCGGCGGTCGCATCGGTGCCCCCGTCGGCGATCGCGCCGTACCGGGTGATCGGGAAATCGCGGGCCGGGAAGTGCGGCGGCTGGGTCCTGCGCAGGATGTCGCCGACCTGGCCCCAGCCAGGCCCGGAAGGACCGTCGGCCGCGGCTGCCGGGACGGCGCCGAGAGCGGCACCAGCCGCCGGCGCGAGGGCAGCGCCGGCGGTGAGCCGGAGGAAGTTCTTGCGGGTGAAGGGTTCGTGCACCACGTCTCCTTGAGCTAGTTGTCGACCCGGGCGCCGTTGATCCAGACCTGCTCGAGACGGAGGTCCTCGACGTACTGGATCGAGTTCGCCTCCTCCATGCCGTCGAACCGGCAGGCGTGCAGCCGGATGCCGCGGAGCGCGTCGTCGGCCAGGCCGAGCAGGTTCAGGGCCCGCGGCGCGGAGGCCGCGGTCAGGTGGGTGATGGTGATGCCGTGCACGTCCGGCGGGTAGTCGCCGGTGATCACGTTCGCGTAGTTCAGCACGATCTCGATCACCGCGTCCGCGGCCCGCCCGACGGTCACCCGCCGTACGTCGATGTTCGCGATCGTGCCGCCGCGGTTCGGGTTGCTCTTGATCCGGATCGCGCGTTCCAGCCGCGGGCTGCTCATCCGGCAGTCCCGGACGAAGATGTCCATCACGCCACCGGTGGTCTCGCTGCCGGCGGTGACCCCGCCGTTGCCGTCGGCCATCTCGCAGTCGCGGACGACGGCGTACCGGGTGGGCACGTTCACCCGGCGGCCGTCGGCGTCCTTGCCGGCCTTGAACGCGATGCAGTCGTCGCCGGTGGAGATCGTGCAGCGCTCGATCAGCACGTCGGTGCAGGACTCCGGGTCGATGCCGTCGTTGTTCGGCCCGTGCGGGCTGTCGACGGTCACGCCGCGGACGGTGACGTTGCGGCACAGCACCGGGTGGAGGTTCCACATCGGCGAGTCCTTGACGGTGATGTCCTCGAGGAGGATGTTCTGGCAGCGGTTGAACTGCAGCAGGTTCGGCCGGAGGTGGTGGCCCTCGCCGAACACCCGCTCCTCGACCGGCACGCCGTCCTCGGCCATCGCGAGCAGCAGCGTCTTGTCGGGGCCTTCGTTCGGCGGCGGGCCGCCGGTCCAGTCCCACCAGTGCGTCTCGTCCGCACGGCCGTCGAGCACGCCGGATCCGGTGACCGCGATGTTGCGCTGGCGGTAGGCGTAGACGAAGGGGGAGTAGTTGTAGCACTCCGTGCCTTCGTACCGCGTCGGCACGACCGGCAGGTACGCCGCCGGGTCCTGGCTGAACGCCAGCCGCGACCCGGCCTCCAGGTGCAGGTCGACGTCGCTGAGCAGATGGACGGCACCGGTGCGGAAGTCACCGGCGGGTACGACGACGTGGCCGCCGCCGGACCGGTGACACGCCTCGATCGCGGCCCGGATCGCCGCCGTGCAGTCGGTCGCGTCGTCGCCGACCGCGCCGAAAGTGGTGATATCGAACCAGCGGTCGGGGAACTGCGGCGGCTTGATCCGGTCGAGGATCCGGGCGATCTGCGCGTCCGCGGCGGCCTCGTCAGGCAACGGTGCCGGCGCCGCGGTGGAGGCCGGTCCGGTCGAGGCGGCGGCCGGGGCGGTGCCGCCGCCTAGGACAGCGCCGGTGGCGAACGCTCCTGCGGTGAGGAGCACGGTGCGTCGACGGAGCTGCTCGGACATACGGCCTCCACGGGGCGGATCCTGACAACCGGATGCAAACGATTGCAATCGATCGTGCCCGGCGGTGGGCGAGGTGTCAACGGCTCGGCGCGACCAAGTCTTGACTGGGCCGGGATCTCTTGGATACTTGCGTGCAAAGGTTTACCCCGATCACCCGAACGGAAGGTGCCCGCCCATGCATCCCACCCGCCGTCACATTCTCGGACTGGGCCTCGGCGGGGTCGTTGCCGCAGGCATCGGTTCGCCCCTGTCCGCGGCCGCCGCCGACGACCGGGAGTGGTCGGTGCGATCCAGGATCCGCCCGCCGGGGTTCCGCGACGCCTGGTTCCCCATCACCGCCTACGGCGCCACGCCGGAGCGCGCGACCGCCGGTGTCAACCGTGCCGTCCTTGCCTGTCACCAGTCCGGCGGCGGCCATGTCGTCGTACCGCCCGGCGTCTGGCACACCGGCGCGATCACCCTGCTCAGCAACGTCGACCTGCATCTGCAGGAGGGGGCGACGCTGCGCTTCAGCACGGACCCGGCCGACTACCTGCCGGTCGTCCGGACCCGCTGGCAGGCCGTCGAGGTCTACAACTACTCGCCGCTGATCCGTGCCGAGGGGCAGACCGACATCGCGATCACCGGCGCCGGTACGCTCGACGGCGCCGGCGACAACCAGCACTGGTGGTACTGGATCGGCAGTGGACAGTACGGCTGGCATCCCGGCCTGCCGAACCAGCGCGCCGACTGGGGCGAGCTCGAGCGGATGAACAACGAGCAGGTCCCGCTCGACCAGCGGGTCTTCGGCGAGGGGCACTACCTGCGGCCGAGCTTCATCCAGCCGTTCCGCTGCACGAACGTGCTGATCGAGGGCGTCACCGTGCGCAACTCGCCGATGTGGACGATCCATCCCCTGGAGTGCCGCAACGTCACCGTCCGCGGTGTCACCGTCGACAACCTCGGCCCGAACGGCGACGGCTGCAACCCGGAGTCCTGCACCGACGTCCTGATCCGCGACTGCACCTTCACGACGCACGACGACTGCATCGCGATCAAGTCCGGCCGGGACGCCGACGGCCGCCGGCTCGGCCTGCCGTCGCGCGGCATCATCGTCGAGGACTGCACCTTCGTCAGCGGCGGCGCCGCGGTCGCGATCGGCAGCGAGATGAGCGGCGGGGTCCAGGACGTCTGGGTCCGGCGCCTGCACATGCCGCCGGACCCGGCCGCCGAGGAGGCCTGGATGCAGTGGGTGCTGTGCGTGAAGTCGACCTCGACCCGCGGCGGGTACGTCCGCCACATCAGCGTGCACGACGTCGACTCCCGGGCCTGGATGTATCGTCCTTTGGAGATCACCTTCAGCTACCAGGGTGGTGGCAACCAGACGCTGTTCCCCGACGTGCGGGACATCCGGTTCGACCGGGTCCGGGTCGCGCGGGCCGAGCGGGCGTACCGGATGGTGGGAGCGGAGACTCGGCGGATTCGTTCCGTCGCGGTCACCAACAGCCGGTTCGACCAGGTCGCGGCGGAAGCTGTCGTACAGTACGCCGACGATGTGACGATCCGGAACGTGTGGATCGGAGACAGTCGGGTGGGGTGACGGCGCCCCGGCCCGTGGAGAAGGCGAGAGGTGAGCGTGGCGGAGCGGGTTCGGCTGATCGACGTGGCGCGCGAGGCGGGCACGTCGGTGTCGACCGTGTCCCGGGCGCTGAACGGTTCCGACCTGATCTCACCCGAGGTGGTCGCGCATGTACGCGCGGTCGCCGGGGAGCTGGGCTACCGCGCGGACAGACGGGCGCAGGAGTTCAAGCTGGGCCGGCCGCTGACGGTCGGGGTGACCGTCCCGGATCTGACGAACCCGTTTTTCTCCGAGGTGCTGAAGGGTCTCGCGGCCGCTGCCCGGGCCGGCGGCTACCGGCTGCTGATCGGGGAGAGCGGCGAGGACCCGGCGGAGGAGCTGCGACTCGTCGAGGAGCTTGTGGACCACTCCGGCGCGCTGGTGCTGTGCAGCTCCCGGCTGACCCGGGCCGGCCTGGAGAAGGCACTCGCGCTGCCGGTTCCGGTCGTGTGCATCAACCGCACGGTGAAGAACGCGGGCGTCGTCGCGATCGACTACCGCGCGGCGAGCCGGCTCCTGCTCGAGCACCTCACCGGTCTGGGCCATCGGCGGGTCCTGTACGTCGGCGGTCCGGCGACCTCCTGGTCGGACGGCGAGCGCCGGCGGACGTTGCGTCGTACGGCGCGCTCCCTCGACGTCACCCTGGACGAGATCGAGGGCGGCTGGGCCGGGCACCACGGCTACGACGCAGGGCCGACCGTACTGCGCAGTCGCGCGACCGCCGTGATCACCTTCAACGACCTCGTCGGGGTCGGCCTGCTCAGCTGGCTGCTCGACAACGACGTCGACGTCCCGGCCGAGCTGTCCGTCGCCTCGTACGACGACATCCCCATCGCCGCCTACGCGCGCCCTCCGCTGACCTCGCTCCGCAACGAACGCGCGAAGTTGGGCGAGCTCGCCTGGCGGCAGCTGACCGCGCGTCTGGCCGGTGACGATTGGCCCGGCCCTGACCTTCTCGCACCGGAGCTGGTCGTCCGCGCGAGTACCGGCCCGGCCCGCCGTCGCGCCCGCATCCGCACCACCTGACCTTGCCCCCAAACCTTCGTCCGCTTGTCGAATTGTCGTGTGCAAACGATTGCACTGTAGGCGTCTGATCGGTTAACTTCTACGCATGCTGCCGCCGCGGGTTGTGTTGGGGACGGCCTACTATCCCGAGTATCTGCCGCGTGACGTGCCTGATCGGGTCGCGATCGACCTGGACCTGATGGTCGCGGCGGGGATCACGGCCATCCGGGCCGGCGAGTCGGTGTGGTCGACGTGGGAGCCGCGCGACGGGGTCTTCGACCTCGATTGGATCCGGCCGGTGCTCGACGGCGCGGCGGCTCGCGGGATCGGTGTCGTCCTGGGGACACCGACGTACGCCGTCCCGCCGTGGCTGCAGCGAGCACATCCGGAGATCGCCGCCGAGCGCCGTACCGGGGAGCCGGTGCCGTGGGGTGTGCGGCAGGAGGTGGACTACCACCAGGCGGCGTTCCAGTTCCATGCGGAGCGGGTGGTCCGGCGGATCGTCGAGCGCCATCGCGACCACCCGGCCGTGATCGGCTATCAGGTCGACAACGAACCCGGTCTGCTGCTGCCGCACAACGAAAGCACGTTCCAGGCGTTTGTTGCGCGACTGCGCAAGGAGTACGGCGACGTCGGCACCCTCAACGAGGCGTGGGGACTTACGTACTGGTCGCACCGGCTCAGCGACTGGTCCGAGCTGTGGAGGCCGGACGGCAACAGCACCCCGTCGTACCACCTGGCCTGGCGTCGGTTCCAGGCCGAGCGGACGACCGACTTCATCGGTTGGCAGGCGGACCTGGTCCGCGAGCTTCGGCGGCCCGAGCAGTTCGTGACGACGTGTCTGGCCTACGATCGCGCCGCGGTTGCCGACGTACCACTGTCGGCGACCCTCGACGTTGCGGCAGGCAACCTTTACGTCCACGTCCAGGAAGGGCTGCAGCGACCGCCCCGGCCGTCGCGGTTCGAACCCGGCTGGATCGGGCGCGGCGTCGCCGACCTGTACCTCGCGGCGGACCGCGTCTACGGCTCGCGCGGTGAGCCGTTCCTGATCACCGAGACGAACGCGACCTCGATCGGGGGCTCGCACCTGAACCAGCCGCCGTACGACGGTCAGCTGCGGCAACTCGCCTGGGCGATGGTGTCCCGCGGCGCGCGGATGGTGCAGTACTGGCACTGGCACTCGATCCACCACGGCGCGGAGACGTTCTGGGGCGGCATCCTCGGCCACGGCCTCGAGCCCGGTCGCGTGTACGACGAGATCGCGGCGATCGGCGCGGAGTTCGCCGAGGCCGGAGCGTCGGTGACCGACCTGCGGCCGGACGTCGACGTGGCGATCGTGTGGTCGACGGAGAGCGACTGGGCCCTGCAGTTCCAGCCGCCGCTGGCGCATCCGGGCGGTGTGCCGGACAAGTCGTCGTACCGGACGATCGTGACCGCGTTCCACACCGGCGTGCTCGATGCGGGCCTGCGACCGGGAGTGGTGCCGGTCGAGCATCTCGGGAACGATCCCGCCGCGCTGCTGTCGCGGTATCCGGCGCTGGTGGTGCCCGCGTTGTACATCGCGTCCGACGCCGTGCTCGAACTGCTGGTGGGCTATGCGCAGGCCGGTGGTCACCTCGTGATCGGGCCGCGGACCGGGTACGCCGATCCGGAGGCGAGAGCGCGGGCCGAGGTCGCGCCGGGTCGGTTGCGTTCAGCGGCCGGCGTTCATTACCTCGAGTACGAGAACCTGCTCGACCCGCAGCCCGTGACCGGGCTGGACGGGCACGCGACCCGGTGGGCCGAGCGCCTCATCGTCGACGATGCCGAGGTGCTGGCGTCGTTCGAGCATCCCGGTGGCGGGAGTCGTCCGGTGGTCACGACCAAGGCCTTCGGCGACGGGCGAGTGACTGTGGTCGCCACCGTTCCTGATGCCTCGCTGGCTCGCGCTGTCTACAGCCGGGTCGGCAGTCCAATCTGGAACGGGCTGCCGGAGTCGGTGACGGCATTGTCGGCGGTGAATCCGGCGGGCGAGCGGTTGTGGTTCGTGCACAACTGGTCCGGTTCGCCGGTGTCAGCGTGTGTCGCGGACCGCAGGCTCGAGCTCGGTCCGCGTGACGTGCGCGTGGTGAGGGAGGAGCGGGCATGACGTCGTACGTCGAGGACCTGCTGCCGGGGACCGGGATGCGCGCGTCGCGGGCGTGGCTGCGGTCGTCGAACCCGAAGCTCGATCTCAACGGGCGGTGGCAGTTCCGGTTCTGGCCCGAGCCGCCGACCGGTCCGATCGCGGACGACGAGGACGGCTGGGACGAGCTCGAGGTGCCGGGGCACTGGGTGCTGCAAGGGTACGACCGGCCGCGGTACACGAACACCGCCTTCCCGTTCCCGATCGACCCGCCGCGGACGCCGGCCGCCAACCCGACCGGGGATCACCGGCGGTGGTTCGACCTGCCGGACGACTGGCCGCGCGACGGCGCGGTCCTGCGGTTCGAAGGGGTCGAGTCGTGCTTCAAGGTGTGGGTGAACGGGGTCGAGATCGGGACGGCGAAGGGCAGCCGGCTGCCGAGTGAGTTCGACGTCGGCGCGGTGCTGCGGCCCGGACGGAACGTACTCGCGGTCAGAGTGCACCAGTGGTCGTCGGGAAGTTACCTCGAGGACCAGGACATGTGGTGGTTGCCGGGGATCTTCCGGGACGTGACGTTGCTGGCCCGGCCGGTGGTCGAGGACGTGTTCGTGCACGCGGACTATGACCATCTGACCGGCGGCGGGACGTTGCGGGTCGCGGTCGAGCCGTCGTCCGCGCGCATCGTCGTACCTGAGCTCGGGCTGGAGTTCGCGCCGGGGGAGACCGTTGACATTCCGCGGGTCGAGCCGTGGTCGGCCGAAGTACCGCGGTTGTACGACGCCCAGGTGGTGGCCGGCGGGGAGACGGTCGACGTACGGATCGGATTCCGTACGGTCGCGATGGCCGACGGGCTGCTGACCGTCAACGGGCGGCCGCTGTTCTTCCGGGGCGTGAACCGGCACGAGCACGATCCGCTTCGCGGCCGAGCCGTCAGTGTCGAGGCCATGCGGCAGGACCTGGCGCTGATGAAGCAGCACAACGTCAACGCGGTCCGGACCGCGCACTACCCGCCGCATCCTGCGTTCCTCGACCTGTGTGACGAGCTCGGGTTGTGGGTGATCGACGAGTGCGACATCGAGACGCACGGGTTCATCTACACCGACTGGCGCGGGAACCCGGCCGACGACCCGGACTGGGCGCCGATGATGCTGGACCGGATGCGCCGGATGGTCGAGCGCGACAAGAACCATCCGAGCGTGATCATCTGGTCGCTGGCGAACGAGAGCGACCGCGGGCGCAACTTCGGCACGCTGGCCGCGTGGACGCGGGAACGTGATCCGGGCCGGGCGCTGTTCTACGAGCGGGACCGGAGCTACGAGTTCTCCGACTTCTACAGCCTGATGTACACGCCGCTGGACGAGCTGGAACGGATCGGGACACGCACGGAGGAGGTGACCGTCGACGATCCCGCCCTGGAGGCGCGTCGGCGGGCGTTGCCGTTCGTGCTCGCGGAGTACGCGCACGCGATGGGAAACGGTCCTGGCGGGCTCGCGGACTACCAGCGCGTGCTGGAACGGTATCCGCGGCTGCAAGGCGGGTTCGTCTGGGAGTGGATCGACCACGGCCTGCTGTTGCCCGGTGTAACGGACTACGTGTACGGCGGGCACTTCGGCGAGCGGGTGCACGGGGCGAACTTCTGCATCGACGGGTTGTTGTTCCCGGACCGGACGCCGTCGCCGGGGCTGCTCGAGTTGAAGAAGGTGATCGAGCCCGTCCGGATCACCTGGTCCGATTGTCTCGTTGTCCACAATCTGCAGACCTTCGGGACGCTGGACCACCTGGAGTTCCTGTGGGTGGAGGAGCTCGACGGGGTGGAGGTGCGATCCGGGCGGCTGGAGGTGCCCACGGTCGAGGCCGGCGTCGGGGTGGAAGTGGTCGCACCGGTCGAGGCAAAAGCCGCGAGCGTCCCGGCGGGCTCCGCCGATCGCCTGGCGGGTTCGGTCGGTGAGCGGTGGTTGACGGTTCGCGCGGTGTTGGCGAAGGACCAGCCGTGGGCGGCTGCCGGGCACGAGGTCGCCTGGGCGCAGTTCCAACTGGTTGCTGCGGCATCGCCGGAACAGTCCGCTGTGCCTGGTGCGGTGGTGTCTCGCGGCGACCTGCTGGAGGTGGGTGGCGGCGAGTTCGACGTGCGGACCGGACGGCTGCGTCGGTTGTTCGGCATGCCTGTGGACTGGCCCCGGCTGGATCTGTGGCGGGCGCCTACGGACAACGACAACGGGCAGGGCGGGAAGAACTCCGCGACGGTCGAGTGGCGAGCCGCCGGGCTGGATCGGCTGAAGCACCGCGTGGACGCGGTCGAAGCCGGCCAGGAGCTGGTGGTACGAAGCCGAGTCGCACCCGACGGGCTCGGCTCGGCGGTCGCGGTCACCTACACGTGGCGCGCGGTGGCGGACGGGTTGCGGTTGACCGTACACGTGGTGCCCGAGGGGGAGTGGCAGGGAACGGCGATCACCCCCCGGTGTGGGAGTTGGCCGCGTCTCGGAGTGCGGATGGCGGTGCCCGCCGCCGTCCAGAACGTGCGGTGGTTCGGTGGCGGTCCCGGGGAGGCGTACGCCGACAGCCGCGAGGCCGCCCGGGTCGGACGGTACGCGTGCACGGTCGACGAGCTGCAGACGCCGTACGTCGTACCGCAGGAGAACGGCTCGCGGATCGACGTCCGCTGGGCCGAGCTGACAGATGCTGAGGGCAACGGGTTGCGGGTCGAGGGAGCACCGTACTTCCAGCTGACGGCCCGGCGGTGGACGACCGAAGAGCTGGAGCGCGCACGGCACCGGAGCGATCTCGTCCCCGGTGACCGGGTGCACCTCAACCTGGATCTGGCGCAGCACGGTCTGGGCAGCGCGTCCTGCGGGCCGGCCGCGACCGCAGACCACACGCTGGAAGTTGCCGAGCGCACCTTCACGCTGACCTTCCGGGAATTCGGTGGGCAGGGTCCGGGCACTGTGCCATGATCGGCGCCATGTACACGTTCTTCCGACTGGGCTAGCTTCCCGCTGGCCAGTTCGAGGCTCTGCCCGCGGCCGGCGATGCGGGAGCGGACCGGATGGCTGCTCCCGACCGCTGACCGGGAGAAACTGTCATGCCCTCTGCGCGCCACGGCGCGGCGCAGTCGATCGACCGGGCGATGCGGCTCGGCGAGCAGCCGCTGGTGCTGGTGCGAACCGTCACCGGCCTGGAACGCCTGACCGCCGCCGAGCTCACCGCGGCCCGTCATCGCGTGATCGGCCTGTCCAAACGTCAACTCGTCGTCGAACCGGCCGCCGCCACGCTCATCACCGAACCACCTCGCCTGGCCGACGACCTCTTCGTCGTCCAGGCAGTCGTTCCCGATCCGGGGCGGACGCGGGCCGGGCTCGTCGCGGCGGTCGTGGGTGTCCGTGGGCTGGTGTGCCCGGTCGCTGGTGACTTCGCTGTCAGCGCGTCGTTCCAGGGACCGCGGAACTACAACCGGTTCGACATCGAGGATCTCGTCGGTGGTGTCCTGGGTGAGCTGTCCAGGTCGGACTATCACTCCCGGCGTGATGGCACGCGTCCGCCGGCCGACCGGGTCGATTGGCGGGTGGTGCTCGACGGTACGGCGATGTGGGTCGGCGTGCGGCCCTTCGACGTACCGCTGCATCGCCGGGAGTGGCGCCGCCGGACGGTGGCCGGGAGTCTGCACCCACCGGTCGCCGCTGCGATGGCACGGCTTGCCGAGATCGCACCCGGCGATCGGGTGCTGGATCCGTTCTGCGGGGCCGGCACCCTGTTGCTCGAGGCCGACGCGATCTCGCCGGACGCGACGTACGTCGGCATCGACCGCTCCCCGGAGGCGGTTGCCGCCGCCCGCGCCAACACCGGGACGCGCGGTCACATCCACTGGCGAACCGGCGACGCCCGCCACCTGCCCGTGCGCGTCGACCGCATCGTCACCAATCCGCCCTGGGGTGTCCGCGTGGCCATCGGTGACCTCACACCGTACCTGAACCAATGGCACCGGACCCACGCCGGCCGTGTGGTCACGATCCTCAACCAGCACCAGGCCGAAACGATGATCACCAACCCCACCTGGCGAATCCTCGACACCCACAACCTCACAGTCGCCGGCCAACACCCTCAAATCATCATCGCCGAGCCAACGTGAAGTACTCCCGCAGCTGGCGGGTGGAGATTCCGGCACAGCCGTAGGTGTGCCGGATCGCCACCGCGACGTCGCGTACTACGTCGTGCACCGCGTGCCCGTAGGACGGCGGCAGGTCGTACAGGTTCTCGTGGTGTGCAGTCGGGACGACGAGCACGTGCCCGCGGTTGTTCGGCCACCAGCGTGAGGCTACGAATGCCAGTGCACGGTCGGTGCGGAGGACGATGTCCTGTTGTTTGGTCAGGTCGTCCTCACCGCCGCCGATCAATCGGCAGAACGGGCAGTCGTAGTCGTCAGGCTCGTGGTTGAACATGTCCTACCGCGGGGTGATGAAGGTGATGTAGCTGGAGTTGCCTTTGCCTTCCACGGCTGAGTTGGCGCCGAGGGCGAGTTGGCCGGCGGGGACGTCTCGTGCGAAGAGGAGCAGACGTTGGTCTGTGGTGCCTACGGTCTCGCCTGTGCGGGTGTAGTCGTTCAGCCAGGTCGGCCACCAGTCGTTCTCGCCTCGCGGGTCGAAGGCGACGTACACGGTGGCCGGGGCGGTCAGGTCGAGGGTGATGTAGTCGGCCGGCCCGGTGCGTTTGGAGTCGTCGTTGGAGCCGGGGACCATCGCCTCGCCCGTCAGCGACGCGGGCAGGTCGGTGATCGTGTAGCTGCGGTCGACGTAGATCTCCGCACCCGGCTGTGCTTTCACCAGGTTCGACAGCTTGTCAGGCGTCCGCACCGTGACCAGGTCGCTCAGCACCGGCGGCTCACTCGCCGGTACGCCGAGCATCCGCGAGCCGACCGTCTTCACCTCCGTCGCCGCCTGCCCGGTCAGCGGCACATGCTCGAACGACGAAAGCGGAACGGCGACCCGTTCGACCACATAGGAGTGGTTGGCGAGCACGGGCACGGTGATCACCTCATCAGTGCTCGGTCCGACGAGCGTCCGGCCGCGGGAGTCGACCACACGCACCTCCTGTCCCGCCCACGGGTTCCGGACCTGCAGAGACTCACGCGACCCTGCCTCGATCCCGACCAGGCTGACCACACCGTCCCGCACCTCGGTGCTGATCCGGTGCCCACCCTCGATCTCGACGGACCCGGCGACGTCCCACTCGCGCGGCCACGCCGGCGCGACGTCCACGACATCGTCGTACGACTGGACCAGTGCTTCCTGCAGACCGGTGGTCAGCACACCGCCCCACTCGTTGTAGAAGCTCTGCTGCCGAACGGGTTCGCGCCCGGTCCGGTGCACGGTGAAGCCGTTCGGGAAGATCTGGAAGTCCTCGATGCCCTTCAGCAGCAGCCGCTTCACCTCGTCGGCCAGCCCGAGCCGGGCCGCCCACGTGGTGTCCATGCCCCAGTCCTTGTCCTGCGGGTAGACCCGCTGGCGGTACGTCGCCTGCATCAACTCGGACGACTCGTCGAACAGCCCCCACGGCCAGAGCACCTCCATCTCCGGGTTCTGCGTGTTGTGCGCCTCCTCGTCGGTACCGGACCATGCGATCACCTCCTCGCCGCCACGCTGCACGGTCCGGAACGGCGGTAGCTTGCCGACGGCTGTCCGCAGCCGAGCAGCGAGCTCAGAGTCTCCACGGGCAGCCGCGAGATCCGCGACGATCGGGAAGATCACCCGCATCGCCGCCAGGTCCGGCGCCGGGTCGTCGGTGTCCCACTGGACCTCGAGCGCGTTCACGTGCTCGAGGTGCAGGTAGCCGTCCTCACCAGGCGTCAGCGCGGTCAGGTGGAACTCCGCGATGTCGCGGATCAGCGGATAGGCGCGGTCCAGCAGTGCGCGGTCGCCGGTGTAGCGGTACTGCCACCAGATGTTGTTCACCAACTCCGGGCCGCTGCTCAGGATGCGCTTGACCCAGCCCGGTTCGGACATGTTGTCGCAGCCGTCGCCAGTACCGTCGTACCGCAGGAACTCCGGCAAGCACGTCCCCTGTGCGCCGATCCAGTGATCGTGCGTCCACTTCTTCATCAGCTCGGCACGGTCGAGGTAGAACCGGAAGTACGGCGCGTTGAACTCGCCGATCCCGGCCCCCAGGTTGGACGAGATCAGCATCCGCAAGTTGAAGTGCCAGTACGAGTCCTGCGCCCAGTCGGCCTGGTCCTTCGCCGACGAGAACATCCGGACGACGCCGCCGTGCGTACTGGGCACCGGTGACCGCATCGACGCGGCCATCGTGTAGAGCTGCAACGTCCGCAGGGTCTCGACGTACTCACCGGTGCCGTCGGCCGACGTGATCCGCAGCGGGGCGGCCTTCGCCCAGAACGCGTGCCACCAGTCGAGGTGCTCGCTGCGCGACTCGGCCACGGCCCGGCGCGCGGCCTTCGCGACGTCACCACCCTGGTACGACGGTACGCCGACAACCAGCCGGAACGACCCGTCGGCGTTGGGCCGGAACGTGATCCGGACGGTCAGGGGGTCGATCACCGAGGCCGACACGTCCCGCGCGCGAGCCGTCATCGCGGCGACGGCTCCGGTGAGACTGCCCGAGGCGGCGTCCCGGAAGGTCTCCGCCAGCGCGGCGACCGCGCCGGTCGCCGCGGCGGTCGGCGTCCGGCCCTCCCACAGCTTGAGGTCCGCGGTCTGCGTCGTGCCGGGATCGGCGCCGGTCACCTCGAGGACGAACTGGTCGGCGTCCGCGCGGACGTAGGACCGGGCCGACATACCGCCGCCGTGCTGGACAACCTGGCCGTCGTACATCGCGAGCCGGCCGGTGTAGTCGGCGGCCCGCATCAGCGGTTGCAGGCCGGGGACGACCAGACGTCCGGCGGACTTGAGCTCGGGAAACGTGTCGACGCGGTTGAGCTGAGCGGTGTAGCCCTTCTCGGCCCACACCGCCGCGCCGAGCACGCCGTTGCCGAGCGGCATCGCCTGGTAGGCACGCCAGGCCGGTCCCTTCTGGACGAGATCGGACCGGGAGACGAGCCCGGCGGGATCGGTGCGCAGCGCACCGTCGTGCCAGGCGGTGGCCGGGAGCTCCTCGGCCTGGCTCGAGACGAACGGCACCGAGCTGGTGCCGACGGCAAGTAATGTCGCGAGGAGGGGTAAGGACAGTCGAAGCATGGATCAGCCTTCCGGGGCGGGAACTACAGGCAAGCGTGCAGAGCGGTCCACAGGTCGGGCGGCAGCGGTTGCCCCCAGAGCTCGACGTTCTCGCGGGCCTCGGTCGCGGTGGCACAGCCGATCAGGACTGTCGTCACGGCGGGATGGGTGGCCGGGAAACGCATCGCGGCCGCCTTGAGCGGGACGCCGTACGACGCGCACACCCTGGCCAACCGGTCGACCCGGTCGACGATCCCGGGCGGTGCCGGGCGGTAGTCGTACGTCGAGCCGCCGGCCAGGATGCCGGAGTTGAAGACGCCGCCGGCGACCACGGCGACGTCGCGGCCGGCGGCGAGCGGGAGCAGGTCGTCCGCGGCCGAGCGGTCGAGCAGGGTGTAGCGGCCGGCGATCAGCACGACGTCGAGGTCGGTGTCGCGGACGAAACGGGCCGGGATCTCCGGGCTGTTCATGCCGATCCCGATCGCGCCGATCACGCCTTGGCGGCGGAGGTCGTCGAGCACCGGGTACGCCTCGTCGAGCGCCTGCCGCACGTGGTCGTCCGGGTCGTGCAGGTGGACGATGTCGACCCGGTCGAGCCCGAGCCGGGTGAGGCTCTCCTCGACCGACCGCGAGATCCCGTCCGCGCTGAAGTCGTACTCCACCTGATCTCCCACGACCCGCCGCCCGGCCTTCGTGCTGACCTTGTACGACGTTCGCTCCACTCCTGCCAGCGCAAGACCGAGCCGCCGCTCGGCCGAACCCGCTCCGTACAGGGGAGCCGTGTCGAAGTAGTCGACGCCGGCTCCGAGCGCTTCCTCGACCGCAGCCTGAGCGGCAGCCGACTCACCTTCGGCCAGTGGTGCCGTGCCCAGCCCCAGCGGACCGAGCACCGTCATGGCCGGGGCTCGATGAAGTAGTCGACTCCTGGGCGGGTGCGGAACTCGACGACACCGTCCTCCGGGCGGGCGAAGGCGACTGGGCCGGCGGAAGACTTGACGTCGACCTCGATGCCGGTGCGCAGCTTCAGGCGGTTGCCCAGGAAAGAGTTGATGCGGGCTCGGGTCAGTTGGCCGTCGGACCAGGTGAGCTCCAGATCGAAACCGCCGCGGGCGCGGAGGCCCCGGACCTTGCCGGTGGGGAAGGCGGCAGGCAGGCACGGCAGCAGGGCGACCTCGCCGGAGTGGCTCTGCATGATCATCTCGGTGATGCCGGAGACACCGCCGAAGTTGCCGTCGATCTGGAACGGCGGGTGCAGGTCGAAGAGGTTCGGTGCCGTTCGGCCGGGAGCCAGCAACTGGGTCAGGTGCTTGTACGCGTTGTCCGGCTCGAGCAGGCGCGCCCGCATGTTCAGCTTCCACGCGAGCGACCAGCCCGCCGTCACCGCCGGTCCCCGGAGCTCCAGTGACTTCCGGGCCGCGTCGGCGAGTTCCGGCGTACGGCGCGGGGTGATCTGGTCGCTCGGGAAGAGCGCCCACAGGTGGGAGATATGGCGGCTGGTCTCCAGCGCGGCCTCCTCCCAATCGATCAGCCACTCCTGGATCTGGCCGAGGTACCCGACCTGGATCGGCGGCAGCTTGGACCGCGCCTCGGCGACCTGCGCGGCCATGCCGGCGTCCTTGCCCAGCAGGGCGGCGGCCTGGCCGAAGATCTTGAACAGGTCGTGCAGGATCTCGCTGTCCATCGCCGGACCGGCGCAGATACTGACGCCCTCGTTGTCGTAGTCGTGGTGCTTCACTTCGGGCGAGTGCGACGGGCTGGTCACCAGATAGCCCGTCGGTCCGTCCGTCTGCAACTGGTCGAGGAAGAACTCCACACACCCGCGCAGCACCGGGTAGTACTGCCGCAGCATGTCCAGGTCGCCGGTGTACTCGTACCGTTCCCAGAACAG
The DNA here is from genome assembly GCF_004348725.1 of Kribbella turkmenica. Lineage (GTDB taxonomy): Bacteria > Actinomycetota > Actinomycetes > Propionibacteriales > Kribbellaceae > Kribbella > Kribbella turkmenica. Next base: position 19,257 of record NZ_SMKR01000002.1, read on the forward strand.
CAACGACAGCCACGCACCGCCGGTCGGCCAGACACCGTAGTACGCGAAGTCCACCGGAGCGGTCCCGCGCCAGCCGTCGGTGTTGTGGTGCGCGACCCAGCCGGGCGCGTCGTACATCACCTCGGCAGTCCGCGCGCCGGACTCGGCCAGCTCGGCGATCATCTGGAACAGCGGGTCCCAGCACTCCGCGAGGTTCGCCGGGCCGGCAGGCCAGTAGTTCATCTCGCAGTTGATGTTCAGGGTGAACTTCGACTGCCACTCGGGCAGCATCTTGTAGCTCCAGATGCCCTGCAGGTTCGCCGGCTGGCCCGGGCTGCGTGAGCTGGAGATCAGCAGGTACCGGCCGAACTGGTAGTACAGCGCGGCCAGTTGCGGATCCCCGCCGTTGCGGAAGGCGACCACCCGCTGATCGGTCGGGAGCGCGATCGCGTCCGACGTCCCGAGGTCGAGGTCCAGCCGGCCGAACAGCCGCCGGTAGTCCTCGACGTGCGCCTTCCGGAGCAGCCCGTACGCCGGGCGCGACGAGGGCAGCGGGGCCGACGCCCGAGTCACCTGGTCGGCACTGACGTCGAGGTAGTTGCGGTAGCTCGACCCGATCGACAGCACCAGCGTGACCGCATCCGCACCCGCGACAGTGAGCTTGCCGTCAGCAACCTTCGTGGCCCCGCCCTCGGCGAAGGCCCGGGCGAGCGCGCAGAACCCGACGGACCCCGTCAGCCCCTCCGCGTCGCCGCTGATCCCGTTCAGCGCCAGCGTCCGGTCGTCGTACCGATCGACCGTCGCGGTCTGTGGGGTGGTGAAGGTCGCGTCGAAGGACAGCGCGCCGGCGCGGTCGGCAGTCAGCCGCATCACCAGCAGTTGCGCGGGATGGCTGACGAACACCTCACGCCGGTAGTGCACGCCGTCGGCGACGTAGCTGACCGAGGTGATCGCGCTGGTCAGGTCCAGTTCCCGCCGGTACGACGTGACGCCGGCCTCGGTGATGCCCGGGAACGTCAGCATCAGGTCGCCGACCGGTTGGTACTGCATCTGCTCGGTCGGGCGGCCCATGAACTTCTCGTCGGCCAGCATCTGCGCGGCCAGGTAGTCCTCCTCGGCGATCAGCCGGCGGATCTCCGGCAGCGCCTCCCGGCCGGCCGGGTCGTCGTACTGGTGCGGTCCGCCGGCCCAGATCGAGTCCTCGTTCAGCTGGAGCTGCTCGGTCGCGATCCCGCCGTACACCATCGCGCCGAGCCGGCCGTTGCCGACGGCAAGCGCCTGGAGCCATTCGGTGGCGGGCCGGGTGTACCAGAGTTGCAGCGGGTTGGTGTCGCTGCCCACCGGTCCGGGGGCGGCAGTGGCGGTCAGGGGATCGGTCAGCGAATCGGTCAGGGCGCCGGCGACGACTGCGGTGCCGGCCGCGGCGCCGGCGGTCCGCAGGACCTGGCGTCGGGTGTACTCGTTCATGAGGGCGGTCTCCCTAGGGGCGGTAGGTGCGCTGGGCGGTGCCGCGGAACACGTCGTTGTGTGCGGCCGCCGGCAGCAGTTCAGCGGTACGGCGAAGGACCTCGGCGCGTGTGCTCGACAGCGTGCACACGGGCCAGTCGGAGCCGAACATCAACCGGTCACTGCCGAAGAGGCCGAGCGTGACGTCGATGAGTTCGGCCAGGGTGTCGGAGGCGAGGTGGGCGGTGCCGGAGAGCTTGACGGTGACGTTCGGGCGGTCGGCGAGTGCCTTCATCCCGGTCAGCCAGTCGTCTGTCGGGGCGGCGGGGTTGCCGAGGTGGTCGAGGACCAGGCGGGCGCCGGGTACGGCGCCGGCGAGCCGGGCGGCCCCGAGCAGGGCGGGTGGGCGGAGCAGCAGGTCGATCGCGAGTCCGGCGTCGGCGGCGGCGCAAACTCCGCGGACGAACCCGGCGTCGTCGAGTGCCCCGGGGTCGGTCTGGTCGGCGGGTGGGCAGCGGACGCCGACGAGCTTGGTGTGCTCGGGGAACGAGGCGCTGCGGTGGAGGTCGAACCAGCCGACGACGCCGAGGACCGCGGGTGTGGCCGCGGCGAGGCCGAGCAGGTCGGTGACTTCGAGGGGGTCGGCGTCGGCCTGGACGAGGATGGTGTCCGGCAGCCGGCCGCCGCCGGACCGGGCGAGGTCGGGGAGGGTGAAGTCGCGGCGGAGCGGGTGCCCGGCAGGCAACCACGGGAGAGCCCGCCGGGAGGTGTCCCACAGGTGCACGTGGGCGTCGAGGTGATGGACGGCGGCGGCGTGATCAGCGAGGGGCGCGGGGGTGGCGGAGGGCACCCAGGCCGGGAGGCGAGCCGCGGTTGCGGGCCGGAGTGGAGGCTCGGTCGGGTGGTCGCGCGGAGAGGGGCGGGTTTCCGGCGGATCAGTCATGGCGGCTCGCGGGTCTGGTGATCGAGGACTCGCCGCGGGCGTGCGCCGAGAACAGCCGGGCCGCGTCCTCGGGGTCCGTCCCGGCCAGCACCTCGACCAGGTCGATGTGCCGGCGGGCCATCAGCCCCCAGTCACCGGCGTACATGGCGTTCGAGACGACCTGCAGGTTCCACAGCGCGGGCTCGAGCGTGCGCCAGACCTTCAGCAGCATCGAGTTCCCGCTGGTCGCGAGCACCTGCCGGTGGAAGCGCAGGTCGGCCTCGCGGAACGCGCCGATGTCGTGGTGCTCGGCCGCCTCCGTCATCCGCCGGACCTCGATCCGGAGCAGGTCGAGCTCCTCCGGCGGCACGTGCCCGGTCGCGCGGCGGGCGGCCGCGCTCTCGAGCAGCACGCGGACCTCGCGCGCCTCCCGGGCCTCGACCTGGGAGATCTCGGTGACGAAGTTGCCCAGTCGCGGCCGGTACGTGACCAGCCCCTCGTGCGCCAGCCGCCGGACCGCTTCCCGGGCCGGTGTCTGGCTGGTGCCGAGGACGCGGGCGATCTCGGACTCGACCACCCGCACCCCCGGCGCGAGCTCGCCGGACAGGATCCAGCCGCGGATGGCCTCGTAGACGCGGTCCGACAGTAGTTCGGTGTCGGTCGACGGAGGCGGTGCGGGTTGCGCCGCGCGCAACGCGAGGCCGCCGCCGGTCCGGTGCCGGTGGATCTCCTCGCGCCGGCGCCGGGCGACGGTCGACTGCGACGCTCCGTGAGCGGCGGCGACCTCGCGGGTCGACAGCGGGTGTCCGGATTCGGCCATCGATCCTGCGCCGGCCGCACCCAGCCGGACCCGGTCGACCATCCGCGGCCGGCCGCTGCGCATCCCGTCGTCGAGGCCGGCCATCCCCATCCGCAGGAACCGGCGCCGCCACTTGCCGACCGTGCCGGGGGTGACCGTGAGCAGGTCCGCGACGTCCTTGTTCGACTGCCCCTCGGCGCAGGCGAGCACGATCCGGGCGCGCAACCGCATCGCCGGGTGGGTTCCGTTCCCGGCGGCGAGATGGCTGAGCGCGGCGTGCTCGGCCGGCGACAGGGTCAGCGGCGACTTGGGGCGTCCGGCGTCGGGCATGGCTGCATGGTGACCCGGCGCACACCGGTCTGCCAACCCTTTATGGTGCGGACTTCTGACTCACGGCATCCAGTTTGCCGTTTAAACGTTGACATTTCAGCGTCACGCTCTGCATCGTCGATCGCTAACGACGCCCGGCCGCCCCCGACGCCGGGACGATCCGAGGAGGACCCGGAGATGGCTCGTTCGATACGGCGACAGTCGCCACGGCGACGGTACTCACCGCGACTGGCTGCCCTGCCGGCGGCGGTCGCGATCCTGGTGGGCGTGGCGGGCTGCGGCGGCGGTTTCAGCGAGGAAGGCTCCGCCGGTGGCAGCACCGGCGAGGTGCGGATGCTGGTGAACATCACTCCCAATCTGACGAAGGGTTACTGGGAGGACCTGGTCAAGCCGTTCGAGGACGCGAACCCGGGCGTCGACGTGAAGATCGAGGCACCCACCGGTCAGGGCGTGAAGGACACCTTGCCCCAGTTGCTCGCGGCCGGCAACGCGCCGGACGTGGTCGAGACGCTGATGGCCGACAAGACGCTCGCGCCACAGATGCTGGAGCTCACCGACCAGGCCTGGACCAAGGACACGCCGCTGGTCGAGCAGGCCGCGCTGGACGGGAAGGTCTACACCGTCGGCGTCGGTCAGCAGGCGCAGTCGCTGGTGTTCTACAACAAGGACGCGTTCGCCAAGGCCGGGATCGGCGCCCCGCCGAAGAACCTGGACGAGCTGACCGCCGCGATGGGCAAGCTGAAGGCCGCCGGTTACCTGCCGCTGCAGACCGCGGGCGACTACGTGACCGGCCTGCAGTTGCTGCAGCTCAGTGACCCGTCGATCGCGAGCAAGTACCCGGACTGGTACCAGCAGGTCAACGCCAAGCAGGTCACCGTCGGCCAGACCATGCTGCCGCTGCTGCAGCGCTACGAGTCCTGGATCAAGAACGGGTACGTCGACAAGAACGCGCTCGGCCTGGACGACGTGAACGCGCAGACCAACTTCCTCACCGGCAAGTCCGCGATGTACATCATGGGCAGCTGGTTCGTCCGGACGGCCGAGAGCCAGAAGCCCGCCTTCGACCTCGGCGTGTTCGCGGCGCCGACCGAGGCCGGCCAGCCCTCCCCTGGTCCGCAGGGCGTCACGATGGCGGCGCCGTACATGGTGCTGAAGTCGACCGAGCAGCGTGACCTCGCGGTCAAGCTGGTGCAGTACCTCGTCACCGACGAGGCCGCCGTCCAGAGCCAGCTGAAGCAGGACGGGAACTTCCGCAAGGGCTTCACCGACGAGCTGACGCCGCTCGGTCAGCAGGTGCAGGAAATCCTCGACCGGGCGCCGAAGCACGTCGCCCAGGGCGAGGGATACGGCGCCACCACGCTGCCGCAGGGATTCAACGGGGAGTGGAACAAGGCGGTCCAGAGCCTCTACACCGGCAAGTCCGCGGCCGACGTCGCCAAGCGCATCGACAGCTGGATGGGGTCGAAGTCGTGAGCACCCCGGCAGCGGCCGTCCGCCTGCGGGACCGGCTGACCACCGCGAGCATGGTCGGTCCCGCGCTGCTGCTCTTCGTGGTGATGCTCGTGGTCCCGGTCGGGCTGTCGATCTACCTGAGCCTGACCGACTGGAACGGCTACAGCGCGAACCCGGCGATCGTCGGACTCCAGAACTACGTCGACCTGGCCCGCAGCGAGGAGGCACTCCGGGCCGGGTGGGTGACCCTGTTGATCGCCGCCGTCGGCACCGTGCTGCTCAGCGTGCTGGGCCTCGGGTTCGCGCTGCTGGTGAACGGAGCGTCCCGGCTGAACGCGTTCTTCCGGGTCGTGCTGTTCTACCCGCACGTCCTGAGCGCGCTGGTCGTGGGCTTCCTCTGGAGCGCTGTCCTCGGTACGTCGGGTGTCGTCAACGGCTGGCTGACGTCCAAGGGCGCCGAGGTGCTGCCGTTCCTGTCGAACCCGACCTGGGCGCTCGCCAGCCTGATCGGCGTACTGGTCTGGGCCGGGTTCGGCGTGAACGTCGTGCTCTACCTGGCGGGGTTGCAGACGGTGTCGCGGGACCTGCTCGAGGCGGCGCGGATCGACGGGGCGTCCCCGCGCCAGGCCTTCCTGAACGTCACGTTGCCCGCGCTCGCGCCGGTGGTCACGGTCAACCTGGTGCTCTCGCTGGTCACGCTGCTGAAGACGTACGACCTGGTCGTCTCACTGACCGGCGGTGGTCCGGCCGGCTCCACCCAGACAGCGGCGTACCTGATCCTGTGGGACTCGTTCCACAACAACGCGCTCGGCTTCGGTTCGGCGCAGTCCGTCGTCCTGATGATCGTCACCGCGGGGCTCGCGCTCACGGTCGCCCGGTTGCGCTCGCGAGCGGACCAAGGGGCGCAGGCATGAGTGCGATCCGGATGCCACGGATCAGGACCGGGGTGGTGCAGCCCAGGCCGATCGAGCTGACGGGTGCCGGCCGGATCGCGTTCCTGATCCTGACGAGCGTGCTGATGCTGGTGCCGATGTACCTGCTCGTGGTGAGCGCGTTCAAGTCGCAGGAGGACATCCTCACCCACCCGTTCTCGCTGTCACCGGACCTGCTGACGACGGAGCACCTGCAGAGCGCCTGGACCAACCCCGACTTCAACATCCTCAAGGGGTACGCCGTCACCGCGCTGTTCGTGGTCCTGGTGAACGTGCTGTCGGTCGTCCTCGCCGGACCGGTGTCGTACGTGATCGCCCGCCGGACCGAGCGCCGGTACCGCGCCCTGCTGCTGCTGTTCGTGGCCGGCACGTTCATCCCCAGCCAGGTGCTGGTGATCCCGGTCGTCTACACGCTGAAGTTCCTCGGCCTGATGGGGACGATCCCAGGGTTCGTGCTGTTCGAGACCACGCTGACGCTGCCGTTCTCGATCTTCCTGTACGCCGGCTACATCATGACGATCCCGGCCAGCCTGGACGAGGCGGCCGCGGTCGACGGCGCCGGCAAGCACCGGATCTTGTGGTCGATCGTGTTCCCGTTGATGAAGCCCGCCGTGGTGACGATGGTCATCCTGAACACCTTCTCGGTGTGGAACGACTTCGTGAACCCGCAGATCATCCTCGGTCCGGGCAGCGGTCTCTACACGGTCACCACCGGCGTGTACGCCGCGGTGAGCCAGTACTCGACCGACTACACGGTCGTCTTCCCGACGCTGCTGCTCGCGGTGGCGCCACTGCTGGTGGTCTTCGTGCTGCTGCAGCGGCACGTGATCAGCGGCCTCACCGCAGGAGCGACGAAGGGATGACGATGACCAGCAACGCATCCGCCGCCGCGGTCGCGGCCCCACCGCACGTCGTCGCCCAGACGCCCGTCGGCAGCCCGCCCGCGTGGGCGATCATGCAGCGCCGCCTGTTCGACGTGATGGACGAGGGGTGGTGGCTGTTCCGCGAACGCTACTGCCTGCCCGACGGCAGCCTGCGGTACGCCGGACCCGTCCCGAGCCGCGACGGCGCGGACGACTTCTACGAGGCGTTCGTGAACTGGCCGGTGCTCTATCAGCTCGGCGGTGCGGACGACCTGATCGACGTCGCCAAGTGGCACTGGGAAGGCGTCACCCGGCAGCTCACCGACCTCGGGTTCCTGGTGGACGAGTTCGAGCGCGGCTACGACTGGTTCCACCTCGGCGAGTCGATGATCTTCTTCTACTCGCTGTGCGCGGCCGACCCGGGCGACGAGGAGTTCCGCGAGCGCGCGTACCGGTTCGCCGAGCTGTACCTGCCGGGCTCGCCGGCGGGCAACTACGACGCCGCCACCCGGACGATCCGCGCGCCGCACAACGGCGGCGGAGGTCCGCGCTGGGGGATCAACGACGAGTGGCGTTCGTACGGCGCCGACCTGACGACCATGCGGGTCTTCGGCCTGCCGCTGCCCGGCGTCCCGGGCATCCGGACCTGGAACGACCTGAAGGATCCGGCCAAGGCCGACCTGATGGGCGCGGAGATGATCCGCCGGCTCGGCGCCGGCGACGTCGCGGTGAACCTCGCCGCGACCACGCTGACCGCGAACGCCTGGCTCTACGACCACAACGACCGCTTCGCGGCCTGGACGCTGGAGTACCTCGACGCCTGGCAGGAGCGGGCCGCGGCGAACGGCGGACTGCTGCCGGACAACGCTGGACCGAGCGGTGAGGTCGGCGAGCTGCACGGCGGCCGCTGGTACGGCGGCAACTACGGCTGGAACTGGCCGCACGGTGTGTACTCCGTCGGCTCGGCCGCCTGTATCGCGGCCGTGAACGGCGCCCTGCTGACCGGCGACCCGAGCAGGCTCGACGTCGCGCGCACGCTGCTCGACCACCTGTACGAACGGGGCATCACGGCCGCCGTCGACGACACCGACCTGAGCATCCGCGACCGGTGGCAGGCCGAGCTGGGCGAGGACTGCGCGAAGCCGACCCTGCTGATCCCGAACCGCTACGGCGACGACGGCTGGTTCGACTACCAGCCGCCGCAACTGGGGCTGCCGGTCTGGCTGTGGCAGGCGGCCTTCGAGCCGTCCGACCGGGAACGCCTGCGGCGGCTCCGGGAGCGCAGCGGCTACGACTGGCGGACCGTGCGCGACTTCCGGAACAAGGAGGACGCCGGTCACGAGGCGCCCTGGCTCGCCTACCTCGCCGGTGACAACCCCGGCTACCCCGAGGCGATGCTGGGGGTCGCGTTGTCCCAGGTGCAACGCCGGATGGATTTGATGGCCGTCGACACCGTCGACCCGGCCGACCTGAACATCCACCACTGGCAGCGGCACAACCCGGTCGCGACCGAGGCTCTGCTGCAGTTGACCACCGGCACTCCGCAGCTGCTCTACAACGGCGGCCTGCTGCCGTTGCGCGTGCTGTACCTCGACCCCGAACGCGGCCGTCCCGGTCTGCCCGCCGACGTCGCCGCGCTGGTCGACACGGTCGAGCCGGACCGCACCGGTCTGCAACTGGTGAACCTGTCCGCGACCCAGGCCCGCCGGGTGATCGTCCAGGCCGGCAGCTTCGGCACCGACCGGATCGACGAGGCCGTCGTCACCACCGCCACCGGTGACTACCCCGGCCCGGCCGCCGCCTACACCTCGCCGCCACCCGCTCCGGGCACCGAGACGATCGTTGTCGGCGGCAACAGACTTGACGTCACGATGCCGCCGGGCCGGACCGTCCGGCTCGACCTGCGGCTCACCCGCAACGCCTATCGCGCCGCCCACGTGGCGCTTGACTGAGGAGACATATGAGCAGCGGTACCGAACAAGCCCCCGTGGCCCCGGTCTGGGACCTCCCGGTGCGCGGCGAGAACCCGCCGGCCCCGGACCCCGGTCTGGTGTCCCGGCTGTCCAGGATCGGGTCGGCCACCGCCTGCGCCCGGTTACACGGGCAGGGCATCCGGCGGACGTTCGTCGACGGGCCGACCAGCATGCTGCCCGGCAAGAAGGTCGTCGGCCGCGCGCTGACGCTGCAGTTCATGCCGCAGCGCGAGGACATCGCCGACGGCCAGACGCAGGAGTACATCGAGCGCAGTACGGCGCTGTGGGCTGTCCTCGACGAGGTCCAGCCCGGTGACGTACTCGTGGTGCAGGCGTACGGCAGCCACACCACCGGCTGCTTCGGCGACATGCTGGTCCGCTACTTCAAGCTCCGTGGCGGTGCCGGCATCGTGGTGGACGGCCGGATCCGCGACGTTCCCCGGGTGTCGCAGCTCGACGTCCCGATCTGGTCCACCGGCGCCACCCCGCACTACGCGTCCCAGTCCGAGCTCTTTCCCTGGGCCTACAACGTCCCGGTCGCGGTCGGCGGCGTCCTCGCGCTGCCCGGTGACCTGGTCGTGGCCGACGACGACGGCGCCGTCGTCGTACCGCGGCAACGGGCGGAGGCCGTCGTCCAGGCGGCCGCCGAGCACGACGCGTGGGAGAAGTTCAGCCGTCGCCGGATCGACGAGGGCGCACCGCTGCGCGACTACTACCCCCTGACCGAGAAGACCCGCCTCGAGTACGAAGCCTGGCGCACCACGCAGAACGGCAACGGTGCAGCCGGGGACTGACCCCTGAGAGGACCCCGCCCAACATGTCCACAAAGAGAACCAGGCGTACGGCGTTCAGCGTCGGCGCCGGGGCGGTAGCCGCCGCCCTGGTGGCCGTGGCTGCCGTCCAGCTGAACACCCAGCCCGCGGGCGCCGCCAAGTGCGAGAACTTCTACGTCGCACCGAACGGCGACGACCAGGCCAAAGGCACCGAGAAGAGCCCGTGGAAGACGATCACCCGGGCCCGCGACGAGATCCGGAACAAGCGGCTCAACGACCGGATTGGCTGCGACATCACCGTCAACCTGAAGGCCGGCGAGTACCCGGTCTCGTCCACCGTCCGGTTCGACCAGCGCGACTCCGGCAGGAACGGCCACCGGGTCGTCTACCGCAGCATCGACGGGCCGGGGAAGGCGACCCTGTCCGGGGCCGAGGAGATCACCGGCTGGACGCCGTACCGAGACGGCATCTACAAGGCGAGGATCGACGCCTCGAAGCCGTTCTACACGCTGTTCGAGGACGGCACCCGGGCCACCAACGCCCGCTACCCGAACCGCGGCACCGAGGACACCTGGTCGCCGTACCTGACGTCCATCCTCTACGAGGAGGACAAGATGGACGTCCGCAACTGGATGTGGGGCAAGCCCGGTGACTGGGACCCGAGCTGGGACCTGAGCCAGGCGTCGGTGACCATCTGGTCCGGCGGCTCGTGGTCGTGGTTCACCGACACGATCCCATTGCTGGACACGAACTTCAGGAAGACCCAGACGACGCTCAAGCACTGGACCCGCTACGCGATGGTCAACAGCCGCGGCGGCTCCCGGTACTTCTTCCACAACTCGCTCAGCTTCCTCGACCAGCCGGGGGAGTACTACCTGGACTACAAGGCCGGCGAGGTCTACTACAAGCCGCGCGGCGGCACGATGGACGGCGTCAAGGTGCTCCGGCCGACTGTGAAGACCGTGCTCGACCTGGCCGGGAAGTCGGCCGACGACCGGCTGCACGACGTCACCTTCGACGGGCTCGGGGTGCAGTACTCCGACTTCGTCACCTGGTACCGCAGCGGCTGGGTGTCCAGCGGCGATGCCGGCGTGGAGCACAAGTACCCGGAGTACGACCGGCAGATCGAGCTGCCGCGGAACCGGTTCGGCGCGATCCGGCTGACCAACACCAGCAACATCGACCTGACCAGGCTGCGGGTGTCGGACACCGGGTTCAGCGGGATCTACCTGCTGTTCGCCAACGACCACACCCGAATCACCGACAGCCTGCTGGAGAACATCGGTGCCGACGGCATCAAGGTGGAGGGCGGCTGGCCCGGTGAGGGCGACCTGAACAACCACCACACGATCTCGAACGTCTTCATCGACCATGTCGGCGAGTTGGTACCGGGTGACGCGGCCGGGATCGAGCTGATGGACACCGGCGACAACACGGTCTCGAACGTCCACGTCCAGCACAGCGCCCGCTACGGCATCAGCCTGGAGTCGCGGCCCGAGGTCAAGGACGGCGAGCAGTACACGTCCGGCAACAGCTTCAAATACATCCGGCTGGAAAAGACCGGTCTCGACAGCGGCGACATGGGCGCGTTCTACACCTACGGCGTCGACAACCAGGAGCCGCACCCGGTGCAGAACACGGTCGAGCAGATGGTGGTCGGGGACGTGATCCCGGACCCGTCGATGCCGGACGCCGGCGGCACCCGCGGCGTGCACATGGACGCCGGTGGTTGCGGATTCTCGTTCGCGAACATCGAGGTCGGGAAGGTCTCCGACGACAAGTACCAGTCGTACAGGTGCAACCAGGTCACCAACGCCAACTGGGCCGAGGGTTTCGACGCCGCGAAGATGGAGTACGACAAGATCGGCGTACTGCCCACCTTCCCGTACGACGTGACGGGGCGGTGACCGGGATGCGAGTAGTGGGTGGACTGGTCATCGGTCTGGCTCTCGGAGTGATCGGCGCAGGCACCGCGCTCGGCGCGAAACCCGCCGAGCAGACGGGCTGCCGGTCGTTCTGGGTCGCACCGGACGGCAAGGACTCGGCCCAGGGCACGGAGTCGAAGCCCTGGCGCACGATCGAACACGCACGTGACACCATCCGCACGCGCGGGTGGAACCGGCACCTGTCCTGTGACCTGGTGGTCAACGTGAAGGCGGGGACCTACCAGGTCGACCAGACGATCGCCTTCGACGACCGCGACTCCGGGTCGAACGGACACAAGGTCGTCTACCGGAGCGCCGACGGGCCCGGGAAGGCCGTGCTCCAGGCAGCGCGGGAGGTCACCGGCTGGACGCCGTACAAGGACGGCATCTTCAAAGCCACGGTGGACGCCGACGAGCCGTTCTACACGCTGTACGTCGACGGCGAACGCGCCACCACCGCGCGGTACCCGAACCGGCGGTCCGACGAGGAGTGGGCGCCGTACCTGGAGTCGGTGCTGATCGAGCCGGAGAAGGAGGCGGTCCGCGACCAGGTCGGCTACACCGCGGGCGACTGGGACGAGACCTGGAACCTGAACAGCTACACCGACTGGCCGGCGCAGCTGATGATCTGGTCCGGCGGCTCCTGGAGCTGGTTCACCGACACGGTGCCGATCAAGAACGCGGACTGGAAGGACAACAAGGTCATCCTGGACTACTGGACCCGGTACGCGATGATCAACTCCCGGGCCGGTTCGCGGTACTTCGTCCAGAACTCGCTCGACCTGCTCGACGCCGAGGACGAGTACTACCTCGACTGGGCGGCTAAGGAGCTGTACTACAAGCCGCGCGGCGGCACGATGGACGGCAAGCGCGTGCTGCGGCCGACGCAGACCGAGGTGCTGTCGCTGGCCGGAGTCTCCCCGGCCCGCCGGCTGCAGGACGTCGCGTTCAAGGGGCTCGGCATCGCCGGCACCGACTTCATGCAGTGGTACCGGTCGGGCTGGATCAGTGCGGGTGACTCCGGTCAGAAGCACAAGTACCCGGAGTACGACCGGCAGATCGAGATGACCCGGAACCGGTTCGGCTCGGTCACGCTGACCAACACCCGCAACGTCGACCTCACCGGACTGCACCTGCGCGACACCGGCTACCACGGTGTCTACCTGCTGGCGGCCAACGACCACGTCTCGGTGACCGACAGCCTGCTGGAGAACATCGGCGGCGACGGGATCAAGGTCGAGGGTGGTTACCCGGGCGAGGGTGACGTCTCGAACCACAACACGTTCAGCAACCTCTTCATCGACCATGTCGGCGAGTTGGTGCCGGGTGACGCGGCCGGGATCGAGCTGATGGACACCGGCGACAACACGGTCTCGAACGTCCACGTCCAGCACAGTGCGCGCTATGGCATCAGTCTGGAGTCGCGGCCGGAGGTGAAGGACGGTGAGCAATACGCGTCCGGCAACAGCTTCAAGTACATCCGGTTGGAGGAGACGGGGCTGGACAGTGGCGACATGGGTGCGTTCTACACCTATGGCGTGGACAACCAGGAGCCGCATCCGGTGCAGAACACGGTGGAGCAGATGGTGATCACCGATGTGATCCCGGATGCCTCGATGCCGGACAGCGGTACCCGCGGTGTGCACATGGACGCCGGTGGTTGCGGATTCTCGTTCGCGAACATCGAGGTCGGCCAGGTGACCGATGACAAGTACCAGTCGTACAGGTGCAACCAGGTGACGAACGCCAACTGGGCCGAGGGTTTCGACGCCGCGAAGATGGAGTACGACAAGATCGGCGTGCTGGCGTCCTTCCCGTACGACGTGGCGGGGCGGTGAGTCAGATGCGTGTACTGGGTGGAGTGGTCATCGGTCTGGCTCTCGGAGTGATCGGCGCAGGCACCGCGCTGGGCGCGAAACCCGCCGCGCACACCGGCGGATGCCCCTCGTTCTGGGTGTCACCGGCCGGCGACGACGCCGGGCCGGGGACGGAACGCAAGCCGTGGAAGACGGTGGAGCACGCCCGCGACACCCTGCGGGTCCGCAAGCTCGACTGCGCGCCGGTGGTCAACCTGCGGGCCGGAACGTATCGGGTCGACCAGACGATCACCTTCGACGACCGCGATTCGGGAACGACCTACCGGAGCGTGGACGGTCCGGGGAAGGCGGTGTTCGAGGGCGCCACGGAGGTCACCGGCTGGACGCCGTACAAGGACGGCATCTTCAAGGCGCCGGTGGACATCGACAAGCCGTTCCACACGCTGTACGCCGACGGGAAGCGTGCCACCACGGCCCGCTATCCCAACCGGCGGTCGGACGACGAGTGGGCGCCGTACCTGCGCTCGATCCTGTTCGACCCGACCAAGGAGGCGGTCCGCGACCAGCTCGGCTTCAACGCCGGCGACTGGGACCCGTCCTGGGACCTGCGGCTCGGGACGTCGTGGCCGGCGCAGGTCACGGTCTGGTCGGGTGGCTCGTGGTCATGGTTCACCGACACCGTGCCGCTGCTCGACATCAACCACACCAAGCGGCGGACGACGCTGATCTACCCGGCCCGGTACGGGTTCGTCAACTCCGGCGGCGGATCGCGGTACTTCGTGCAGAACTCGCTCAGTCTGCTCGACCAAGACGGCGAGTACTACCTGGACTACCCGGCGAAGCAGCTGTACTACAAGCCGCGCGGCGGGACCATGGACGGCGTCAAGGTGCGGCGGCCGACGGTCGCCGAGGTGTTCTCGATCAAGGGTGTGTCGGCGAACCGGCGAGTGGAGAACCTGACCCTCGACGGTCTGGCGATCCAGCACACCGACTTCACGGAGTGGTACCGCTACGGCTGGAACGGCACCGGCGGGTCCGGGTTCCGGCACAAGTACCCGAAGTACGACACCCAGATCGAGCTCCCGCGGAACCGGTGGGGCGCGATCACGCTGACCAACACCCGCGGTGTCACGCTGACCCGGATGCACCTGCGGCAGACCGGCTTCACCGCGGTCGAGCTGCTGTTCGCGAACGAGCGGACGACGGTCTCGGACAGTCTGTTCGAGCACCTCGGCAACGACGGCATCAAGGTCGAGGGCGGCTGGCCCGGTGAGGGCGACCTTGCCCACAGCAACGTCTTCACCAACAACTACATCCACCACGTCGGCGAGCTGGTCCCGGGCGACTCGGCCGGCGTCGAGATCATGAACAGCGGCCGCAACGAGATCAGTCACACGGTTGTCGAGCACGGCGCCCGGTACGGCATCAGCATCGAGTCGCGGCCGGAGATCCCGAACGCCGACAACTACGCCGGCGGCAACACCGTCCACCACGTGCGGCTGTCGCACCTGGCCAAGGACAGCGGCGACACCGGTCCGTTCTACGCGTACGGCGTACGCAACCAACCGCCGTACACGCCGGACGCGGCGGTGTCGCAGCTGGTGATCGACGACGCCAACGCCGATCCGTCGATGCCGGACAGCAAGCCGTACGGCGTGCACATGGACTTCGGCGGCTGCGGGTTCGCGTTCTCCGACGTGAAGGTGACGAACACCCAGAACGACCCGTACCACGGGCCGTCGGCGGGACCGTGCGACACCTTCGAGAACGTCAGCTGGGAGGACGGGTTCGACGACTCCCGGATGGAGTACGACCGGATCGGCGTCCTGCCGTCGTTCCCGTACGACAAGCCCTGACGGACACCGAGCACACCTGCGGGCACGGACCGCGCTGATCGCCGGAGACGCTTCCGGCGACAGCGCGGTTCGTCCGATTTCCGGTCGAGTCTTCGCTCTGACTGGCCGATTCCGGCCACGACGCACCACGCGGGCTGCGCTCGTCGCCAAGACGCGCCAAGATCGTTCCCCGGGGGGACGGAAAGCGTTCTCCGCCCCGAGGGAGCGCTGCGTTCACCGACGACGCAGGGAGTGTTGCGTGGCTCGAACAGACGGAATCCTCAGCCCGCAAGCCGACAAATCCACCCACATCGATCAGGCCGGCGCGACCGGTTCCGGACCCCCGGGCCCCAGCGCGACCGGCAGATCCTCACCGCCGACCGGCAAGCCGTCGCTGTCGTGGTGGGCGCGCGCCAGGCGGGACAAGGTCCTGCTGCTGATGGCCGTCCCCGGTCTCGGCCTGCTGCTCGCCTTCCACTACCTGCCGTTGCTCGGCAACCTGATCGCGTTCCAGGAGTACCTGCCGTTCGTGCCGATGGGCCGCAGCGCGTGGGTCGGTCTGGACAACTTCGCGGTCATCTTCAACGGCGACGCCGAGTTCCTGAACGCGCTGAAGAACACGGTGCTGATCACGCTCGTCCAGGTGGTCTTCGTCCTCCCGGCACCGATCGCGCTCGCGCTGCTGCTGAACAGCCTGCTGTCGGAGCGGATCAAGCGGGTCGTCCAGTCGGTGCTGTACCTGCCGCACTTCCTCTCCTGGGTGATCGTGATCGCGATCTTCCAGCAGATCCTCGGCGGCAGCGGCCTGATCAACAACGTGCTGCGGTCCCAGGGCATCGAGACGATCGACTTCCTCGGCAACCCCGACAGCTTCATCGCGCTGCTCACCAGCCAGGTGATCTGGAAGGACACCGGGTGGGGGACGATCCTGTTCCTGGCCGCGCTGACCCAGATCGACCCCGGCCTGTACGAGGCCGCGCGGGTCGACGGTGCCTCGCGGCTGCGGCAGCTGTGGCACGTCACCGTGCCGGGGATCCGCGGACTGATCATCCTGCTGCTGATCCTGCGGCTCGGCGACTCGCTGACCGTCGGCTTCGAGCAGATCATCCTGCAACAGAACCTGGTCGGCAGACCGGCCAGTGAGGTCCTGGACACCTACGTCTACAACAACGGCGTCCTCGCAGGTCAATGGGGTGTGTCGGCCGCGGTCGGCCTGGTGAAGGGTCTGGTTGCCGTCGTCCTGGTGATCGGCGCCAACAAGATCGCGCACGTCTTCGGCGAGGCGGGGGTGTATCGCAAATCATGACTGCCTTTCTGCCCGGGCCGTCGGCGCCGGCGGGATCCTGGGGCCTCGGCTCCCGGCCTTCCGTCGCTCCAGTCGCTGCTTTCCCTCCACCCCTCAGTCCAGGCCGGGAGGCCCCATGACCACGACGAATCTGCAACGACCGGTTCGGGCGCCCGGCCGGTCCCAGGGGATCGAGGACAATCCCGCGATCCCGGTGCGGGTGATCAAGGGCGTCGTGCTGGTGCTGTGCTGCGTGGTGGTGATCGTGCCGTTCATCGGGGTGATCTCGACCAGCATCGCCAGCCAGGCCCACGTGACCAACTCCGGCGGCTTCGTCCTCTGGCCGGACGGCATCAACCTGGACTCCTACCGGACGATCTTCAACGGCGGCGTGGTCCTGCGGGCGCTCGGCGTCAGCTTCGTGATCACGATCGGCGGCACGTTGATCAGCCTTGTCGGGTCCACCATGCTGGCGTACGCGCTCAGCCGGCCGGGCTCCTTCGGGCAGCGGCCGATGCTGATGATCGTGCTGTTCAGCCTGTTGTTCAGCCCCGGCCTGATCCCGAACTACCTGGTGGTCAAGCAGTTCGGCCTGCTCGACTCGCTGCTGGCACTGATCCTGCCGACCGCGATCAGCGGCTTCAACGTGATCATCCTGCGGGCGTTCTTCATGGGCATCCCGGACTCGGTGGTCGACTCGGCCCGGATCGACGGTGCCGGTGACTTCCGGATCTTCTGGTCGATCGTGCTGCCGCTGTCGCGCGCCGTCCTCGCGGTCATCGGGCTGTTCTACGCGGTCGGCTACTGGAACGCGTTCTTCAGCGCGATGCTTTACATCAGCGACACCGCGAAGTGGCCGCTGCAACTGGTGCTGCGCACGTACGTGGTCAACAACACCGAGCTCAGCAGCGGTGACCTCGGTGGGGCGGGTGCCGACCAGCTCCCGCCGCAGGAGTCGATCCAGATGGCGATCCTGGTGGTGTCCCTGGTACCGATCCTGATCGTCTACCCGTTCCTCCAGCGGCACTTCGCCAAGGGCATGCTGACCGGGGCGGTGAAGGGATGAGCATGATCAGCCGACGAACCCTCCTCGGTGGATCGCTGGCGGCGGTCGCCACGGCCGGTGGCCTGAGCGGCTGCGCGACCGTGACCAGGTCGACCGACATCGCGGCGCTGAACAGGCCGGTGGCGTTGCCGACGTACAAGCGGTTCGACGGGCCGAAGCCGGACTTGCCGCGAAGCCACCCACTGATGCCGGACTGCTTCTACCGGTTCCCGGACCGGCCGGTCCGGACGACCGACGGCTCACCCGGTGACGGCAGCGACATCTCCGGCACCGCGCCGACGTCCAACCCGATCCCGCCGACCGCGGACCGCAACCCGTACTGGCAGGAACTGAACCGCCGACTCGGCTCACCGCTGGCGCTGACGATCTCGTCCGCGGCCGACTATCCCAACAAGTTCGCGACGTCGGTGGCCGGCGACACCCTCGGCGACCTGTTCAACGTCGACTCGGCGTTCGCCTACCTGCCGCAGTTCCTCGAGGCGCGGGCGCAGGACCTGACGGAGTACCTGTCCGGCGACGCGATCCTGGACTACCCGTTCCTGGCCAACCTGTCCACCGAGTCCTGGCGCGGGTGCGTGTACTCCGGCGGCATCCGGGCGGTCCCGATCCAGCGCGGGGTGATGTCGACCGACCTGCTGCTGGCCCGGCAGGACATCCTCGACAAGCTCGGGGTCGAGCTCGGGTCGCCCGACCTGGACGAGCTGGTCAAGGTGGCCAGGACGGTCACCGACGAGAAGAAGAAACGGTGGGCGTTCGCCGTGCCGCCCCGGTGGGCGCTGAGCGCGATGCTGGGGCTGCCGAGGGACTGGGAGGTTCGCGACGGCCGGCTGGTGCACAGCTGGGAACTCCCGGAACACAAGGAGATGCTGGTGATCACCCAGCAGATGGCCTCCGACGGGCTGATCCATCCCGACGGGGTGGCGAAGCACAACCAGAAGGTCTGGTTCAGCCAGGGGTCGGCGGTGATGACGCAGGACACCTACTCGTCGATCCAGAGCTTCTACCGGCGCAGTGTGGTGAAGGAGTTCGCGATCACGATCCCGGTCGTCCGCAACGCCGCGGGCAAGACCGGACGGGTCCTGCTGGGCAAGCCGAACAACTCGATCGCGGCGATCAAACCCAGCTCGCCCGAGCGGACGAAGATGCTGCTCGGGGTGCTGAACTGGATGGCCGCGCCGTTCGGGACCGAGGAGTACCTGTTCCGCAAGTTCGGGCAGGCCGGTCGGCACTACACGCTGAACGGCACCGACCCGGTGCTGACCGAGGCCGGCCAGAGCGAGGTCTGCCTGGGCGAGTTCCCGATCCAGTACCTGGCCGACGGCGGCTACCCGGTCTACTTCCCCGGGCATCCGGAGGCGGTCGACATGGCCTACGCACATCTCGAGGCGGTCCTGCCCACCGCGGTGCTGCCGTCGACGTACGGGCTCTACTCGCCGACCGAGTCCACCAAGGGCAAGGTTTTCACCAGCCGCATGGACGCCCTCACCAAGGACATCCAGCTCGGCCGGGCGAAGCCCGCCGCCTGGGACGAGGCCGTCGCCGACTGGCGGAAGTCCGGTGGGGACGCGATCCGCCACGAGTACGAAGAAGCGATGTCCGCTCAGGGCCGCAAGTAGCCCTGGATGCCGAGCGCACCGTCCGAGGGGACGGTGCGCTCGGCTCTTCTCAGTCGCAGCGCAAGGTGTCCAGGTCCGCGGCATGCCCCATCGCGTAGCTGCCGGCGTCATTCGGGTGGAGGCCGTCACCCCCGTCGTACGCCGTCCGGAGCCGGCTGGGATCGGCGGGATCCCGGGTGGCGGCGTCGAAGTCGACCACGCCGTCGAACTCACCGCTGGTACGGATGAAGGTGTTGACGGCCTGCCGGACGCCCTCCTTCTCCGGCGTGTACACGAACGAGCCGCCGACCGGCGTGATCGTCCCGCCGACGACGCACCGTCCGGAGGCGTGCACGCGGGTGATCAACTGCCGGTAGCCGTCGATCAGTTCGGCCGTGGTCGCGCCGGCATAGATGTCGTTGATCCCTTCGAGCACCAGAACGGTCCGTACGCCGGGCTTCGTCAGCACGTCCCGGTCGAGCCGGGCCAGCGCGCTCGGCCCCGCACTGCCGGCCTTCGCGACGCCGTTGAGCACCCGGTTGCCGGAGATCCCCTCGTTCGAGACGGCGAGCCGCCGGTGCTCGGGCAGTTCGGCGTACCGGTCGGCCAGCACGTCCGGCCAGCGGCGGTTCGTGTCGATCGTCGAACCGACCGACGAGGTGATCGAGTCGCCGAGCGTCGCCACCGTCGCCACCTGCTGCGGCGCACTCACGATCGCGGCGTTGAGGAAGAACCACGCCGAGGACTCGGTCTGGTACGCCGTGGCCGACTCGTCGGCCGCGTGGTCACCGGAGACCGACTTGTAGCTGTGCTGCATGGCCCGGTTGTGGGCCGTGATCACGCCCGTCGTGCCGACCACGTGCAGACTCACCGTGAGGCTGGTCTGCGCCGGCACCGGGCCGGGCAACGGGTCACTGATCGCGAGGCCACCCGGCGGGATCCGCACCGACGTCTTCCCGCCGAACGTCAGCCGCCGACTGGTCCCCGCGACGACGGTCGCACCGGCCTGGTGCCGGCCGACGTACACCGAGTCGGTGACCAGCGGCTGGTCGCCGTGGGCGTTCGACAACCTGATCCGCAGGTCCGATCCACCGACGCTCGTCCGCAGGATGTTCCGCACGGTCATGTCGGTCAGGGGCCCGCCGGCGATGTCGTCGCTCGCACCCCACGTCGTCACCAGCCGCGTCCCGTGCCCGCCCGCCGGGCTCGCCGCCGCCGGTCCGTCCGCCGCTCCGTCCGGGGCGGCGGAGTCCACCAGGCCCGCCGCGCCCACCGCCATCACCAGCACACTCGCGCCTGCTCGGCGCCACCAGGAAGTATTCATTCTGCCAAGTCACCGCTGAATAGATATAACCTCAACGAGTTGCAGCTGTTGCAGCGCCGAACGGCCCGTTCGCCGAGCCGAACGGTCGTCGGGGACAATGGGTCGCGATGACGCTGACCGAGAGAGTTCCGGCGAGCACCGACGCCGATGCCCTGTACGACGCCTTCGCGAGCTGGGTGGGGGAGCAGGGGATCTCGCTGTACCCGGCGCAGGAGGAGGCGCTGATCGAGGTGATGACCGGGTCGAACGTGATCCTGTCGACGCCGACCGGTTCGGGCAAGAGCCTGGTCGCCACCGGGTCGCACTTCTCGGCGCTCGCCAACGGCAGGCGCACCTTCTACACCGCGCCGATCAAGGCGCTGGTATCGGAGAAGTTCTTCGCGTTGTGCGACGTCTTCGGGGCCGACAAGGTCGGCATGCTGACCGGCGACGCGGCGGTGAACGCCGGTGCCCCGATCATCTGCTGCACCGCCGAGGTGCTCGCCAACGTCGCGCTCCGCGAGGGCGCCGCGGCCGACGTCGGCCAGGTGGTGATGGACGAGTTCCACTTCTACTCCGAGCCCGACCGCGGCTGGGCCTGGCAGGTGCCGCTGCTCGAGTTGCCGAACGCGCAGTTCGTCCTGATGTCCGCGACCCTCGGCGACGTCGAGCGGTTCGAGATCGACCTGTCGCGGCGGACCGGCCGGCCGACCGCGATCGTGTCGAGCGCCGAGCGCCCGGTGCCGCTGATCTACAAGTACGTCACCACCGCGCTGCACGAGACGCTCGAGGAACTGCTCACCACCCACCAGGCGCCGGTGTACGTCGTCCACTTCACCCAGGCCGCCGCGCTCGAACGTGCCCAGGCGCTGACCAGCATCAACGTCTCCTCGAAGGAGGAGAAGGAGAAGATCAACGAGCTGATCGGCGGCTTCCGGTTCAGCAAGGGGTTCGGCCGGACGCTGCAGCGGCTGGTGAAGCACGGGATCGGCGTCCACCACGCCGGCATGCTGCCGAAGTACCGCCGGCTGGTCGAGCAGCTCGCGCAGGCCGGGCTGCTCAAGGTCATCTGCGGCACCGACACCCTCGGCGTCGGCATCAACGTCCCGATCCGCACCGTCGTACTCACCGCCCTGAGCAAGTACGACGGACGGCGCCAGCGGATCCTGAAGGCGCGGGAGTTCCACCAGATCGCGGGCCGGGCGGGACGGGCCGGCTACGACACCTCCGGCACGGTCGTGGTGCAGGCACCGGATCACGTGGTGGAGAACGTGAAGGCACTGGCCAAGGCGGGTGACGACCCGAAGAAGCAGCGCAAGGTGCAGCGGAAGAAGCCGCCGGAGGGGTTCGTCACCTGGGGCGAGGACACGTTCGACCGGCTGGTCGCGGCCGAGCCGGAGGCGCTGCAGTCGCGGATGCGCGTCAGCCACGCGATGCTCCTCAACGTGATCGCCCGCGACGGCGACGCGTTCGCGAGCATGCGGCGGCTGCTCCGCGACAACCACGAGGACGCCCGGGCCCAGGTCCGGCTGATCCGCCGCGCGATCCAGATCTATCGCACCCTGCTCACCGCCGGCGTGGTCGAGCGGCTGGACGAGCCGGACGAGAACGGCCGGATGCTGCGGCTGACCGTCGACCTGCAGAAGGACTTCAGCCTCAACCAGCCGTTGTCGACGTTCGCGCTGGCCGCGCTCGACCTGCTCGACCCGGAGAGCCCGGAGTACGCGCTGGACGTGGTCTCCGTCATCGAGGCGACCCTGGAGGACCCGCGGGCAGTGCTGTGGGCGCAGGAGCACCACGCCAGGGGCGAGGCCGTGAACGCGATGAAGGCCGAGGGGATCGAGTACGAGGAGCGGATGGAGCTGCTCGAGGACGTGAGCTGGCCGAAGCCGCTCAACGAGTTGCTCGAGGCAACATTCGAGATGTACCGGCAGACCCATCCGTGGATCGCGGACACCGGGTTGTCACCGAAGTCGGTGGTCCGGGACATGTTCGAGCGGGCGATGACGTTCGGCGAGTTCATCGGCTTCTACGGGCTGGCCCGGTCCGAGGGCATCGTGCTGCGTTACCTGAGCGACGCCTACAAGGCGCTGCGGCAGACCGTGCCACCCGACAAGGTGAACGAGGACCTGACCGACCTGGTCGAGTGGCTCGGTGAGGTCGTCCGGCAGACCGACTCCAGCCTGCTGGACGAGTGGGAGGAGCTGACGAACCCGGCGGCCGAGGTGGTCGCCGAGCCGACGCCGGCCGGCCCACGCCGGATCACCCTGAACAGCAGGGCTTTCCGGGTCCTGGTCCGCAACGCGATGTTCCGCCGGGTCGAGCTCGTCTCGCTGCACCGGTGGGCCGAGCTCGGCCGGCTCGACGCCGACGCGGGCTGGGACGCCGGCCGCTGGGCCGAGGCCGGTACGGCGTACTACGCGGAGCACTCCACCCTCGACACCGGCCCGGCTGCCCGCGGCCCCGCGCTCTTCCTCGTCGAGGAACACCCGGGTTACTGGGAGGTCCAGCAGATCATCGACGACCCGGAGGGCAACCACGACTGGCGGATCACTGCGACCGTGGACCTGGCCGCCTCCGACGAGGCCGGCGACCTGGTCCTCGAGATGGTCTCGTTCAAGCCCCTCTAGCGCCCGGCCACTCCACGTCGACCTCCGTCGGCGCCTCGTAGTCGACCCCCGGTACGTCGAAGCCGTACAACCGCCGTACCTCGGAAAGGAACCAGCCGGCGTCGGCGACATCCGCGATGTTGTCCCGGGTCGCTGCCTCCCACTGGGCGCGGACGGCGGCCTGGACGTCGTCGGCCAGCTCCCACCGGTCCAGCCGGATGCGGCCCTCGCCGTCGAGATCGAACGGCGCCTCGCCGGTGAGCTGGTCCCACAGCGCCACCGACTGCTGGATGGGGGTCTGCAGGCTGTCGCCGAGGACCTTGTGCAGCAGGCTGACGTACAGCCCGATGCCGGGAATCGCGGACGACGCCTGGGTGACGGCGGCGCCGTTCACCGACGTCATCGCCCGGACGCCGTCCTTGCCGAGCGTCCGCGCGGTCTGCTCGAGGTCGGCCTTCGCCGCGCCGATCGAGCCCTGGCGGTAGATCGGGCCGGTGAGCTCGGAGCCGATGTAGGTGAGGGCGACGGTGTTGAAGCCCGGCAGGAGCAGTCGGCGCTCCTCGAGCGCCGTGACCCAGCGGGCCCAGTCCTCACCGCCCATCACCTTCACGGTCTGGGCGATCTCGTCCTCGGTCGCGACGTCGATGCCGACCTCCTGGAGGACCGGCCGCCCGTCCTCGAAGGCGAGGCTCTTGGTGGTGTGTGGGGCACCGATCGCCTTGAGCGCGGACTGGTAGGTCTCGCCGGTACGCGGGTCGACGCGACGAGGCGCGGCCACGCTGTAGATCAGGTGGTCGATCCCGCCCCACCGCTCGGCGATCAGGTCGAGCACCTCGGTCTTCGTGGTGTCCGCGAAGGCGTCCGCGTTGACGAAGTGGAACTCCCGGCCGAACTCGGCGGCCAGCACCGCGGTCTCGGCGGTCCGGTACCACCCGGCGGTCGCGGTACGACGAGCCGTCGGTGCCTTCTCGAAGGACACGCCGATCCCGTCGATCCCGTAGCGCGCCAGCCCGGCGATCGTCGCGGCCAGGCCGTAGCCGGAGCTCGACCCGATGACGAGCGCGGTCCGGCGTTCCGGTGCTCGGCGGTCGACCTTGGCGGCCGCATCCCGGACCAGCCGGGCGCACCCGGCTGGATGCGAGTCCAGGAAGAGGAAACCACGGCCGAGGGGCTTGATCACGCGCTCAGTCATGCGCCGACCCTACTTAATTCCAGTACATCTCCGCGTCGTCGGGCTCGACCGTGACGTCCGCACCCAGGCGGCGCAGGTTGCCGGCGAAGTCGGTGTAGCCGCGGTGCACGTGGTGCGCGGCGGACACCAGCGTCTCGCCCTCGGCCGCGAGGCCCGCGAGCACGAGGGCCGCGCCGGCCCGGATGTCCGAGGCCACGACCGGGGCACCGGACAGTCGCGGTACGCCTCGGACGACCGCGTGGTGCCCGTCGGTCTGGATCTGGGCGCCGAGCCGGGTCAGCTCCTGCGCGAACGTGAACCGGCCCTCGAACAGGTTCTCGGTCACCATCGCCGCACCGTCGCTGATCGAGTTCAGTGCGATCACGAACGCTTGCAGGTCGGTCGCGAATCCCGGGTACGGCAGCGTGACCACGTCCACCGGCTTCGGCCGGTCGTTCATCCGCACGCGGAAGCCGGACTCCAGCACGCTGATCTCCGCGCCGGCCTTGGACAGCTTGTCCAGCGGCAGTTCGAGGTGCTCGGCATGGCCGTTCGTAACCGTCACGTCACCCTTGGTGATCGCGGCCGCGAACGCCCAGCTTCCGGACACGATCCGGTCCGGGACGACGACGTGCTCGACCGGCCTGAGCAGGCCGGTCACCCCGGTGATCTCGATCCGCGGCGACCCGGCGCCGTCGACCTGGGCGCCCATCGCGACCAGCATCGCGGCGATGTCCTGGATCTCCGGCTCCCGGGCGGCGTTCTCGATCACCGTCGTACCGCGGGCCAGCACCGCGGCCATCATGATCGTCTCGGTCGCGCCGACGCTCGGGAAGTCCAGCCAGATCTCGGCGCCGTGCAGGCCCTGCGGCGCCTCGGCGATGACGAAACCGTGCTCGATGTGCACCTTCGCGCCCATCGCCTCCAGCCCGGCGACGTGCATGTTCAGTCCGCGGGAGCCGATGTTGTCGCCACCCGGCAGGGCCACCTCCGCCCGGCCGCAGCGGGCCAGCAGCGGACCGAGCACCGAGATCGACGCCCGGAGCTTGCGGACGAGCTCGTAGTCACACTGGTACCCGACCTCGCCCGGTACGGCGATCGTCGCGGTCCGCTCGCCCGGGTCCACCGTGACGGAGCAGCCGAGCGTGTCCAGCAACTGGGCCATGAAGGTCACGTCGAGGATGCTCGGCACCTGCCGCAGCAGCGTCGTACCCTCCGCCAGCAGGGCCGCTGCCATCAACTTGAGCACACTGTTCTTCGCCCCGGCGACTTCCACCGCTCCCTCGAGCCGTGCCTCACCCGCGATCCGAAACCGTTCCACCGGTCGACTGTAGCGTTTGAGTGTCACGGGCTTTGCGTAGAGTCCTTCCATGGCTGTGAACTTGACGCGGATCTACACCCGGACCGGTGACGCCGGCGAGACCCGCCTGGGCGACAACTCGACGACCTCGAAGACGGACCCCCGGCTGGCCGCGTACGGCGAGGTGGACGAGGCGAACTCGGCGATCGGAGTGGCCGTCGCCGCCGGGCACCTGAACAGCGCGCTGGTAATGCTGCTGACCCGGATCCAGAACGACCTGTTCGACGTCGGCGCCGACCTGTGCAACCCGATCACGCCGAACCCGGAGTACCCGCCGCTGCGGATCACCCAGGAGTACGTCGACCGGCTCGAGGGCTGGTGCGACGACTACAACAGCCGGTTGACCAAGCTCCGCTCGTTCGTCCTGCCCGGCGGCACCGAGGGCGCCGCCTACCTGAACGTCGCCCGCACCGTCGTCCGGCGCGCCGAGCGGGCCGGCTGGGCCGCTGTCGAGGCCCACGGCCCGTCGGTCAACCTGCTCGCGCTCACGTACCTGAACCGCCTGTCCGACCTGCTCTTCATCCTCGGCCGGGTGGCGAACCTGTCCTCCGGCGGCGACGTCCTCTGGGTCCCGGGTGGCGAACGCCGCCAGTGACCGTCGGCCGGACTACACCAGCTGCCAGTTCAGCGGCATCCGCAGCAGGCCTTCGGGCGGCAGCCCGAGCGCGCTGTAGATGCCGGTGGTCAGGCCGTCCAGGGTCAGCGGCTGGGCCTTGACCGCCAGGTCGTCGGTGGTCGTGGGCGCACGCAGCTGGTCCAGAAGGTTCCGGTGCGGGACCGTCGCCAGCCCGATGTTGTCGCGGTCGAGCCCCGCCCGGTTGCAAGCGATCGTCAGCGCGTGCTGGAAGCCGCCCAGCTCGTCGACCAGCTTGCGGGCGTGCGCGTCGGCGCCCGTCCAGACCCGGCCGCGGGCGAAAGCTTCCAACTGCTCCTCGGGCAGACCGCGGTCCTGGGCGGCCTTGGCGACGAAGTCCTGGTAGATGCGGTCGAGGGTCTCCTCCAGCCGGGTCCACTGCTCGTCGGTGAACTCCTCCTGGGCGGAGAACATCCGCGCGTTCTCGCCCTCGGACACGGCCTGCTGCGAGATGCCGATCCGGCCGAGCGCGTCCCGGACGACGCCCTTGCCGGTCAGGACGCCGATCGACCCGGTGATCGTGCTCGGCTGTGCGACGATCACGTCGGCCGGCATGGAGACGAAGTACCCGCCGGACGCGGCCACACTGCCCATCGACGCGATCACCGGTCGCCCGGTCGAGCGCAGCCGCAGCACCTCGTTCCGGATCGCGTCCGAGGCGACGTACGAGCCACCCGGACTGTCGACCCGCAGAATGACGGCCTTCACCTTGTCGTTGTCCGCGACGGCGCGCAGCGCGGCCCCGATCGTGTCGGACCCGGAGCTGGACCCACCGAGCGGGCTGCTGGAGTTCCGGCCCACGCTGATCCCACCGGACACCCGGACGACGGCCACCAACGGCTTCTGGGGCCACGGCAGCTGCTTGCGCAGGTCGTGCACCGTCCGCGGTCCGCGGCGGATGTACCGCTCGGCCAGCAGACGGGTGATCTCACCGAGTCCCTTCCGCAGTTCGTCGTACACGTCGGAGCGGTAGCCGATCCGGTCCACCAGCCCGGCTTCGAGCCCGGCCCGCGCGGGCAGGGGCGCGCTGTTCACGAGCTCGCGCACGCGGGCGGTGTCGAGCCGCCGCCGGACCGCGATGCCCTCGACGATCTGCTCGAACGCCGATTCCGCCAGCCGCGACGCCATCTCGCGGGCCGGCTCGGTCATCTCCTTCTCGGTGAAGGTGTCGGCGGCGGTCTTGTACTCGCGGCGCTTGCCGAACTGCGGGATCACGCCGGCCTTGTCCAGGGCGGCGCGGACGAATACCGCCTGCACGGAGATACCGGTGATCGCGAGGTCGCCGGACGGCTGCACCCAGATCTCGTCGAACGCGGTCGCCAGGTAGTACGGCACGGTGCCGTGACCGGTCTCGCCGAACGACTCGGTCCACGCGACCGCGGCCTTGCCCGACGTCCGGAAGTCCGCGACCGCCTCGCGCAGGTCCTGCACCTGGGCGAGCGACAGCCGTTGCCCGCCGAGATGGGCGACCAGGCCGACGACCGAGTCGTCGCGGGCGCCCTTGCGGAGAGCCGCCACCAGCTCCCGCAGGGTCGGCAGGTGCCGCGAACGGAACGCGGCGACCGGCGAGGCGGGCGGCGTCTCGAGGACGCCCCGGGTCAGATCGAGCTCGAGCAGAATCCCCATGGTCCGACCCTAGACCCGTGCACAAAGCACGCTCGGCGGACGGTGGGCGAGGGGCTCTGCGGCCAGGTGGACCGGCCTGCGGAGGCCGAGCTCAGGGAGCGTCGAGGAGCCCGCGGGCGGCGGTCTCGTCCCGCGGCCAGACGTACACCGTCCAGCCGTCCTTGGTCCGGGCCGCGGTCGCCGTAATGCCGAAGTCCTTCAGCATCGAAACCTTCACCCGGGCCTCGTTGTACGTGCGCACCGTCCGGACGTCGATCAGCAGCCCGAACGAGTCCCGCTCCGCCGGGCGCTGGTCGACACGCCGGACCAGCGAGCCGCCCTTCGCCTTCGAGAAGGCCCAGCGGCACAGCAGTACCATCAGCCCGGCCAGGGCGATGGCGACGAGAGGGAACACGAAGTACTGCTCGGCGAACACGGACACCATTGTCGCGCGAAAGAAAAGGTCGTGAGGTCTTGGCAACCTTTCGTGGTCCCGGGGAGTCTTTACGATCACAAGCAGCACGCTGCAGTGCGGCCGATGACTCGGGGGCCGCCGGGAGAGCGGAGGGCACGGACATGCTCGCACCGACCCACGACCAAACAGCAACGAACATCACGACGCCGAACAACGTCGTTCATCTGACCGGAATCCTGGACGTCCGCTCCGTCGGCGACGTCCGGCAGACCCTGAACACCGTGATCGACTCCTCGGTCGGCGACGTGATCGTGGACCTCGAGCAGGTCGACGCGGTCGACGCCACCGGCCTCGGCCTGCTGGTCGCGACCCACCGCCGGACCCAGCTCCTGGGCCGGCAACTCGTCCTCCGGCACCCGGTGCCGTCGGTGGTCCGCATCCTCGCCGTCACCCGCCTGCACCGGATCCTCCGGGTCGAGCGGGCCCCGCTGGCGATCATCGCCTGATGTGATCCAGACCCCTGGTGACACCGGTCACGAGGTGAGGACTCGTGCTGAAAGACGGCCTAGGGTCGCGTCCATGGCGACCACGAAGGATCGACCGTGGGTGATGCGGACGTACGCGGGCCACTCGTCCGCGGCCGAGTCCAACGCGCTGTTCCGGCGGAACCTGGCCAAGGGCCAGACCGGTCTGTCGGTCGCGTTCGACCTGCCGACGCAGACCGGGTACGACGCCGACCACCCACTGGCCAAGGGTGAGGTCGGGAAGGTCGGCGTACCGGTCGCGCACCTCGGCGACGTGCGAGCCCTGTTCGACCGGATCCCGCTCGCGCAGATGAACACCTCGATGACGATCAACGCCACCGCGATGTGGCTCCTGGCGCTCTACCAGGTGGCCGCGCAGGAACAGGGCGCGCTGCCGTCCGAGCTCACCGGGACGACGCAGAACGACATCGTCAAGGAGTACCTGTCGCGGGGCACGTACGCGTTCCCGCCGGACGCGTCGCTGCGGCTGACCACGGACGTCATCGCCTACACCGTCGCGCAGATGCCGAAGTGGAACCCGATCAACATCTGCAGCTACCACCTGCAGGAGGCCGGGGCGACTCCCGTCCAGGAACTCGCGTTCGCGCTGTCCACGGCGACCGCCGTACTCGACCGGGTCCGCGACGGCGGGCAGGTGCCGGTGGAGCGCTTCGGCGACGTCGTGCAGCGGATCTCGTTCTTCGTGAACGCCGGGGTGCGGTTCATCGAGGAGACCTGCAAGATGCGCGCGTTCGTGCGCCTGTGGGACGACCTCACCCTCAACCGGTACGGCGTGACCGACGCGAAGGCTCGCCGGCTGCGGTACGGCGTCCAGGTCAACTCCCTGGGACTCACCGAGGCGCAGCCGGAGAACAACGTGCAGCGGATCGTCCTCGAGATGCTCGGCGTCACGCTGTCGAAGAACGCCCGCGCGCGGGCCGTGCAGCTGCCGGCCTGGAACGAAGCCCTCGGCCTGCCGCGCCCCTGGGACCAGCAGTGGTCGCTGCGCATGCAGCAGGTGCTCGCCTACGAGTCCGACCTGCTCGAGTACGACGACATCTTCGACGGCTCGCACGTCATCGAGGCGAAGGTCGACGAGCTGGTGGCGGGTGCGCGCGAGGAGATCGACCGCGTGCAGGCGATGGGCGGTGCGGTGGCGGCCGTCGAGAGCGGCTACCTGAAGCAGGCGCTGGTCGCGTCGCACGCCGGACGCCGGCAGCGGATCGAATCCGGCGAGCAGGTCGTCGTCGGGGTGAACAGGTTCGAGAACACCGAGCCGTCGCCGCTGACCGCGGACCTCGGCACCGCGATCCAGACGGTCGACCCGGCCGCCGAGAGCGCCGCGCTCGAATCGCTGCGGACGTGGCGTGCCGAGCGGGACGGCAGGGCGGTCGAGACCGCGCTCGCCAAGCTGCGCGAGGTCGCGAAAGGCAGCGGCAACCTGATGCCGGTCACCCTCGAGTGCGCCCGTGCGGGCGTGACGACAGGGGAGTGGGCCGGCGTCCTGCGGGAGATGTTCGGCGAGTACCGCGCGCCGACCGGGGTGTCCGGATCCGTCGGCGTCTCCGGCGGCGGTGAAGCGATCGCCGCCGTACGGTCCAAGGTCGCCGCCACGTCCGAGGAGCTGGGCGGGCGGCTGCGCTTCCTCGTCGGCAAGCCCGGCCTCGACGGACACTCGAACGGCGCCGAGCAGGTCGCCGTCCGCGCCCGCGACGTCGGCTTCGAGGTGATCTACCAGGGCATCCGGCTCACCCCCGACCAGATCGTCGCCGCCGCCGTCGCCGAGGACGTCCACTGCGTCGGCCTCTCGATCCTGTCCGGCTCCCACATGGAACTCGTCCCCCAGGTCGTGGCCGGCCTCCGCGAAGCCGGCCTGGAAGACGTCCCCGTCGTCGTCGGCGGCATCGTCCCCGACGCCGACGCCCGAACCCTCCGCACCGCCGGCGTAGCCGCCGTCTACACCCCCAAGGACTACGACCTCACCGGCATGATGTCCGACGTAGTGAACGTCATCCGCCGAGCCAACAAACTGTAGGTCTGCACGACAACGGGATCCTGTGCTCGGGTTCGACTGTGCGTGTGGGTGGTAGAAGGGACGCATGGCTGCTGACAACGCTCAGGTGACTCGAGAGCTCTTCAACGGTGCGCAGATCCCGGTGATGGGGCTGGGGGTCTGGCAGGTGCCGGAGGGGCGGCAGTGTGAGCAGGCGGTGACCTGGGCACTCGAAGCCGGGTATCGGTTGATCGACACGGCCCAGGCGTACGGGAACGAGGCGAGTGTCGGGCGGGCGATCCGGAGCAGCGGCATCCCGCGGGAGGACATCTTCCTCACCACGAAGTTCTACCCGGGACGCCGGGACCCGCTCGCCGAGGCGGAGAAGAGCCTGCGGCGACTCGACACCGAGTATGTCGACCTGTACCTGATCCACTGGCCGCAGGGTGGGCCGACCTGGGCCTGGTCCGGCATGGAGAAGGCGTGCGAGGCCGGCCTGGCGAAGGCGATCGGCATCTCGAACTTCGGCGCGGACGAGCTCCAGGAACTGCTGGAGGTGAGCCAGATCCCGCCCGCGGTCAACCAGGTCCTGTTCAGTCCGTTCGAGTACCGCCGCGCTCTGGTCGAAGCCGGAGACCAGGCGGGCGTGGTCACCCAGGCCTACAGCCCGCTGGGAACCGGGCGGCACCTCGACGACCCGGTCGTCGGCCGCATTGCCGAGGCCGTCGGCCGCACGCCTGCGCAGGTCCTCATCCGCTGGGCGGTCCAGAAGGGCCTGTCGGTCATCCCCAAGTCCACCCACCGCGAACGCATCGAGGCCAACTTCGCCGTCTTCGACTTCGAGCTCGACGACGACGCTGTCGCCGCGCTCGACTCCCTCGACACCACCCACCGGACCGCCGACGCCTTGGGCCGCGGCGAGAAGTGGTGGTCCTGACGGGCGCCGGCGATCAGCTGCCGGACGAGGGCGTGGGCTCGAACCCGGTACCCGTCAGCCCGCGGACTTCTCCCGGAGGAGGTCTTCGACGGCCTTCGGGATGGTGGTTTCGAAGTCGAGGAGTTTGACCCAGGTGGGGGTGACGGTGATGACGACCATCTCGGCGTAGAGGGACTTCACGCCGGCTTCCCAGCCGGGGTACTGCTCGTCGGTCATCACCTTGTGGCCGGCGTGCAGGTAGCCCTCAGGAACGCCCTGGACGAGCTCCACCTCGGCGGCGCCGCGGATGAGCAGCACCTTGGGCGGGAAGGCGCCGGTGTCGATGGTGAGGGCGACGCGCGGGTTCTTGCGGAGGGCGGCGACCTTGGCGGACTTCGACGTCGTCGCCATCACGATCTGCGAGCCTTCGGTCCAGAAACCGATCGGGATGGCGCGCGGGTCGCCGTCGACCGCGGTGTACGCCAAGCGTGCGGGCTCGTTGCCGTTGAGCAGCGCCTGGGCGTACGGCTTGGCCAGGATCGCGGCGATCTCGTCCGGCGTCATGGTTGCGGTCATGGTGCGGATCCTTTCCATCGGGAGGTCGTTCTCACCCGGGGGACGAAGCCGACGCACGGTCCTCGACATCGATAGGTTGACCGATCGTGGAGATTTTCGGATTCGGTGCCGGGACGGTTCAGGTCGGTGACGACGGGGCGGTCGAGCGGGTGGTGCACCCGGACGGCCGGCAGGTGCTGCTCGAGGACGACGGCGGGGTGCACGACACGCTGCACGCCTGGGGCAAGGGTTTCATGGTCACCGACAGGGGCAGTCACCGGTTCGACCACCCCCCGTCGGTGCGGTGGCGGCAGACCGGGATCGACCTTCTGTACCAACCGGGCGAGCTCGAGCTGCGCGTCGGCCGCCGGTTCGGTGCGCAGTGGACGGAGACGTACGAGGTCCGCAACCCGACCGCCGAGCCGGTCGAGATCGGGTCGCTTGCAATCAGCACGCCGTACCGCGACATCTACCGTTCGAGCCGGGAGAGTCTGACCGGGGCGGTCCACGCGCACGTGTGGACGGGCGGTGCGGACGCGTGGGTCTGGGCGGTCCCGATGGACGGCAGTGGACCCGGGCTCGGCCTGCAGCTCAAGGAGGGCGAGCTGTGGGCGTACTCGGTCGAGTCGCGCGAGGCCGGCACCGGCAGCAACATCCGCGGCCACCTCTACCTGCACGTCACCGATCACGCCCGCGCTCCGCACGCGATGGGCGGCCAAGCCCCGATCACACTCGCCCCGGGAGCGTCGTACCGCTGGACCTGGCAGCTCTCCTGGTACGCCGACCTGCCCGCCTTCCACGCGGACCGGCGACCCCTGATCGACGCGGACCGGCTGGCGGCCCGAACCGGGCAGACGATCCAGCTGACCGGCGCAGGACCGACCGAGGTCACCAGTGACGAGCCGGGCGTGGTGCATGTCGACGCGACGGACGGCCACCGGACCGCGCGGATCGCTGTCCTGTTCCACGAACCACTCGAGGAGATCGTCGGACGACGGGTCCGGTTCATCCTCGACAAGCAGCGCCGGCCGGAGCTGGCGGACAGCCGCAGGTTCGCGTTCGTGCCGTACGACAACGACAGCGGGCTCACCGTGCTGTCCGGCGCGTGGGGCGACTGGTCGGACGCGCGCGAACGGATCGGGATGGCGATCCTGCTGCAAGAGGTGCGCGATCGCGGGTGGGGCGATCGCGCGGAGCTGGACGAGGCGCTCGCCGGGTACGAACGGTTCGTCCGCGAGCACCTGGTCGACGCGGACGGCACGGTGCAGGACGACAGCATCCACCAGGGCCGGGTGCGGCTCTACAACTTCCCGTGGTTCGCCCGGTTCCTGCTCGGCCAGGGCGATCGGGCTGCCGCGACCCGCATCCTCGAGCGGTACTACGAGCTCGGCGGCGCGCACTTCCTCGCCTTCGACCTCGGCCCGCTGCTGAGTGAACTCGGGCTGCGCGACCGGCTCGTCGAGCACGCGCGCACGTTCCTCGAGTACGGCGACGAACTGCCGCCGCACGAGGTGAACTACGAGCAGTCGATGGTCGCGCCGCTGCTCGAGCTCCTGGTCGCGGCGTACCGGATCGCGCCCGACCAGATCGACGGCGGCGAGCTGAACCGCCGGCTGGGCTGGCTGACCGCGTTCGCCGCCGACCAGCCCGACGTCCGGCTGCGGCACGTGCCGATCCGGCACTGGGACGGGTACTGGTTCGGCCGGCTGCGGCTGTGGGGCGACGTCTTCCCGCACTACTGGTCCGCGCTGAGCGCGGTCGTGTACGCCGCCTGGCCGCGCGAGCTGGTCGATCCGGCGGCCGCGTCCTGGCTGGATGCGGCCACCGACGCGATCCTGCGTGCGAACCTGGTCAACTTCGCGACCGACGGTACGGCGACCTGCGCGTTCGTCTACCCGAGCTGCGTCAACGGCCAGCCGGCGTACGTCGCCGACCCGCTGGCCAACGACCAGGACTGGGCCCTCGTCTACGCGCTCAGGCTGGGTCTCGACTGAGCCGGGGCAGGAGGTCGCGGAGCACGCCCATCAGGTACTTGTGCACGCTCGTCCCGTACGAGATCCGGATCGCCCCGGCCGCGACCAGCTCCGCCGCCGTCGGGCCGTCCGGTGCGGCGTGCGCGTTGATCGGCCCGCCGATCCCGGCGACGAGCTCCGGGAGGACGTCGGTCGGCGCGAAGATCGGGTAGACGCAGTCCGCGCCGGCCCGGCGGTAGAGGCGCCCCCGCTCGATGGCGTCGGCAGTGCGCTTGCGGGACAGGAAGGTGTCCACGCGCGCGTTGACGACCAGGTCCGCCCCCGCGGTGGCGCGGACCTCGGCCAGGTAGTCCGCCTGGCGCGCCGGGTCGACAAGCACGTCGCCGACCGAGTCCTCCAGGTTGCAGCCGACCGCCCCGGTCTCGAGCAGCCGCTGGGCGAACTCCTTCGGCGGCAGACCGTAGCCGGCCTCCAGGTCGGCGGTCACCGGTACGTCGACCGCCCGGGCGATCCGCGCGACGGCGGTGAACATCTCCGCCGCCGGGGTCGCCTGACCGTCGTCGTACCCGAGCACGCGGGCGACCGCGCCGCTGCTGGTCGCCACCGCGGGGAATCCGGCCTCGGCCACGATCCGCGCGCTGACCGGATCCCAGGCGTTCGGCAGGATGAGCGGCGTGCCGCCGTGGTGCAGCGCGCGGAACAGTTCGGCGTTCGATGCCATCGGGTCAGCTCGGCTTGTAGTGGCCGGGCTCCATCCGCCCGGTGACACCGATCCGGGTCCAGGCGTTGATCGTGACGATGAGCGCGATCAGCTGGGCCAGGTCCTTGTCGTCGAACGCCTTGGCGGCGAGGTCGTACACGTCGTCC
Organism: Kribbella turkmenica; assembly: GCF_004348725.1. Lineage (GTDB taxonomy): Bacteria > Actinomycetota > Actinomycetes > Propionibacteriales > Kribbellaceae > Kribbella > Kribbella turkmenica. Next base: position 54,174 of record NZ_SMKR01000002.1, read on the forward strand.
GGCACGTGGTCGACGCTGATCAGCGTGATCGCGTCGGTCAGCTCGAGCGCGGCCTGCTCCTGCTGGGAGTAGAACGTGCGCGACTCGCGCCAGACCGGGAGCAGGGCGATCCGCTGCTGGTTGTCACCGAGGTGCAGCAGGTCGAGGGAGTGCATGTCGGTGCAGTAGGAGCAGCCGTTCAGCTGGGAGGCGCGGATCCGGACCAGGTGGGCCAGCGCCGGGTCGAGGCCGGTGGCCGAGACCGCGTCCAGCTCGATCATCGCCTGGTAGAAGCCGGGTACGAGGTTGGCGAGTTTGACCCGCCGCGTCGAAGTGCTCATGGCACCACCGTAGGTCCCGAACGGCCCGGGCCCCTGGTCCATTTCCGCAGTGAATCCAGGGGCCATTCCCGTCGGCTCAGGTTTGCGGCATCGGCGCGTCCAGGAACGGCAGGACGACGTCGCGGACGAGGTCGGTGCGGGCGAGACCGGAGAAGTGCGTGGTACCCGGGAAGACCGCGAGCTGGGAGGCGGGGACGCCGGCGAAGTCGCCGTTCACGTCGCTGCCGCGCAGCTGCGCGAACTTCACCGCGTGCTCGAGCTTGACCGCGTCGTTGTCGCCGACGGTGATCAGCGTGGGCGCGGCGTACCCGCGGACGTCGTCGTCGGTCCAGCCGCCGGCGCCGGTGTCGTAGCCGCCGAGCTTGGTCAGCAGAACCTGCAGGTGCTCGTGGTCCGGGTGCGGCGACTTGGCCAGGTAGTCCGCCTCCATCGGCGTACCGGCGATCATCTCGACCTTCATCTCGCCGACCGCGTCGGCGTTCTCCTCGCGGTCGCCGGACGGGTGAAACGAGACCGACGAGATGATTGCTTTGCGCACCAGTTCGGGGTTGCGGATGGCCAGGTGCAGCGCGACCGCCCCGCCCACGCTGAAGCCGAACACGTCGACCTTCGGCACGCCGAGGTGCGCCAGCAGCCCGACCACGTCGCCGGCCAGCGACTCGGTGCCGAGCGGGCGGTCGGCGTCGTTCGTCCGGCCGTGCCCCTGGAAGTCGGTGGCGATCACCCGGCGGTTCGCGGCGAGGCTCGGCAGCAGCTCGCCGAACTGCAGGTCGATGTTGAACAACCCGCCGTGCAGGAGGAGCAGCGGCGTCCCGCCGGAACCGTGGAGCTCGTAGTACATCTGCAGGCCGTTCACCGGCGCGTAGCCGGACTCCGGTGCGGACGGAACGGGAGTGGTCTGGTCGGTCACGGCGGCTCTCCCCTTGGAGTGGTGCGGAACAGATCGAACGCCGAGGACTGTTGCTTCCCCGCGCGTTGCCGCGATGCTAACCGCAGACCCGTCCACCTGCGGCCGGGCTTCGAAGAGGAGATGTCGTTGACTTCACAGATTTCTGACTGACTGATCAGTCAGTCACTGGCTATGCTGGCAGTGATCGACCGGGCGTTCCCTTCGACGAAGTGAGGTGCCGCGAAATGGCGCTGGTGAATGCGTCGGTCTCTCGTCGCCGGGGGGACCGCCGGAGGAGAAATCGGCCGAAACTGGCCGACCACGTCGACCGGCTGGGGGAGGAGCACCCGCCGATCCCGCTGGACAGCGTCGACTACACGATCCACCGCCCGGCCGAGCTCGCCGGCCGCTTCGGGTCGGTGCTGTCGTACATGTCGCGGGTCGAGCTCGAGGTGGAGCGGAACGTGCTCGAGCTCAACATCCTGCTGCCCGACCCGCCGGAGGTCGACCGGCACTTCTACGCCGACGTGTGGCTGCCGCAGGAGACCCACCACGGGATCATCCTCGACCGCGTCCAGGTGCTGGCCGGTCTCGAGCCCGCCGAGCCCAACCTGGACGACGTGTCGTTCAAGCTGAAGCTGCTCGGCGCGCTCGGCCGGGCACGCGGCATCCAGGACGTCAGCCGGATGCTGTACTACCTGACCGGACTGGCCACCGAGCGGTCGGCAGTGCTTGCCTACAACAAGCTTCACGCCGGCCTGCTCGAGCTTGGCGAACGGGCGATCGCGGCCACGGTGGTTGCCCCGATCAAGCGTCAGGAGCCCGGTCACTTCGCCTACTACCAGATGGCCGCCCGGGAGCTGTGGGCCCAGCTGGGCGGCTGGCAACGCTGGGTGGTCAGGACGTTGCGGAAGCGGACGTTCGGCCCGGTGGGGGTCGACACCGACCGGCAGCGGGTCGAGTTCGGCAAGGTGATGAGCGCGCTGGAGATGAGCACCGGCGACGCGGCGGACCTGCGGCACTACGCCCGCCAGGTCGGCCGGGTCGAGCACGAGCTGCTGTGGGCGCATCGGCAGGGTGTGCGGGTGCCGGACTACATCTTCAAGGCCCTCCGGCGCGCCGCCGAGGCAGCCGCGGAGTTGAAGGGGGATCACCGGCCCGCCGCTGGACGGAGCGATCTATGACCGCGCACGCCCCCGCCCGCAACACCAAGCGCCAGGTGATCATCGAGACCGCCGAGCGCCTGTTCGCCGACTGCGGGTACGACGCGACGTCGACGGCGCGGATCGCCCATGAGGCCGGGGTGCCGTCGGGCCTGGTGTTCTACCACTTCGCCACCAAGCTGGATCTGCTGCTGGCCGTCGTCCAGGAGCGGCCGACGCCCGGCGACGTCCTCCCGAGCGCGGCGCGTGGCCGCTCGGTCCGGCAGCGGCTGCGGGCCGTCGTCAGCGTGATGGCCGAGGAGCTCGAGCTCAACCGGTCGGTGCGGATCATCGTCTTCCGGGAGGCCCAGGCACGCCCGGAGATCGCCGCCCGGGCGGCCGAGTTGTTCGCCGAGGCGGCCGCCACGGTCGCCGAGGTGCTCGGCGGCGCCGAGGACGTCGTCGCCGACCCGGACCGGATCCGGACCGCGGCGGAGCTGATCGTCAGCCGGGTGTTCCTCGACGTCATCGCGCTCGGCCGCTCGGACACCGCGCAGAAGCGGCACGCGGCGATGATCGACATGCTCGAGGAGTCGCTGACGACACCCGCCCCGGACTGAGGCCGGGGGATAAGGTCCACTGTCATGGACGGCACCACGGCGGGGGCGGATCTGCACCTGGATCTGGCGGCGACGCGCGGGCGGACCGACCTCGTCCGGGCGTTGCACGCCTCGATCCGCAGCGGCCGGCTGCCGGCCGGCACCCGGCTGCCGTCGTCGCGGTCGCTGGCCAAGGATCTCGGCATCGCCCGCAACACGGTCGCCGACGCCTACGGCCAGCTGGTCGCCGAGGGCTGGCTGACCGCGCGCCAGGGGTCCGGCACGGTCGTCGCCAACCGCGCCGGCACCCCGCCGGACGCCGTACCGCCGCTGCCGGCCGGGCTGTCCGCGGCGAGGCCCTTCCGGTACGACCTGATGCCCGGGGCACCCGACGTGTCGACGTTCCCGCGCAGCGAGTGGCTGGCGGCGGCCCGCAAGGCGTTGCCGTCGGCACCCAACGAGGCGTTCGGGTACGGCGACCCGCGCGGGCGGATCGAGTTGCGCCGGATGCTGGCCGACTACCTGGCCCGGGCGCGTGGCGTCCGGGCCGACCCGGAGCGGATCCTGATCTGCTCGGGCTACGTGCAGGCGTTGAGTCTGCTCAGTGAGGTGCTCAGCTCACTGGGCGGGACGACGGTGTCGGTGGAGGAGTTCGGGTACGCGCTGCACCTGGACGTCGTCCGGTCACGTGGTCTCGAACCGGTGCCGGTCCCGGTCGACGGGTCGGGTGCGCAGGTCTCGGCGTTGTCCGGACAGGCCGCGCTGCTGACGCCGGCGCACCAGATGCCGACGGGCGTGCCGCTCGCGCCCGAACGCCGAACGGCGGCGGTCGAGTGGGCCCGGGAGGCCGGGGCGGTGCTGATCGAGGACGACTACGACGGCGAGTTCCGGTACGACCGGCAGCAGGTGGGTGCACTGCAGGCGCTGGACCCCGAGCGGATCGTGTACACGGGCACGGCGAGCAAGAGTCTCGCGCCGGGGCTGCGGCTCGCCTGGATGGTGCTGCCGCAGCGGCTGATCGAGCCGGTGGTCGCGGCCAAGCGGACCGCGGACTTCCAGACCGCGACGCTGGACCAGCTGATCCTCGCCGAGTTCATTGCCTCCGGCCACTACGACCGGAATGTCCGCCGGTGCCGCCTGCACTACCGCCGCCGTCGCGACCGCCTGGTCGAACTGCTCGCCGTTCGTGCCCCGGAGGTCAAGGTCGCCGGCATCTCCGCCGGTCTGCACGTCCTCCTCGACGTCCCGGGCGACGCCGATGACATCGTCCACCGAGCCGCCCGCCAGGGCCTCGGCCTGGCCACCCTCAGCAGGTATCACGTCGACCCGACTCCCAGCACCCGCCAGGCGGTCATCGTCGGCTACGGCACCCCACCCGACCACGCCTACCCCGGCGCCCTCGACCTCCTCTGCCAGGTGCTGGGCGTCTAGCGACCAAGCTTCGCTAGCCGATCGCAGCGGCCAGCCTGCGGATGGCGGCCGGCCCCACTCGGCAGCAGCCGCCGATGTAGCGTGCTCCGGCGGCCAGCCAGCCGGGTGCGAGCGACGTGCTGTCCGCGGCGGACCCGGTCCAGTGGCGGTCGCCGGCGTTCCAGGACTCGCCGCTGTTCGGGTAGGCGACCGCGGGTCTGCCGGTGACGGCGACCGCGGTTTCGACCGCGTGCTGTACGTCGTCCGGTGTGCAGCAGTTGATGCCGACCGCAACCACCTGCTCGACGGCGGCCACGGCGAAGGCTTCGGTCAGCGGCTGCCCCGCCCGGGTGCGCGAACCTGCGATGGAGTAGGAGAACCAGGCGGGGAAATCCAGTTCGCCCAGCAGCGTGACCAGGACCTCGGCCTCGTCGACGTCGGGGATGGTCTCGATCGCGAGCAGATCCGGTCCGGCGTCGACGAGCAGTTCGAGGCGCGGACCGTGGAAGTCGCGCAGGACCGACGGGCTCACGCCGTACCGGCCGCGGTACTCCGAGCCGTCCGCGAGCATCGCGCCGTACGGGCCGACCGATGCGGCCACCAGGCGTCCGGGCTGTTCGTCGCACACCGCCCGGGCGATGCGGACGCTGTCGCCGATCAACCGCTCGGCCTCGGCCCGCGACACCCCGGCCCGCTCGAACCCGGCCACGCTCGCCTGGTAACTGGCTGTCGTCGCGACCATCGCACCGGCCTCGTAGTACGCCCGGTGGACCGCGGCGATCTCTGCCGGTGCGTCCCGGAGCAGCCGCGCCGACCACAACGCGTCGGAGAGGTCGTGGCCCCGGTCCTCCAGCGCGTTCGACAGACCGCCGTCGAGGATGACCGGCCGGTCAGAGGCCATGGATCAACTCGAAGACCTCGTGGGCGCAGCCCCACGACAGCGTCACGCCGGAGCCGCCGTGGCCGTAGCAGTGGATGACGGGTTCACCGGTCCTGGTGCGCACGAGCTCGCAGCGGATCGTCGGCCGCGCGGGACGGAGGCCGACGCGGTGCCGGAGGACTTTCGCCGTGCGGAGCTGAGGAACCAGTTCGGCCGCGCGCTCCAGGATCTGGTCGGCGGTCGCGGGATCGACGGCGAGGTTCCAGTCACCGGGCTCGCTCGTGCCGCCGACGACCACGTCCTTGTCGCGCGGGACGACGTACGTGAGCTCGCCCGGCGAACGGTCGGCGACGAGCCAGTCGGTCAGCCCGCACTGCTCGACCGTCAGCACCTGGCCGCGGACCGGGGTGACGGTCGGGTCCGCAGCGGTCAGCCGGGCGCCCAGACCGGTGCAGTTCACGACCACGTCGGCCGTGGTGGGCAGCGCCGACAGCGCCGCACGGGTCAGCGTGCCGCCTGCCTGCTCGAGCCGCTTGACCAGCGACCGCAGGTAGGCCGGCATCTCGACCAGCGGCGCGGTGAACGCCCAGCCGTCCTCGAACCCGACCGGCGGCGACGGAACCCTGGTCAGATCGGGCAGCACGTCGGCCCAGGCCGGATCCGGCGTCCGGTGCACCAGGAACTCCCGTCCGTGCCGCATCCGCACCGACGGCTCGATCTCGGCCAGCTTGGCGAACTCGTCGTACGACGTCCGCGACCAGGCGGCCACCCGGTCCGCGGGAGCCGACAGGTACGGGTACCAGATCGCGGCCGCCACCGCGGACGTCGTCTCCAGCGGCAGGTCGCGGGCGAACACGGCCACGTCGTACCCGCCCTCGGCCAGCCGGACCGCACAGGTCAGCCCGATCACGCCCGCACCCACCACGATCACGCGCATTCACACATTGTGACGCGCGGGTAGGGATCACGCCACGTCAGCTTCCCGGTCAGCGCAGGTCGACGGCCAACGAGTAGAACCGGGTGATCTGGGTGGCACCGTTGTTGTCGTCCGAGAGCAGGTAGAGCTGCCGGCGGCCGCCGGGGAGGTGACCGCCGAGGGCGAGGGCCTCGACGTTGTCCAGCAGCGGGTTCGGCTGCGGCTGCTTGGCGACCGCACCTGACGGCGGGCAGTTCACCAGGTCGAACAGCAGCTCCTTCCGCAGGAACACCTTGTCCGGAGCGTCGGCGAGCGACGCCCGCGCGGTCACGTCGGCGGCCTTGCGCAGCGACACCGTGAACACCCGGATCGTGTTGCCGACGCCCGGTACGAACGCGCGCTCCATCGACAGCAGTTCGTCCCGGTCCACCACGGCCAGCTCGACCAGCGAGAGCCCGGGATCGGTCTGGTAGGCGTACTGCGCGACCGGCTGGTAGTCGTGGCCTGGCCGGCCGGCGTACCTGATGATCCGGTTCCGCGAGCGGCCGTCGGCGTCCGTGCCGTCGGGAGCGAGCGGTCCTTCCATCCCGGCGTACAGGGATCGTTCGTCCGGGCTGACCGCGAGCGACTCGAACGTCGCGTTGGTCGTCGCCTCACCGGCCGGAGCGACCTGGAACCGCGCGGGCACCGGCAGCGAACCGACCTGCAGCCCGTCGGACAGCCGGAAGCGGCGGATCGACGGCTCGCGCTCGGACGTGGCGAGGAGGGTCCGCTCACCGCGCTCGACGACCAGGCCCTCGCCGTCGAAGTCGGCACCCGTGTACGGCGTACCGTCCGGGCGCCGCAGGATCGTCATCCCGTCCACGCTGATCGTCGGCTCGCTGCTGATGTCGAGGTCGAAGACCCGGGCCGGCGTGGTCCCGACGTTGTCGACCAACGCCACCGCGCTGCTCCGGCCGGTCATGCTCAGCGCGGACAATCCGGCCACCGGCTGGCCCTCGAACGCCGTCTTGTCCAGCGCGTCGCTGAACCCGAGGAAGCGCGCGTCCCGCGAGCAGGATCCACCTCCGTCCTGCGGGGCGGCCGCGGCCGTCAAGGGGGTGGTGAGAGCGGTCAGGACAACGGCAGCGGCGAGCGGCTTGTGCCAGCGCATGACATTCCTCCGGCGAGGGCGAGGTCTGGACGACTGCAACCGATGGAAACCTACCGCGCGCAACACCAGGTGAACATCAGCGCACCAGACAGGGCCGCTTGGGATCGAACACCCAGTCCTTCAGCAGATACCGCATGGCGATCGCGTCGTCCCGCGCACCCAGCCCGTGCTCCCGGAACAGCTCGTGCGCCGCCGCCAGCGCGTCCCGGTCCAGGTCGATCCCGAGGCCCGGACGCGTCGGTACGGCGATCGCACCGTCGGCGATCCGCAGTGGTTCCTTGGTCAGTGACTGACCGTCCTGCCAGATCCAGTGCGTGTCCAGCGCCGTGATCTCGCCCGGTGCGGCCGCGCCGACCTGGGTGAACATGGCCAGCGAGATGTCGAAGTGGTTGTTCGAGTGCGAACCCCAGGTCAGCCCGAAGTCGTGGCACAACTGGGCGACCCGCACGGAGCCGGCCATCGTCCAGAAGTGCGGATCCGCAAGCGGGATGTCCACCGCGTCGGTCCGGATCGCGTGCGCCAGCTCGCGCCAGTCGGTGGCGATCATGTTGGTCGCCGTCCGCAGCCCGGTCGCCCGCCGGAACTCCGCCATCGTCTCGCGCCCGGAGAACCCCTCCTCCGCCCCGCACGGGTCCTCCACGTACGCGAGCACGTCGTCCAGCCCCGAGCACAACGCGATCGCCTCACGCACCGGCCAGGCGCCGTTCGGATCGACCGTGATCCGGGCCGACGGGAACCGCTTCGCCAGCGCGGTCACCGCCGCGATCTCCTCCGCGCCGGCGAACACACCACCCTTGAGCTTGAAGTCCGCGAACCCGTATCGCTCCTGTGCCGCCTCGGCCAGCGCCACCACCGCGTCCGGTGTCAGCGCCGGCCGGCGGCGCAGCGCGGACCAGCGGTCGCCGAATCCGTCGCCGGTCAGGTACGGCAGGTCCGTACGCGCCGGATCGCCTACGTAGAAGAGGTAGCCGAGCACCGGCACCCGATCGCGCTGCTGCCCGTCACCGAGCAGCTCGGCCACCGGCACGCCGAGGTGCTGCCCGAACAGGTCGAGCAGCGCCGACTCGAGCCCGGTCACCGCGTGCACCGTCGTCCGCAGGTCGAAGGTCTGCCGGCCACGGCCACCGGCGTCCCGATCGGCGAAGGTCCGCGCGACCGTGCGCAGGAGACCGCGGTACCGCGCGACCTCCTGGCCCACAAGTAGTTCCGCCGCCTCGGCGATCGTCGACGCGATCCGGCCGCCACCGGGGACCTCGCCGACGCCGGTGTTCCCCGAGCTGTCGGTCACGATCACCACGTTCCGGGTGAAGAACGGCCCGTGCGCCCCGCTCAGATTGAGCAGCAGGCTGTCGTACCCGGCGACCGGCACGACCTCGACCGACGCGACCGTGGGAGTCACTTGATCCGGCCGATCAGCTCGGTGAGCTGGGCGAGCTCGTCCTCGGTCAGGTTCTGCAGGGGTGGGCGGACCGGGCCGGCCGGGCGGCCGATCGCGGCCACGCCAGCCTTGACGATCGAGACGGCGTACCCCTTCTCGCGGTCGCGGATGTCCAGGTAGGGCAGGACGAATTCGTTCAGCTTGCGGTACACGCCCGCGCGGTCCTGTGCCCGGACGTCGGCGTAGAAGCCCTGGGCGAACTCGGGCACGAAGTTGAAGATGGCCGAGGAGTAGGTGCTGACGCCGAGCTGCAGGAGCGGCAGCGCGAACGTCTCGGCGGTCGGCAGGCCGCCGATGTAGACCAGCCGGTCACCGACCCGGGCGTAGGTGCGGGTCATCAGCTCGATGTTCCCGACGCCGTCCTTGAGACAGACCAGGTTCTCGTGGCGGTCCGCGAGCTCCGCGACCGCGACGTCGGTGAAGATCGCATTGGCCCGGCTGTAGACGGTGATGCCGAGCGACGTACTGCGGCAGACGGCGGAAACGTGCTCGATCAGACCACGTTGGCCGGCCTCGGTGAGGTACGGCGGCAGCAGCAGGATCCCGTCCGCGCCGGCGGCCTCGGCGGCCCGGGCCTGGGCGATCGCGGCCGCCGTCCCACCGGTCGCGGGCGCGATCACGGGGACCTCGCCGTCGATCTCGGCCACCGCGGTCCGGACGACGGTGTCGATCTCGGCCGGCGTGAGGGAGAAGCCCTCGCCGGTGCCACCCGCGGCGAACAGGCCGGCCACGTCGTACTGGCTCAGCCAGGCCAGGTGCTCGCGGTAGCCGGTCTCGTCGAAGCTCAGGTCGTCGTGAAAGTGCGTGACGGGGAAGGACAGCAGCCCGGTCTCGAGCTGAGCGGCCAGTTCGGTCGGGGAGTAGTGGGTCACGAGGTCAGGCTAGGAACGAGTTCAGATGCCTGTCCAAGATCAATTGTGGATTCATTGATGCTCGGCGAGCATCGTGAGCACGCGATGCAGGACAGGGTTGGTGGATTCACGGTGCCAGATCGCGTGCAGTTCGACGGGCTCGCCCGGTACGCCGACCTCGCAGTACGTCACGCCGTCGACGCCGAGGCTGCGCGCCGACGCCGGCACGAGCGCCACCCCGCGGCCGGCGGCGACCAGCAGGATCACCGTCAGGATCTGCTCGACCCGCTGCTCGATCCGCGGGCGGGCGTCGGCGAGGAACCGGATCGTCAGCTCGTGGAAGTAGCGGGCCTGGCTGGGGGAGTAGCTGATCACGTCCTCGCCGGCGAAGTCGGGCGCGGTCAGCGGCCGGCCGAGAACTGCGAGCCGGTGGCCGGCCGGGACGACGGCGCACAGCGGCTCGCGGAAGACGATCCGGGAGTCGAGCACCCGGGCGTCGAACGGCGGCCGGCCGAGGCCGAGATCCAGTTCGCCGCGCAGCAGACCGTCGATCTGCGCGGGGGTGACCCGTTCGTGCAAAAGCACGTCGACATCCGGTAGCTCGTCGGCGATCCGGCGCAGCAGCGGGCCGAGCGTCCTGATCGCGGAGGTCGCGGTGAACCCGAGCCGGAGCGTCCCGGCCACGCCCCGGTCGACGCGGCGGGCGAGGTCGCCCGCGGTCTCGACCAGTGCCAGCAGCCGCCGGGCCTCGGTCAGGAAGGCCCGCCCGGCATCGGTCAGCGCGACCCGGCGGTTGTCCCGCTCGAGCAGCCGGACGCCGACCGCCCGCTCCAGCTTCTGCACCTGCCGGCTCAGCGGCGGCTGGGTCATGGTGAGCCGCTCGGCGGCCCGGCCGAAGTGCAGTTCCTCGGCGACGGCGACGAAGGCGGCCAGCTGGTCGAGCGAGAACATGATTCCCGGAAAGTATCACTCACGGTCAAATCGGCCTTGGTCAGGCATCGTCGGCTTCCCCGGCTTCAGTCCGGGAACCGCTCGCTGGTGAGACGGTGGCGGGTGTTGGACAGGTGCACCCGCGCCGCCGCCCGGGCGGCCTCGGGATCGGACCGCGCGATCGCGTCGTGGATGTTCTCGTGTTCGAGCGTCACCCGGGCGAGATGGCCGGCGTCGGCCACCTCGTACGCCGGGTCCAGCCGGGTCCGCGGCAGCATGATCATCATCGGGCCGAGGGAGCCGATCAGCTCGCTGTAGAAGCGGTTCCCGGACGCGGCCGCGATCTTCTGGTGGAACGCGAAGTCCGCCTCCACCGACCGGCTCGGGTCCTCGCCGATCCGCCGGAAGTCCGCCAGTGCCCGCTCGATCGCCTTGAGCTGATGCGCCGTACGCCGGGCGGCCGCCAGCCCGGCCGCCTCGCTCTCGACGCCGGTGCGGAAGTCGAGGAGATCCAGCACGTCCTGGTGCGACCGCACCTCCCGCAGGCCCGGGGGCCGTTCCGGCACCGCCAGGACGAACGAGCCGCGGCCCTGGAACGTCTCCACCAGCCCGGCGGCCTGCAGTTGCGACACCGCCTCCCGGATCACCGTCCGGCTGACCCCGAACTCGTCCACCAGCGCGTTCTCGGCCGGCAGCTTGTCCCCGGGGGCGAGCTCGCCGCTGAGCATCCGCGCCCGCAACTGCTCGACGACCTCGTGCGCGAGCCCGCTCATCGCGTGCCGAACTCGCAGGCGTCCACCGTCCAGGCCGCGCACTGCTCGGAGGTGGTGAAGCCCAGGCCGGGCCGGTCGGGCACGATCATCCGGCCGTCCAGCGTCTCCAGCCGCTCGTCGAACAGTGGATTCAGCCACTCGAAGTGCTCGACCCACGGCTCGCGCGGGTACGCCGCCGCGAGGTGGAGGTGGATCTCCATCGCGAAATGCGGTGCCAGCTGCAGACCGTTGTGGTCGGCGAGCGTGGCCAGCCGGAGGAACGGCGTGATCCCGCCGATCCGCGGCGCGTCCGGCTGGATGATGTCGGCGGCCCGGGCCTCGATCAGCCGGACGTGCTCGGTGACGCTGGACAGCATCTCGCCGGTGGCGATCGGGGTGTCCAGGGCCGCCGCCAACTGCGCGTGCCCCTCGGCGTCGTACGCGTCCAGTGGCTCCTCGATCCAGACCAGACCGAACTCCTCCAGCACCCGCCCGAAGCGCAGCGCGGTCGGCCGGTCCCACTGCTGGTTGGCGTCGACCATCAGCGGTACGTCGTCGCCGAGGTGTTCCCGGACCGCGCGGACCCGGTCCAGGTCGACCCGCGTGTCCGGCTGCCCGACCTTGATCTTGATCCCGCCGATCCCGTCCGCCAGCGACTTCGACGCGCGCTCCTTGACCTCCTCGATCGGCGCGTGCAGGAACCCGCCGGAGGTGTTGTACGCGCGGACCGAGTCGCGATGGGCGCCGAGCAGCTTCGCCAGCGGCAGGTCCGCCCGCTTCGCCTTCAGGTCCCACAACGCGATGTCGATCGCCGCGATCGCCTGGGTCGCCACCCCGGACCGGCCGACCGAGGCCCCGGCCCAGAGCAACGTGTCGTACACCTTCCCGATGTCCGACGGGTCCTCGCCGATCAGGCCGGCCGCGACCTCCTTGGCGTGCGCGTACTGCGCCGGCCCCCCGGCCCGCTTGGAGTAGCTGAAGCCGATGCCGTGCTGGTCCTGCTCGGTCGCGATCTCGGCGAACAGGAAGACGATCGCGGTCATCGGCCGCTGCCGCCCGGTCAGCACTTTGGCGTCGCTGACCGGGCGGTCGAGCGGGAGAACGACGGACGAGAGCCGGACGTGGCGGATACGATCCATCAAGTCATCGTACAAGTGGTGGTCTTGTACGACAACTTACTCGACGGTGACCGACTTCGCCAGGTTCCGCGGCTTGTCGACGTCGTGGCCGAGCGCGACGGCCGCGTAGTACGCGATGATCTGCAGCGGGATCGTGAGCAGGATCGGGTCGAGCTCGGGCTCGTTCTTCGGTACGACGATCTTCGCCGCCACGCCGTCCGGCACCTCCACGCCCGGGTGGGTGACGACGTACAGCGGGCCGGAGCGGGCGCCGATCTCGTGCAGCGCGCCGACGTTGCGGTCGAGCAGTTCGTCGTCCGGCACGATCGCGACGCTCGGCACGTCCGGCGAGATCAGCGCGAGCGGGCCGTGCTTCAGCTCCGAGGTCTGGTACGCCTCGGCGTGCCGGTAGGAGATCTCCTTCAGCTTCTGCGCACCCTCGCGGGCGACCGGGTAGCCGCGCGTCCGGCCGACGAAGAACAGGCTCTCGTGCTGGGCCAGCCGGCCGGCGATCTTGGCCAGCTCCTCCTCCTGGGCGACGATCTCGGCGATGTGCTCGGGGATCTTCTTCAGGCCCTCGATCAGCCGTCGGCCGTCGGCCGGCGAGACGTCGCGGATCCGGCCGAGGTGGATGCCGAGCATCGCGAACGCGACCGCCATGTTGGTCAGCGCCTTCGTCGACGCCACCGAGACCTCCGGGCCGGCGTGCAGGTAGACCCCGCCGTCGACCTCGCGGGCGATGCTCGAGCCGACCGCGTTCACCAGGCCGATCACCCGGCCGCCCTTGCGCTTGAGCTCCTGGACCGCGACCAGGGTGTCCAGCGTCTCGCCGGACTGGCTGACCGCGACGTACAGGGTGTCGCGCTCGACCACCGGGTTGCGGTAGCGGAACTCCGAAGCCGGCTCGGCGTCGGCGGGGATCCGGGCCACCTCCTCGATGAACTGCGCGCCCATCTGGCCCGCGTAGTACGCCGAGCCGCAGCCGAGGATCTTGACCCGCTTGATCTCCCGGGCCTCCCGGGCGTCCATGTTCAGGCCGCCCAGGTGGACGGTGTGGAAGCGCTCGTCCAGGCGGCCGCGGATCGCCCGGCCGACGGCGTCCGGCTGCTCGTGGATCTCCTTCATCATGAAGTGCTCGTGCAGGCCGCGCTCGTACTCGTCGGCCTCCCACTCGACCGTCTTCGCGGTTTTGTTGGTCGGCGATGCGTCCTGGGTGAAGGTCCGGTAGCCGTCGGCGCGGACGGTGGCCAGCTCGCCGTCGTCCAGGTAGACGACCTGGCGGGTGTAGCGGATCAGCGCGGCCGCGTCGGAGGCCACATGCATCTCGCCGTCGCCGATCCCGAGGATCAGCGGGCTGCCGTTGCGGGCGACGACGATCCGGTCCGGGAACTCCAGGTCGATCACGGCGATGCCGTACGTGCCGTCGATCCGGCGCAGGCTGGCCAGCACCTTCTCCTCGAGCGTGTCGCCGTCGGCCTGCTCGATCAGGTGTGCGAGCACCTCGGTGTCGGTGTCCGAGCGCAGCTTGACGCCGGCGTCCTCCAACTGGGCACGCAGCGCGGCCGCGTTGTCGAAGATGCCGTTGTGCACGACGGCGATCCGCTCGTTGCCGCTCACGTGCGGGTGGGCGTTGTCCTTGCTCGGGCCGCCGTGGGTCGCCCATCGCGTGTGGCCGATGCCCAGCTTGCCGCCGAACCGCTTCGGCAGCGAGGCCTCCAGCTCGCGGACCCGGCCGGCGTCCTTGTGCACCTTCAGCTCACTCGATCCCAGGACGGCGACCCCCGCCGAGTCGTAGCCGCGGTACTCCAGCCGGGCCAGTCCGTCCACCAGGATGGGCGCGGCCGGCTTGGTGCCGACGTACCCGACGATTCCGCACATGTGTTCATGCCTTTCGGAGGTTGTCGTGGGAGGGCCCGCCGCGCGGCGGGCTCACGTGGTGTCCCCGTCAGCCGTAGACGATCCGTCGCAGCTGCCGGGCGGAGAGTTCGGGTGAGCGGACCGGCCAGTGCCGAAGCTCGGTGCCGAGCCGGGCGAAGATCTCGTCGTTGCGGGCGCCGTAGGTCTGCAGCTCACGGTGCCGGCGCCGGACGTACTCCTCGGTGGTCTCGGTGAAGTAGGCCAGGACGTCGGCGACCACCCGGCGCGCGTCGTCCGGCGGGAGGCCGGTGGTCCGGCTGATCTGTTCGGCGAGTTCGTCCACCGGACCCGCCGCCGCCTCACTGATCACCCGTCAACTGTGCAGTCTTTCCAGGGCCAAGGCAAAGGATCTGCCCGAAATCGGGCAAAATAGTTGAGTTGTCAGCGGTCAGAACAGTCGGAGTACGTCGGATTCCATCCCGCGGAGGGCGTCGTAGTCGACCGTCAAGCACTCCAGCCCGCGGTCCGTGGCCAGCACCTTGGCCTGGGGCTTGATCAGCTGGGCGGCGAAGATACCGCGGACCGGGGCGAGCAGCGGGTCCCGGTTGAGGAGCTCGACGTACCGGGTCAGCTGCTCCACGCCGTCGATCTCGCCGCGGCGCTTGATCTCCACCGCGACGTGCCTGCCGTCCGCGTCCCGGCAGAGCAGGTCGACCGGCCCGATCGCGGTCGGGTACTCCCGCCGTACCAGGGTCCAGCCGTCGCCGAACGTGTGCACGTGCTCGGCCAGCAGTTCCTGCAGGTGCGCCTCGACGCCGTCCTTGATCAGCCCGGGGTCGATGCCCAGCTCGTACGCGGTGTCGCTGTGCACCTGGTCGATGGTGATCCGCAGTTCCTCGCCGGCCTTGTTGGTGACGCTCCAGACGCCGGTGTCGACGTCCTCGGTCAGCTTGCACGGCGGCGACATCCAGTTCAGCGGCTTGTACGAGCCGCCGTCGGCGTGAATCAGTACGGAGCCGTCCGCCTTCACCATCAGCAACCGCGGCGCCATCGGCAGATGAGCCGTCAGCCGGCCGGAGTAGTCCACGGAACAGGTAGCGATCACCAAGCGCACGAGAAAGCACCGTAGTCCACAACCGCCGCAGAACCTACGCCACCCGGCCGCCGGAGTGGCAGTCTGGTGTGCATGATCCCGAAGCCCAGCGAGCAGGCGGTCGCCGCGTACGACGCGGTCGCGGCCGGACTGGAGTCGTCCGGCGTGGTCCGGGGCAGCATGTTCGGCATGCCCTGCCTGAAGATCGGGAAGAAGGTGGTCGCCGGGATGTTCGGCGACGCGATGACCTTCAAGCTGCCGCCGGAGCCACGGGAGGAGGCGCTCGGGCTGCCCGGTGTGGAGCCGTTCGATCCCGGCATGGGTCGTCCGATGAAGGCATGGGTGCTGATCCCGCTGGCCCAGTCCGCGGTCTGGCCGGACTATGCCGCCGAGGCGCTGGAGTACGTGCGCGGATGAACCTCATGTGTCCCGCGCGCATCCTCCTCCTGCCTGGGGATGTGGTCGATCACGAGGTCGGAGAGCGGATCGCGCAGGTGTACGCCGGTCCGTTCGAGGCGGCCGCCGGGACGCGGCTGGCGCATCGGCTCGGCGTACGGCTGACCGTCGTGCCGGAGCTGGTACGGCGGCCTCACGACGAGCTGCAGGCGATCGCGGACCTGCATCGCGGCGAGACTGTGGTCGTGCTCGGGGTCGATCTCGGGCTGCGGCTGCCGGCCGTCGTCGAGCACACCGGCGACGGGTGGACCCGGGTGCCGACGGACAACGAGGTGACACTGGCGTCGTACGAGCAGGCCGCCGAGAAGTTCCGGGACTCGATCCCCACCGAACCCAACGCACTGCTCATCGACCTGCTTGCCGGCGCGGTCGGCGCCGGCGCGGGCGTGCTCGAACTCGGCAGCGGCACCGGCCGGGACGCACTCGAGTTGGAGCGGCGAGGTTTCGTCGTCCGGCGGACCGACGCCGCCCAGGCCTTCGTCGAGATGATGCGTGCCGACGGGTACGACGCCGACCGGCTGAACGCGCTCGCCGACGACTTCGGCGGCCCGTACGACGCGGTCTTGGCCGACGCGGTGTTCGTGCACTTCGGCCGCGCCGAGCTCATCCAGGTATTGCGCAAGGCCGCGAGGGCCGCGCCCGTTCTCGCCTTCACCGCCCGTGAGGGCAAGGGCGAGGAGTGGTCCGACCGCCATCTCGATCTCCCACGCCACTTCGTCCTCTGGCAGGAGGAACCGCTGCGCGAGCTGCTCACAGCCACCGGCTGGGCCGTCGAGCGGCTCGAGCGGGGCGAGACGCGCATCGGCCCGTGGTTCCACGTCCAGGCCCGCCGCACGTGATGCGAGCGGGGATCGTGCTGCTGACGGAGGACGGCGTCGCCGCGATCGAGCGGGTGCGGGACGGGTCGACCTACCACCTCCTGCCCGGCGGCCAGGTCGAGGACGGCGAGAGCCCGGAGGAGGCGGCGCGGCGCGAGGCCTTCGAGGAGCTGGGGGTGCTGGTGAAGATCCGCGGTCTGGTGGCGGTGGTCCATTTCGACCTGCGCACTCAGCAGTACTTCCTGGCCGAGCCGATCGGTGGCGAGTTCGGCACCGGGAACGGCCCGGAGATGACGAGTTCCGCGGAGTCGGCGGCCGGGAGCTATCGCGCGGTCCGGCTGCCGGTCGGGGAGCTCGTCGGGCGGGAGCTCAAGCCGAAACCGATCGCTGCGGCGCTGGCCCAGGCGCCGGATCCGGGGTGGCTGCTCGACGAATGGCTGGAGTCGCCGGTGGTGTTCGAGGAGGTGTGAGGTTGGCCTCGCGGGTGACTCAGCTCATGGGCGGACCACAGGGCGGACTGGCATAGTTCGGACCATGGCTCGGGAACTGCAGACGGTGGGTGTGGTCGGTCTCGGCACGATGGGCGCCGGGATCGCGGAGGTGTTCGCGCGCAATGGGCTGACC
Organism: Kribbella turkmenica; assembly: GCF_004348725.1. Taxonomy (GTDB): domain Bacteria; phylum Actinomycetota; class Actinomycetes; order Propionibacteriales; family Kribbellaceae; genus Kribbella; species Kribbella turkmenica. The sequence goes on from NZ_SMKR01000002.1 coordinate 71,420, forward strand.
GTGGTCGGCGTCGAGCGCGACGAGGTGGCGGCCGAGCGCGGCCGCGGGCACATCCAGCACTCGACCGACCGGGCGGTGAAGCGCGGCAAGCTGTCCGTCGAGGAGCAGCAGGCGCTGTTCGACCGGGTCACCTTCGCCACCGAGCTGGAGGCGCTGGCCGACTGCGACCTGGTGATCGAGGCCGTCGTCGAGCGGCTCGAGCTGAAGCGCGAGGTGTTCTCCGCGCTGGATAAGATCGTCCGCGAGGACGCGATCCTGGCGACCAACACCTCGTCGTTGTCGGTGACCGAGATCTCGGTCGCCACCGAGCGCCCGCGGCGCGTCGTCGGCATGCACTTCTTCAACCCGGCGCCGGTGCAGGAGTTCGTCGAGGTGATCAAGACCGTCGTCACCGAGCCGCACGTGGTGGAGGACGTGCAGGAGCTCGCACGCCGGCTGCACAAGGTCCCCGTGGTCGCCGCCGACCGGGCCGGCTTCATCGCCAACGCACTGCTCTTCGGTTATCTCAACCACGCCGTCTCGATGGTGGAGTCGCGGTACGCCACCCGTGAGGACGTCGACGCGGCGATGCGGCTCGGCTGCGGCTACCCGATGGGCCCGCTCGCTCTGCTCGACCTGATCGGTCTCGACACGGCGTACGAAATCCTCGACACGATGTACAAGCAGGGCCGCAACCGGCTGCACGCGCCGGCCCCGATCCTCAAGCAGATGGTCACCGCCGGGCTCCTCGGCCGCAAGACCGGCCGCGGCTTCTACACCTACGAGGCCCCGGACTCGCCGGTCGTGGTCGACGACGAGCACACCCCGTCGACGTCGGGCGGCGCACCCGCGGTCCGTTCGGTCCGGCAGGTCGGCGTCGTCGGCTCCGGCACGATGGCCGTCGGCATCATCGAGGTCTGCGCCAAGGCCGGGTACGACGTCGTCTACGTTGCCCGCGGCACCGAGAAGGTCGACCGCGTCCGGGCGGCCCTGGAACGCTCGCTGGAGAAGGGCGTCCAGCGCGGAAAGCTGTCGTCGGAGGAGCGGGACGCGGCGCTGCGCCGGATCACCGGTACGGCGAAACTCGACGACCTGTCCGAGGCCGACCTGGTGGTCGAGGCGGTGGTCGAGGAGCTGAGCGTCAAGCAGGCACTGTTCGAGACGTTCGACGAGATCTGCAAGCCGGGCGCGATCCTGGCCACCACGACGTCGTCGCTGCCGGTCATCGACCTGGCGATGGCGACCAAGCGGCCCAGCGACGTGGTCGGGCTGCACTTCTTCAACCCGGCGCCGGTGATGAAGCTGGTGGAGGTCGTCAGCACCGTCAGCACCGCACCCGAGGTGGCCGACACGGTCGCCGCCCTGGCCGTTGCCGCTGGCAAGCACCCGGTGCGCTGCGGCGACCGGGCCGGATTCATCGTGAACGCGCTGCTGTTCCCGTACCTGAACGACGCGGTCCGGATGCTCGAGGCGCATTACTCGAACGTCGACGACATCGACGCCGCGATGAAGCTCGGTTGCCGCCTGCCGATGGGGCCGTTCGAGCTGCTGGACGTGGTCGGCCTGGACGTCTCGCTGGCGATCCAGCGCACTCTCTACCTGGAGTTCCGCGAGCCCGGCTTCGCCCCGGCGCCGCTGCTCGAGCACCTGGTCACCGCCGGCTACCTCGGCCGCAAGACCGGCCGCGGCTTCCGCGACTACACCGCCTAGAACGTCACCAGCGGGTCGCCGATGAAGTCCGCGATGAAGTTGACGAAGAAGAACCCGAAGAACAGGAAGTTCAGCACCAGGATGAGGTAGTGCCACGGGCGCGGCCGGGCCGGCCTGGGCAGCTTACTGTTCAGGTACATCAGCAGGAACGGGTAGATCAGGGCACCCAGGTTGGACATGTTCGCCGACCATTGGACCAGGCCGACCGGTAGGGCCAGGTGGATGATGATCGAGATCACCACCAGCAGCAGGATCATGAACGGGTAGTAGAACTTCCGCGGATCACCCTCGATCCGCGCCCGCAGCCTGGAACTGCTCGCGTGCGAGGCGTCCGTGGTGACCCGGACCATCGCCTCGAAGATGCCGAGCTGGGTGCTGAACAGAATCATCACCCCCATCAGCAGCACGAGGTAGAAGACGAAGCTGCCGTACTCGCCCTGCAGCACCTCGGCGACGAACGTCGGCACGTTGGCCTGCGTCGGGTTCTCGCCGCTGATCTCGACGGCCCGCGTCATCAGGATCGTCGGCAGCAGCATGCCGAGCATCGCGCCGATGAAGAAGACCCCCCACATGTCGGTGAGCAGCAGCCGGTACCAGCGTTTCCACAGGCCGCGGTTCTTCTCGTCGTCGGGGAACGTGACGCCGCTGGCGAGCACCTGCTTCCGCTCGCCGCGCATGCCGGACAGGTAGCCGGCCCGGTGTCCCATGCCGTAGCCCTTGTCCCGGTAGTGCCCGAGGACGTACCAGTTCAGCCCCGAGGCGAGCGCGGTGAAGCCGGCCAGCGCACCGAGCTGCGTCGCGGAGATGCCCGCAGGCGGTGCGGCCGGGGTGAAGAAGCCGCTGATGCCGTCCCACCAGATCCGGCCCGGGACGAGGGCGATGTCGATGACCAGCAGCGCCAGCAGGATCGTGCTGATCAGCGCCCAGTTCGCCAGCTCCAGTGCCCGGCTGATGCGGCGGGCCGCCGCGGTGATCGCGAACACCAGGACCAGCAGCAGGATCGCGTAGATCCTGGGTTCCTCGGCATCGGCGCTGGCGGGGATCCGGCCGTGCACCAGGGCGTACACACCCTGCCCGGCCGAGGCGGCCCAACCTCCCGCGATGAACGCGAAGATGACCAGGAACACCGACACCGGTATCCAGAAGAACCAGCCCGGCGGTACCCGGCCCCAGCCGACCACGGGAACCTCACCGGTGGCGACGACGTACCGGGCGCACTCGACGTTGTAGAACGTTTGCAGCAAGGCGGACACGGTGATGATCCAGCCGACGCCGACGAAGCCGTACTGGCCCACATTCAGCGGGCCGAGCAGCCATTCGCCACTGCCGATGGAGATCCCGAGGGCGATCAGGCTCGGCCCGACGGCGAACTGGACCAGTTCCCGGGCACCGAGTCGTTTGACCTTGAAGACTTCCTCCGGTGTCGGCAGGTCCTGCACCGCGAGATCAGGACGGCTGACGCCGAGTGGGTAGCTGTGCTCCGACTGAGTGATCTCGGCCACTGTCCTTCTCCTCTGGCCATCGGACGGGGCGAACGTCCTGTACGACCTGATGGTCACGCGCAGCACCGGTGTTGACAAGCCTTCACCCCACCTGGCCTCCGGCGGGGCGGCGAAAAGCCTCTGACTCACCCCCACCGAGGCGCTCAGCGGTTGCCAAGCGCAACCGACGCCGCCCCAGCAGGGAGGCCCCGGCTTCGGGATTCCGCTGAAACCTGTCTTCGATCGCACGGCGGTCGGCCTAGGCTCGGCCGGGTGGACAGAAGTGCGCCTGAGCCGATGGCGCTGCAGCCCGATGCCGATGGGCAGTGGGTACGGCGATGGACCGGTGACGACTGGTTCGCCGAAGCCGATGGGTGGGTGCGGGAGCGCTTGGCCGCCGCCGGAACGGTGGTGTCCGGTGCGCCGGTGCCGTACAAGATCCGCTTCTGGGCGGCCGTCTGGTGCTATCCGACTGACCACGGGCTGTTCTGGTTCAAGGAGAACAACCCCGGCCAGGCGTTCGAGGCCGCTCTGGTGGGCGCGATGGCCCAGGCCTTGCCGCAGCACGTGGTCGCACCGCTCGCGATCGATCCGGAGCGTGGCTGGCTGCTGACCGCCGACCAAGGATTGACGCTCGCCGACCAGGGGGAGACCGACTGGCGTCGGCTCGTCATCGAATACGCCGAGTTCCAGCGCGACACCATTGCGGTGCGAGACGCCTTGCTCGCCGGCGGATTGACCTCACTCGAGCCGTCACGCCTGCCCGATGCCGTGCAGCGGATCGCCGACTGGTTCACGGATCTCGCGGACGACCACCCGCTCCGTCCCGACCCGGCGACCCTTTCCGGCGTACGGCGTGCCGTCGACGCCATGTCGGAGGTGGGCAAGCGGCTGCCGGGCGTCGTACCGATGGCTCTGGATCAGAACGATCTGCACGCGCGGAACGTCTTCCGGCCGGATCCGGAGGGTCCGTTCCGGTTCTTCGACTTCGGTGACGCGGTCTGGGGGCACCCGTTCGCCACCCTGGCCACTGTGCGCGAGGACGTCGACGAGTCGATTGTCACGGAGTACCTGGAACAGTGGTCGGACCTCGCGCCGCTCGACGTCCTGCGGCAGGAGCTCGAGCTCGCCGAGCCCCTGCACGCAGTCCATCGGATGGTGTCCTGGCACCGGTTGCTCGAGCACGCGGACGAGATCGAGTGCGCGGCCTGGACCGAGCACATCGAGCACTGGTTGCGCGAGCTTGTCCGGACCTACGGCTCCGCGTCGGCGTAATCGCCGCACGGGCCGCCGCCGATCGCTTCGGTCAGCGTGGTCGGCCGGCGGTCGGGGCGCACCAGCGGGTTGTAGAAGGCTGCGATCTCGGTGCTGGCCTCGGGGACGTAGTGGAAGATCAGCGAACGGCGGAAGCGGTCGGCCGACGTGTTCGGGCGGGATCCGTGGACGACGCTGCCGTGGAAGAACAGCACGTCACCGGCCTTCATCCGGGTCTGGACCTTGCGCAGGCCGTCGGGTACCGGGACCTCGGCGTTGGTGAACGACTCGGTCAGGTCGGCGGGCTCCGGGCAGACCAGCTCGGTCCGGTGCGATCCCGGGACGACCGCGAGGCCGCCGTTGTCCGCGTCCACGTCGTCGACGGCGATCCAGGCCGCCAGGCAGGTCTCGGGGTCGGCGCGCAGGAACGTGTTGTCCTGGTGCAGCGCCTGCCCGCGCGCACCCGGCGGCTTGAAGTAGAACATCGACTGCGCTCCCAGCGCGGGCCCGATGAGCGCGGTGACGACATCGAGGATCCGGCTGTCCAGCATCAACTCCAGTGACCGTCGCCCGGCCTCGACGTCGGTCCGCCGGTGCGGGTGCACGAACCGCGGATAGCGGGCCAGCGGGTCGTCGTCCGGGACGCCGTCGTCGATCGCCAGCGAGTGGTCGGCCGCGACCTGGTTCATGAAAACCTCTCTGATCTGCGCGATCTCGGCCTCGTCGAGCAACTGCGGGACCTGGACGACACCCTCCCGCTGATAGATCTCTGCAAGCGCTGTCATGGTTCCAGGATCGGTGCCCGGAGCCGCGCCGAGCGATACCCTATCGAGCTGTGAACCTTCGAGATCCTGCTACTCCGGACTCGCCGATCCCGGTCGTCCGGCGGCTGCTCACCGGTGAGTTCGACGAAGGACCGGAGTACGAGACCTATCGCCGCCGGGGGACGACGGACTGGCTGCTCGTGCACACGCTGGACGGTGGCGGCCGGTTCGCGGACGTCGGCGCCGATCCCGGCACGGTCACCCTGGTCCGGCCGGACACCCCGCACGACTACCGCACCCGCGGCCGGCGCTGGCACTTCCTCTACGCGCACTTCCACCCGAAACCGGACTGGTCACCGCTGCTCGACTGGCCGGAAGTTGCCCCAGGCATCCTTCAGCTGCGGCCGGCGGCACCGGCCGCCGGGCGGATCGCCGGTCACCTGCGCGATGCCGTCCGGCACCAGCGCAGCGTGCTGCCGCAGGGTGAGCAGCTGAGCGCGAACGCCCTCGAGGCGGCGCTGCTGTGGTGCGACACCCAGAACCCCAAGGCGGTCCGGATCGACGACCGCCTGCTGCGCGTGATCGAGCTGATCGACCAGGACCTCAAGGCCAGGCTCGACCTGCCGAAGCTGGCCCGCGCGGTCAACCTGTCGGTGTCCCGGTTCGCGCACCTGTTCCGCGAGCAACTCGGCGTCAGCCCGGCCCAGTTCGTCGAACGACGCCGCCTCGACGCCGCCTGCCGGCTGCTCGAGCTCACCACCCGCCCGATCGCCTCGGTCGCGGCCGAGGTCGGCTATCCCGACCCGCTCTACTTCTCCACCCGCTTCCGCCACCACACCGGCCAGAGCCCGACCGCGTACCGGCGAGCCTAGGCCAGGAACGGCGTGAGGACGGCGAGGAAGTCGTCGAGGCGTTCGGCGTGCACCCAATGGCCGGCCTCGGGAACCTCGGCGTACCGCACCTGCGGGAAGTACGACGCGATCGTGGCGCGGTGGTCCTGCTGGACGTAGTCGGACTTGCCGCCGTAGATGAACAGCGTCGGGCCGTCGTAGCGCGCGCCCGCGGGAGCCGGCCAGCCGGAGATCGCCGGCAGCGCGGCCTCGATCACTGGGAGGTTCGGGCGCCAGCGGGCACCCTGGTCGTCGAGGATCAGGTTCTGCAGGAGGAACGCGCGCGTACCGGGGGACTGGACCGCCCCGGCCAGTTGCGCGTCCACGTCGGCGCGGCGCTGGACGTTGCTCAGGTCCGCGGTCCGCATCGCGCGGGCGTACTCGACGAACGCCGGCCGATAGCCGACCGGCGCCGCGTCGACGACCACCAGCCGCTCGACCACCTCGGGGTGCCCGAGGGCCGTGAGCATCGCGGTCTTGCCGCCCATCGAGTGGCCGACGAGCGCGACCGGGCCGGCGCCGAGCGACTCGATCGTCTCCCGGACGTCGCCGGCCATCTCCGGGTAGGTCATCGACCCGGTGTGCGGCGACGTGCCGTGGTTGCGCAGGTCGAACGCGAACACTCGGTGGTCGCCGGACAGCCGCCGGGCGGCGGTCATCCAGTTCCGGCCGGAGCCGAACAGACCGTGCAGGACCACGACCGGCGTACCGCTGTCGCCGTACGACGTGACCGGAAGCTTCATGGAACCTCTTTCGCGGGTGCAGCGTGCAATCGGCAGGCGGTGAGGGGGTCAGCGGCGGCGTTGCCAGCAGGCGGTGTGCCAGTGGCGTCGCTCGTCGAGGGACTGGGCGCCGCCGATCGCGGCGAGCAGGCTGGGGTTCTCCGGCCAGACCACGACGTGCGGGGTGGCCGGCGGGATCAGCTGGTCGCAGCCGGGGCAGCGGTAGGGCTTGCTGGAGGCGGAGCCGGACACACGGCGGACGATCCACTCGCCGTCGGACCTCTCCTCCCGGGCCTGGGTACCGCCGAGCAGCGGTCGCTCCGATGAGGACCGCTGCCACTTGGAAGGTCTCCGGCGCGACATAGCCCTTCAAGGCTAGCCGTGTGGGGCAGGTCACCTGAGGGTGCCTGCCCCACCCGGCTCCGGGTCAGCTGCGCGCGACGGCGTACGCCGCGGTGCCGATCAGCTCCATCGAGACCTGCAGGCGCTCGAGGCTGACGTTCTTCGCGATGGTGTCCTCGGGCGAGTGGTACGGCGGCTCCAGGAACGCCGGCGAGATCTCACCCCGCCAGGAGAAGTTGGCCGACGCGATGCCGGCCTCCTGGAAGGACTGGTGGTCCGACGCACCGCGCTGCACCGGACCGACCATCTGCGGGTCGTACCCGAGCCGCACACCGGCTGCCCGGACGGCGTCGGTCGCGGTGTTGGCGAGGCCGGTGAACGACAGCAGCCAGTACGTGATCGCCGGGTCCCAGCTGGTCGCCACCATGTCGTTCTGGAACACGGCCGCGTGCCGGTCCCGCTGCGTCTGGTCCAGCTGCGCGACGTGGTAGCGCGAACCGATCAGGCCCTGCTCCTCCGAACCCCAGAGCGCGAAGCGCAGTGTCGCCTTGGTCGGGATCCGGCTGAACACCCGGGCCAGCTCCATCGTCAGCACGGTGCCCGAGCCGTCGTCGTTGGCCCCCGGCGCGCCGATGACCGAGTCGTAGTGACCGCACACCACCACGATCGGCGAGTCCGGGCCGCCCTGGCCGCGGCGCTCGCCGATCACGTTGTTCGAGATCAGGCCGCGGTGCGACGTCGTACTGATCCGCAGCGGCAGCGAGTTCACCACCGCCAGCGCCTCGCGGATCAGCCGCTTCTGCACCTGGGCGACGCCGACCACCGGGATCGGCGCGTTGGTGAGCCCGCCCGGCTGGAACGCCGACGCCCGGCGCGGGAAGACCAGGTCGGCCGGCAGCAGGATGACCCCGACGGCTCCGCGCGCCGCGGCTTCCGCGACCAGCGCCGGCCGCGCGGCGGAGGTGTCGTCGGCGATCACGATCGCACCGGCGACGTCGGCCGGCCAGACGGGCGCGGTCGCCGGCCCGACGTCCCGGACCGGACCTTCGACGGTGACGTCCAGCTTGCCGCCGGGCGCCGCGCCCGCCTGCCAGCACAGGTCGTTCGGCAGGATGTCCCGGACGTCCTCGATCTGGGCGGTGAACTTGTCCGCCACCGGGAACGGCTCCAGCCGGGTGTGGTAGCCGTACCGGTCGAGCTGGCCGGCGATGTAGTCGGCCGCGCGCTTCTCGCTCCTGGTCCCGCCGATCCGCGGGCCGATGTGCTCGGACAGCACCCGCAGGTGCTGCAGCGCCCGGTCCGAGGAGAGCCCGGACACGATCTGCCGGTCGTACCTGTCGAGCTTCGGGCGGTGCGCGGCGCCCGGACGCTGGTCGTCCGTGGCCCAGGCGGGAGCAGTGGGCAGAGCAGTGGCGGCGGTGACCCCGGCGACGGCTCCGAGCAGGCCGCGACGACTCAAACCGGATCTGTCGGTCATGCAGGTCTCCTCACAAGGTGGCGGCCCCGAGAGCAGAGACCGTAACCGATGCATCACCGGGGGCGCTGCACCTCGTGAGAATTTTCCTGAGCAGTAGGGAAATCCCTACTGCTGGGCGCGAAGCTCGCTGCCGACGTCGTGCATGTGCTTCAGGCCCATCCGGTACGACTCGACCAGGCCGGTGCTCAGGTAGGGCATGCCGATGCGTTCGCAGTACGACCGGACGATCGGCTGGGCGAAGCGCAGGTTGGCCCGCGGCATGCTCGGGAAGAGGTGGTGCTCGATCTGGTAGTTCAGGCCGCCCATCATCCAGTCGGTGACCAGGCCGCCGTTCACGTTGCGGGAGGTGAGCACCTGCTTCTCCAGGTGACCCCAGTTGGTGGTGTCGTCGGGCATCTCCATGCCCTTGTGGTTCGGCGCGAACACGCTGCCGAGGTGCAGACCGAAGACCATGTGGTGGATCAGCGCGAACAGCACGGCCTGGCCCGGCGACATGATCACGAACAGCGCAGCGAAGTACAGCACCAGGTGGGCGGCCATCAGCCCGAGCTCCAGCTGGGCCTCGCGGCGCGGGCGGCCGAGCAGGAAGCGGATGCTGGAGACCTTCAGGTTGAAGCCCTCGAGGGTGAGCAGCGGAAAGAAGATCCGCGCCTGGTTGCGGCTGAGCCAGCCGTGCAGGCCGGTGCGGCCCTCGGCCTGTTCCATCGTCCAGACCAGCACGCCCTCGCCGACGTCCGGGTCCTTGTCGGTGTGGTTCGGGTTCGCGTGGTGGCGGTTGTGCTTGTCGTTCCACCAGCCGTAGCTCATCCCGAGCAGCAGGTTGCCGTGCACCAGGCCGATCCAGTCGTGCAGCCGGCGCGAGCCGGCGATCTGCTGGTGACCGGCGTCGTGGCCGAAGAACGCGGCCCGCGTGGTCAGGATGCCGAGCGGGATCGCCAGCAACAGCGCCCACCACGAGCTGCCGAGGATCGCGACCCCGGCCCAGGTCGCGGCCATCAGGGCGACGTTGATCCCGATCGCCATCGTGTAAGCCGCGGTCCGCCGCTCCAGCAGCCCGGCCGACTTGATCTCGCGGAGGAGGGGCGCGAAGTCGCTGCCTTTGGTCGCAGCGGAGCGGGTAGCGGTGGGCTGAGCCATTCAGGTCCTCGTCTCAAAGCGGTGGGGGCCTAGGCGTACAGCCACGGCCAGCGTACGGCATCGAGTCTCATCGCCCTAACGGTCGAAAACATGAGTACCAATACCCGAACTCGATGGGGTCACAGTGCCCCCGCGAGAGTGGAGCTAACACCACTGAGACCGGATTCACCCTCGGTCATGATGGAGCCATGAACACCACCCAGGCACCGCCGATGCGGTACCCCAGGCTCGCGCAGCCGTGGATCGCGCTGTTCCTGGCCGTGCTGGCCGAGCTCGGGATCGCCTTCTTCGTGCTGAACGTGGTCTCGGTCCCGCTGATCGCGGTCTGGGTCGGCATCCCGATGCTGCTCGCGTTCGTCCCGGCCACCCGCTGGTTCGCGAACTGCCACCGGACGATGCTGGCCGGCTTCACCGGCGAGCCGATCCCGCGCCCGTACAAGAAGCCGCCGATGCCCGGCCTCCTGATGTGGCTGCGGACGACGCTGACCGATCCGGCTACCTGGCGTGACGTGGTCTGGCTGATCGTGAACGCGACCATCGGGTTCACCCTGAACCTGCTGTCCGCAGTGCTCTTCCTGGCGACGCTGTTCTACCTGGTCTACCCGCTGCTGGTCGGCGTCACCCCGGAGGGTGTGTTCACCGAGCCGTTCGGCGGGCTGGTCACGGTCAACTTCTGGACCAGCTTCCTGGTGATGCCGGTCGCGCTGGTCGCGTTCATGATCTGGATGGCGGCCGGTGAGCGGCTGCTGAAGGCGAACGCGTTCATGGCCCGCTCCCTGCTCGGCCCGACCGAGAGCGCCAAGCTGGCCCTGCGGGTCCGCGAGCTGGCCGAGTCCCGCGCCGAGACCGTCGACACCCAGGCGGCCGAACTGCGCCGGATCGAGCGCGACCTGCACGACGGCGCCCAGGCCCGGCTGGCCGCGCTCAGCATGAACCTGGGCATGGCCGAGGAAATGGTCGACCGGGACCCGGCGCAGGCGGCGGCTCTGCTGACCGAGGCCCGCCAGTCCGCGAGTACGGCGCTGTCCGAGCTGCGTGACCTGGTTCGTGGCATCCACCCGCCGGTGCTCGCCGACCGCGGGCTCGAGGGTGCGGTGAAGGCGCTCGCGCTGTCCTGCCCGTTCAAGGTCGACGTCACCTTCGACGTCCCCGGCCGGCCGGCCGCGCCGGTCGAGTCGGCGGCGTACTTCGCGGTGGCCGAGGCGCTCGCGAACGCGGTGAAGTACTCGGCCGCGACGAACGCCTGGATCCAGATCACCCACGAGGACGACAAGCTGCACCTGATCGTCGGCGACGACGGCGTCGGCGGTGCGGTGATCAGGCCCGGTGGCGGTCTGTACGGCATCGAACGGCGGCTGGCCGCCTTCGACGGTACGTTGACCGTGGTCAGCCCGACGGCCGGGCCGACCACCGTGATCATGGAGCTGCCTTGCGAGTCCTCATCGCTGAAGACCACGCCCTCCTCCGGGACGGCCTGATCCGCCTGCTGGAGGCGCACGACTTCGAGGTGGTCGAGGCGGTCGACAACGGTCCGCGGCTGGTGCCCGCGCTGGTGGATCACCGGCCGGACGTGGCCGTGGTCGACGTACGGCTGCCGCCGACGTTCACCGACGAGGGCCTGAAGGCCGCGATCGAGGCCCGCCGCCAGATCCCCGGACTGCCGGTCCTGGTGCTGTCGCAGTACGTCGAGCAACTGTACGCCCGCGAGCTGCTCACCGGAGGCGGCGGCGCGGTCGGGTATCTGCTGAAGGACCGGGTCTCGAACGTCGCCGACTTCCTGGACTCGGTCCGCCGGGTGGCCGGCGGCGGAACCGCGATGGACCCGGACGTGATCGGCCAGCTGCTCGCCCGCAACACCCGGGACGAGCCGATCGGCCGCCTCACCCCACGCGAGGCCGAGGTCCTCGGCCTGATGGCCGAAGGTCGCTCGAACGCCGCGATCGCGAACGCGCTGTTCGTCACCGAGAAGGCGGTCAGCAAGCACACGAACAGCATCTTCGCCAAGCTCGACCTGCCCCCGTCGGAAGACGACAACCGCCGGGTGATGGCAGTGCTGACGTACCTGTCCTCCCGCTGACGCAACCGGGCACCGAGCTCACCGCATCGCCGGAGTCTGCACGGAAATGTTTGGGTAAACGCTTGTCGGTAATCCATTGACCTTCACCTGAGTGACTCGGTAAGTTTTCTACCCAGTCCTGCATGATCCACGATCTAGGTGGTGGTGGCGATGGCGGTCCGGACCGGAGCGGAGCGTCTGGCCGGCGAGCCGGGACTGGCGGGCACCGGACGCCTCGGACTGATCACGAACTTCACCGGCGTCCTGCCGGACCTGCGGCCGACCGCCGTCGCGCTTCTCGGAGCCGGTCTTCGGCTGACTGCGCTGTTCGGCCCCGAGCACGGTCTGCGCGGCACCGCCCAGGCCGGCGCCAGCGAGGCCGCGGGCATCGATGCCGACACCGGCCTGCCGGTTCTCGACACCTACGAGCGGCAGGGTGCCGCCCTGGACGAGCTGTTCGGCGACGTCGACGTGCTGCTGTTCGACATCCAGGACGTCGGGACGCGGTTCTACACCTACATCTGGACGATGTACGACTGCCTGCAGGCGGCCGAGCGGCTCGGGAAGCGCTTCGTCGTCCTCGACCGGCCGAACCCGCTCGGCGGCCTGCGGGTCGAAGGACCGCTGCTGCAGCCCGGGTTCGAAAGCTTCGTCGGCCGTGCGCCGATCCCGCTCCGTCACGGCCTGACCGTCGGCGAGCTGGCCCTGCGGCTGGGCGCGGCCGAGGTCGTCACCATGGAGGGCTGGACGCGCGACTCCTTCGGGACGGGCGGGGTCTGGGTGCCGCCGTCACCGAACATGCCGACGCTCGACACCGCGCTCGTCTACCCCGGGACCGGTCTGTTCGAGGGCACCAACCTCAGCGAGGGCCGAGGGACCACGCGTCCCTTCGAGACCATCGGGGCACCGTTCCTCGACGACCGGTTCGTCCCGGCGCTGCGGGACTTCGAGCTGCCCGGGGTCGTCTTCCGCCGTACCTGGTTCGAACCGGTCTTCGGCAAGTACGCCGGCGAGGCGGTGCCCGGCGTCCAGTTGCACGTCGTCGACCGGACGACGTACGAGCCGGTGCGGACCGCGCTGGAGCTGCTGCACGTGCTGCGTCAGCTGTACCCGGACGACCTCCGCCTGCTGCCGTCGCTCGACAGGCTGTGGGGCTCGGACTCGTTGCGCAAGGCTCTCGAGGCCGGTGACGACCCGCTGACCTTGTTGCCTGTGGCAACTCTCGACTGGGCCGGGCCGCTGCTCTACGAGAGGACCGGGTGATGATCCGACCGTTCGAGGTGGGTGACGGGCCGGCGCTGGCCGAGGCGTGGACGGCGGCCGCGCCGGCGGATCCGATCGGCTACCAGCGCTTCCGCGACCTGATCCTGCTCGACCGGAACTTCGATCCCGCCGGGCTGCAGGTCGCCCTCGACGGCGACCGGGTGGTGGGCGCGGCGTACGCCGTACGACGCCTGATCGCGGCATCCGGTGACGACCTCGAACCGGCCGCGGGGTGGCTCCCGTTCTTCTTCGTGCATCCGGACCACCGCCGCCGCGGTCTCGGCCGCGCGCTGCTGACCGCCACGCTGGACTGGCTCCGTGCCGAAGGACGCTCGGTCGCGTACTTCTCGTCGTACACGCCGAACTACGTCCTGCCCGGGCTGGACGCCGCCCGCTACCCGGAGGCGTCCCGGTTGCTCACGTCGCTCGGCTTCGGGCGGCAGTACGACGCGGTCGCGATGGATCGGAGCCTGGTCGGGTACGAGCTCCCGGCCGAGGTCCGTGCGCAGCTCGCCGGACTGGTTGCCGAGGGCTACAGTTTCGGTACGCCGACCGGGGACGAGGTGACCGCGCTGATCGCGATCGCCGGATCCGAGTTCAACCCGGACTGGGCCCGGGCGATCCGCGAAGCCGTGGTCGCCGGGATGCCGCTGGACCGGATCGTGCTGGCGCGAAACCCGGACGGCCGGGTGCTCGGTTGGGCGATGCACGGGACGTACGAAGGCGTGATCGACCGCTTCGGTCCCTTCGGCGTACTGACGGCTTCCCGCGGCACCGGGCTCGGCAAGGTGCTGCTGCACCTGACGCTGGAACGGATGGCCGGGCTCGGCGCGCACAGCGCCTGGTTCCTCTGGACCGGCGAGCAGTCCGCCGCCGGCCGGCTGTATCTCAAGACCGGGTTCACCATCACCCGCACGTTCACCATCCTCCGGGCACCACTGGGACCGGACCGACGGAAGGACTGACATGCTCAAGAGAGGCGTACGGCTGGCCGTCGTCCTGGGGCTCTTGGCAACGGGCGCGGCCTGCTCAGGAGGCGAGGGTTCGGGAGACGGTGGCAAGGTACAGCTCACGCTGCTGAGTCACTACGGGTCCGACCCCGCCAAGGGCGGCCTGGACAAGATGATCGCGCAGTGGAACCAGGAGAACCCGGACGTCCAGGTGAAGTCCGAGGTGGTCAAGTTCGACGACCTGCTCACCACCTTGACCGTCCGCCAGACCGGCGGCCGGGGCGCCGACATCGTCAGCGCCTACGGGCTCTGGGGCGGGCAGTTGCAGAAGGCGAACGTGCTGGCGAAGGTGCCGGACGACCTCGCCAAGAGCATCAAGTCGAGCTACAGCCCGGCCGCGCTCGGCGCGGTCACCACCGGGGACACGCTGCTCGGCTACCCGACCGAGCTGAACACCTACGTGCTCTTCTACAACAAGAAGATCCTCGCCGCGGCCGGCGTGACCAAGCCGCCGGCCACCTGGGACGAGCTCCAGGACGTCGCGCGGAAGGTCGTCAAGCGCGACGCCAAGGGCAACATCCAGGTCGAGGGACTCAGCCTGATCCAGGACGGCGACAACAAGTCGGTGCATCCGTTCCTGTCGCTGCTCGACGCTGCCGGCGGCTCTTTCCTCGGTCCGGACGGTACGGCGCAGTTCGACGACCCGCAGGGCAAGGCGGCGCTGAAACTCGAGGCCGACCTGGCCGGGGTGAAGGCGAGCAACACCTCGGTGTCGCCGACCAAGCAGTTCCGCAGCGGGGGAGTCGCGATGGCGATCCAGGCCGGCTGGTGGGTCGGCAGCCTGAAGACGCAGATGGCGGCCAAGTACGCGTCCGACGTCGGCGTGGCACCGATCCCGGGGCCGACCGCCGGCAGCAAGGGATCGCTCGCGTACGGGTTCTTCATGGGCGTGAACGAACGCAGCAAGCACGCGGACGAGGCGTGGAAGTTCCTGACCTGGCTGAACGAGCACAAGGCCGACAGCGGTGTCACCGGGATGGGCCGGTACCTGGCCGGCATGGGCCTGATCCCGCCGCGGACCTCCGACCTGGCGACGCTGAGGAAGTCGCTGGACGACCCGAACCTGGTGCCGATCTACGACGCCGCGTCGTACGCGATGCCGGAGCCCAACCAGCCGGGCGCCTACGAAGCGAAGACCGCACTGCACAACGCGATCATGACTGTGCTGGCCGACGGCAAGAGCCCGGACGAGGCGCTGGCCCAGGCCGCCAAGGCCGTCAAGCCGCAATGACGACCGCGATCCGGGTCGGCGCGCTCCGGGCACCGGCCGCCCGCGCCTCGGGCCTCCACCGGGAGGGCCGGGCGGCGTACCTGTTCCTGGCGCCGTCGCTGCTGTTCTTCTGCATCTTCCTGATCCTGCCGTTCCTCTTCGCGATCGCGCTCGCCTTCTCGGACTGGGGCGGGTTCGACCTCGGCACGATCGAGTGGGCCGGGTTCGCCAACTTCAGCGAGGTGCTGAGCCTCGACGGCGCGTTCGTGCGGCCGATCCTGGTGAACACCTTGATGTTCGCCTTCGGATCGGTGCTGCTGGCAACGGTCGGCTCGGTGCTGGTGGCGCACTGCATCGAGCAGCTGCACTTCCAGGGGTTCTGGCGGGTGCTCTACTTCCTGCCGGTGGTCGCGACCGTGGTGGCGATCGGCAACGTGTGGAAGATGATGTACCAGCCGGCCGGGTTGATCAACGGCGTGCTGAACAAGCTCGGGGTGAACAGCATCGGGTTCCTGTCCGACGCGTCGTACGCGCTGCCGTCGGTGACCGTCGTGCACGCGTGGGCCTCGATCGGCGGCGCCGTACTGATCCTGACCGCCGGTCTCAAGGCGATCCCGCTGATGTACTACGAGGCGGCGGCCGTCGACGGGGCGTCGCCGGGGCGGATGTTCTGGCAGATCACGCTGCCGCTGCTGCGGCCGTCGCTGCTGTTCGTGCTGATCACCCAGTTCATCGGCGGTCTGCAGTCGTTCGCCCTGATCATCGTGATGACCGGTGACGGCGGGCCGGTCAACGCGACCAACGTCGCCGCCTTCGAGATGTACCAGCAGGCGTTCAAGTTCGGCGCCTGGGGGACGGCGAGCGCGATGGCGATGGTGCTGTTCGTCGTCATCTTCGCGATCACGCTGCTGCAGCTGTGGATCGCCCGGCGGCGCGGAGAGGAAACGTCATGAGACGGCGGTTCCCGTGGTTCTCGTACCTGGTGGTGGTCATCGGCGGCGTCGCGATGGTGATGCCGTTCCTCGACATGGTGATGAGCTCGTTCAAGGGCGCGGGGGAGTACGGGGTCATCCCGTACGAGTTCCTGCCGGAGTCGTTCAGCCTGGACAACTACCGGGACGCGTTCTCCCAGCTCGAGCTCGGCCGGCTGTTCCGCAACAGCGTGATCGTCACCGTCAGCGTGACGATCAGTGTGCTGGTCACGTCGTCGATGGCCGGTTACGCACTGGCGAAACTGCGCTTCCGCGGCCGGGCGGTGATCTTCCGGTTCATCCTGGCCACGATGATGCTGCCGCCGTTCCTGCTGCTCATCCCGGTCTTCCTGATCATGCTCAACTGGCCGCTGGCCGGCGGCAACGACCTCCTCGGCCGTGGTGGCGACGGCGGTCTCACCACCAGCCTGCTCGCGCTGATCCTGCCGTTCACCGTCAGCGGGTTCGGCATCTTCCTGATGCGCCAGTTCATGGTGTCGTTGCCGGACGAGATGCTCGAGGCGGCCAGGATCGACGGCGCCAACCAGTGGCAGACCTGGCGGCTGATCGTCCTCCCGCAGACGAAGCCGGTCGCGATCACCCTCGGCCTGATCACCTTCATCGGGATGTGGAACGAGTACATCTGGACGCTGCTGATCTCGTCCTCCGAGCCGTCCCTGCAGACCCTGCCGGTCGGCATCCAGCTCCTGCAGAGCTTCCTCGACCCCGACCGGACGATGCCCATCGTGATGGCCGGCCTGGTCGTCAGCACGCTGCCCGTGCTGGTCGTGTTCCTGCTGTTCCAGAAGTACTACGTGCGAGGCGTCGTACTGAGTGGCCTGAAGTGAGGAGTTGCTTGTGACCAGAACAGTGCTCGCCGTCGGAGCGCACATCGGCGACATGGACCTGACCGCCGGACCGACCCTGGCCAAACTGGTGCTGGAAGGCGCCGACGCCACGATCGTCGCGCTGACCCCGGGCGAACGCGGCCACCCGCGGCTGCCGCCGTCGGAGTACAAGAAGCAGAAGATCGCCGAGGGCGAGGCGTTCGCGACCGCCATCGGTGCCGACTTCATCGTTCTCGACCACAGCGACGGCTTCCTGCCCGACACCGACGACGTCGCCGCGGAACTCGCCGCGGTCATCCGGGAGAAGCAGCCGGACACGCTGATCACCCACTGGAAGCACAGCATCCACCGCGACCACGAACACGCCGCGAGCCTGACCGAACGCGCCCGCTTCCTGGCCGGCCTCCCGATGGAGCCCGCGGACGGCGTCGACGGACCGCGGCACTCGGTCCGCTCGGTCCTGCACGCCGAGAACTGGGAGGACATGGAAGGCTTCCACCCCTCCCTGTACGTCCCCATCCCGGACGAGGCCTTCTACCGCTGGGTCTCCGCCATCCGCCACCAGGCCTTCGCCCGCGGCGAAACCTACGGCTTCCGCTACATCGACTACTACACGGCCCTCATGACCACCCGGGGCTGCCTGGCCGGCTACCCCCGGGCCTGCGCCTTCCACACCAAGGGAACCCCCGAGATCACCAAACTCGCCGGCCCCTAGCCGGTCCCACGACCTCCCGTAACGACCCCACGCGGCATCCGATGCTGGCCGGAGCAGGCATCGACTCACCGCAGCCAGCGGCGGCCCGATCGGCCTGGGGATCCAGGTTGCCAAGTCCCAGCTCGGCTAACTGCCGCGCATCCGGCGGTCAGGCTCGGCTGTCTCTGGCTTCGGTGTAAGCCTCGCGCAGTATTGCCAGGAGGTCGTCGTCATAGGCGACCTTGATGTAGTTGCCTCTGCCGATCTCGTTCGGAGCCATCGAATCCAGTTTGGCGAGCGTGGTGGGCGCTTCCTGTTCGAACACAGTGCGGTACGGCGAGATGTACGGGCCCTTGTCATTCCAGATCGAAATCATGCCGCGCGTCTGACCGGGCAGCCGTGGATTGAGTACCCATCGGACCTTGCCGATCGAGGTATAGAGCGTCGCAAGCTGATCGCGCTCCAGTTCGCGCGCCCACTCCAACAGGCGGCGCAGGACCGCCTGCTGCCCGGCAGGCGCGCTCGCGATGGTCTCGGCGAATGCGTCCGAGCCCCGAACTATCTCGGTCGCCGGCGCCGGTTTACTCGTACCGGCTAGCTCCGCCGTCAGCTGTGACCGGTCCGGTTCGATCAACTGCGGGACGAGAATGCGTTGGCCGGAAACCTCGTACGCGGTCACGACAACCAGATCGAGCTCCAACCGGTCACTCGTCATGTCCTGCAGATACCCGACGAGGTCGACCAGATCGTCCGGCGCCTCGTCGAGCACGATCACCGCCCGCAGACGTCCTTCGGTCAACGCATCATCGAACAGAGTCTGGAACCTCTCCTCGTCAAAGCTCGGATCCGCCTCGGCGGCCGACTTGGCTGCGTTGGCGATTGAGCCGTAGCCGCGCTCATCGAGGTAGCTGCGCAGTATCGTGTTCAGCCCGTTGGCGTCGAGACGGCGCAGATATGCGGCGTACCCGAGCACCTGCGTCAGCGACTTCCGGCGGTCGGTGTTCGACGCGAGCTTGATCTCGATCACGACCGGTCGTCCGGTCTCGACCTCCACCGCGAGCAGGTCTGCGCGCTCCCGCCCGCAGTTGACCTCTCGGCCGACCACCGCGAGCCGAGGCGAGCCGGCCAGGGGCAGCATGGCCGGTGTGTCCTCGATCAGTCCATGCAAGTCCGCTTCACTCACGAAACCGATTGCAGCCAGTGGGCGCCAGCGCCCCTCTCCGCCCTGGCTCCAAACACCCGCCATACGTTCCTCCCTAAGCCGTCGGCGCCCTCAGGCTAAATGAGCGGTCCGTCGGTCCCAAGTGTCGTAGCCGATCATTCGGGTTGAGCACCGTTGGGTCTCGCGGTACTGCGTTTGCAGGTGATCGTCGAGGCACGTTGACGTCATGCGGCTGGAACTGTCCACCGGTCGGTTGAAGTGAGGCGCTGCACGGGAGGCGGTTGATGGCGGGCAATGAGGCCCGCAGATGAGCGGCGGCAGCCGCCCGCGGCGGGTGGGTGGAGCGGGCGTCCGGTACGCGACGTAGGAGCGGGGTAGCGGACGCGTGGGCGGTCCACGCACCTCCTACGACGCGTCGGCCTTGCGGACCCAGACTTCTCGGATGATGAGGAGGATGGCGGCGGCGGAGGGGATGGCCAGGAGGGCGCCGACCACGCCGAGCAGGGCGCCGCCGAGGAGGGCGGCGATGACGGTGACCGCGCCGGGGATGTCCACGGCCCGGCGCATGATGCGCGGAGCGATGACGTAGTTCTCGATCTGCTGGTAGACGATGCCGTACGCCAGGCAGGCGACGCCGGTCCACAGGCCCATGGTGAAGCCGATGAGGGCGACGACGACGACGCCGATCAGGCCGCCGACCATCGGGATGAAGGCGGTGAACATGACCACGATCGCCAGCGCCAGGGCGTACTCCCGCAGCCCGACGATCTGCAGGAACACGAACATGAAGAAGCCGGCGCAGGCCGCGACCAGGAACTGGCCGCTGACGTAGCCGCCGACCCGGCTGAGGACCTCGTCGCCGAGGATCGAGACCCGGGGACGGCGGCTGGCCGGGACCAGGCTGTACGCCGCCCGCTTCACCGACGGCAGCGACGCCAGGAAGTACAGCGTCAGGATGAGGATCGTGAACGCGGAGAACAACGCGTTCGCCACCACCCGGCTGACGCCGAGGATGCCGCCGAACGCGCGCTGTGCGAGCGCCGGGTCCTGGACGTAGTCCTGGGCCTTCTGGATGAACTGGTAGCGCTCGTTGAGCTCGTTGAGCGTCCGCGACTTCGTCAGCAGGTCGAGCCAGTCGGGCGCGTTCCTGATCAGGCTGTTGATCTGGTCGGTGACGACGGGGACGATCGCGAACCCGACGCCGGCCACCGCGAGGATCATCAGCAGGAAGACGACGCCGACGGACAGCCCGCGCTTCAGGCCGCGGCGCATGAACCACTCGACCAGCGGGTTCAGGCCGACCGCGATGAACATCGAGACCAGCAGCAGGATCAGGACCGAGCGGGCCTGGCCGAGCGCGTTCCACAGCCCCCAGGCGACGAGTACGCCGAGGGCCGCGAAGAAACCGAACATGAACGGGTTCGACCGCCGCAGCGGCGGACCCGGCAGCCCCATGCCGGTGTCGGGGTGCCGCTCGTCGATCAGTAGTTCGCCGGCCAGGTTCTCGTCCTGGGCGGCAACGGTCAGGGCCGAGCGGCCGGCCTTGCGCGCGGCGACCTCCGCGTCGTCCGCCGAGTCGTCGGCCTGGTCGGCCGCGGAGTCGGCGTCCCCGGCCGAGTCGTCGGCCTCCGCGGCGGAGCGCTCGGCGGACTGTGCCGATGTCTCGGCCTGCTCGGCGGCGGCTGCGGCCTCCGCGGCGGCGGCCCGGGCCTCGCGGGCGGCTTCGGCGAGGTCCTGCCCGGGCGTCGCTGTGGAGTTTTCGTCGCCGGGTGGCGTCACATCTTGTCCTTCGGGGATCGCGAGCCGGCAGCGGCCTCGTCCGGCTTCTCGTCGTCGGCGGGCTCCTTGCCGGCTTTGGTGGCCACGGCGTCCGGAACCGCCTGCACCCGAGTCTCCTCGTCGGCGAGGTCACTCAGCCGGAACTCGTCGATCCTGGTCGAGTCGGCCGGCTCGTCGTCGGTTTCCACGGGACCGCCGGCGGTCTTGCTCGCCAGCTCGCCGGCGTCCTTGGCGTCCACCCGCAGGCCGGTGTCGATCCGGGTCTCGTCCACGCGCGCCTCACCCGCGCCGGCGCCGACGAACGGGCTGGCCCCGGTGAACGGGCCGTCGTCGTCCTCGTCCTCGTCGTACGACGAGTCGTCCTTGGCCTTCGGCGCGAACGGGCTGTCCGCCGCCGGTACGGCGTCCCGCGGCGCGAACGGACTGCCCGCCGGCGCCACCGTCTCGGCCGGCGGCGCGAACGCCGCAGCCACGGGCTCGGCCGCCGCCGCTGCCGCCGGCGCCGCCGGGGGAGGCGTCTGCGGCCGGGCGAACGGGTTCACGTACGCCGGCGCCGCCGTCTCGGAGTCGAGCTCCGCGGCCTGCCGGGCGATGTTGCTGGCGATCTCGTTCAGCCCGGCGATCTGGGTGAGGATGCCGTCGCGGCGCTTGGCCAGCCGCTCGGTCTCGCGGGCGACGATCGTGCGCGACCGCTCGGCCTCGTCGGCGGCGCTGGCCAGCTCGGCCTCGGAGCGGGTCCGCGCGGTGGCCAGCAGCTGCTCGGCCTCGCGGCGTGCGCGGCTGAGGGTCCGCTCGGCCGACTCCTCAGCCCCGGCGCGGATCTTGCGGGCCTGCTCGGTCGCCTCGGCGACCCGCCGCTCGGAGGCCTCGGCGGCCTCGCGCATCTGGGTGGTCAAATTCTCGGTGTCGGCCGCGATCTGCTGGTGCTTGTCGGCCAGCTCCTTGGCCTGCTGCTCGCGCTCGTCGGCGAGCCGGGCCCGGAGGGCGGCGGACTCGCGCTGGATCGCGGTCCGGATCTTCTCGGCCTCGTGCAGCGCGCCGTTCTTCAGCGTGCTGGCCTGGGACTCAGCGGTCAGCATCAGCTGCTCGGCCTTGCGCCGGGCGGTCTGCAGCACCTCGGCGGCCTCGGTCTCCGCGGTCCGGCGGATCTCGGCGGCGTCGCCCTCGGCCGTCCGGCGCAGGCTGTCGGCCTCGGTCAGCGCGACCGAGCGGATGTCCTCGGCCTCCCGCTCACCGGTCGCCCGGGCCGCGGCCGCCTCCTTGGCCGCGGTGGCCCGCAGCTCGTCCGCCTCCCGGCGAGCCTCCTCAAGAGCCTCGGACGCCTGGTCCTGGGCGAGCCGGAGGATTTGCGCCGCGCGATCGCCGAGACCGGCGTACGACGGGTTGGCGCTGGCCTCGAGCTGCCGCCGGGTCTCCTCGAGCTGACGCTGCAGGGGAGCAACGCCGCCCTGGAGCTCGTCGGCCCGGTTCCGTGCCTCGACGAGTTGCATCTCCAGCGCGCGGACGTAGTCGTCCACCGCCTGCTTGTCGTACCCACGGCGACTGACCGGGAATCCCCCGGCCGCGGTCGCCGTACGGTCGAAGAACGGCAGGCTCGACTCGTCAGGCATTTCCCGAGATTCCCTTCTGGCGGCTCATGGTGAATCCCCACCTTAAGCCTGTCAGAACCGGGCGTAACCGGCCAATCCGGCTCTGGGGACAAACTACCTGTTGCGGAAGCGATTGATCGCGTCCGCGTGCTGTTCCCGCAGCGCCGTGTTCCGAACCCCGAGACCTTCGGTCGGCGCGAGCGTCAGCACGCCGACCTTCCCCTGGTGGAGGTTGCGATGGACGTCGTACGCCGCCTGCGCGGTCTCCTCCAGCGGGTACACCTTGCTGACGGTCGGGTGGACCATGCCCTTGGCAATCAACCGGTTCGCCTCCCAGGCCTCGCGGTAGTTGGCGAAATGGGAGCCGATGATCCGTTTGAGATTCATCCACAGGTAGCGGTTGTCGTACTCGTGCAGGAAGCCGGACGTCGACGCGCAGGTCACGATCGTGCCGCCGCGGCGGGCGACGTACACCGACGCCCCGAACGTCTCCCGGCCCGGGTGCTCGAAGACGATGTCCGGGTCGTCGCCGCCGGTGAGCTCCCGGATCCGGGCGCCGAACCGCTTCCACTCCAACTGGTCCTGGGTGGTCTCGTCCTTCCAGAACCGGTAGCCCTCGGCCGACCGGTCGATGATCAGCGAGGCGCCCATGGCGCGGCAGATCTCCGCCTTCTCCGGGGACGACACCACGCACACCGGGATCGCGCCGCCGTTCAGCGCGAACTGCGTCGCGTACGACCCCAGCCCGCCGGACGCGCCCCAGATCAGGACAACGTCGCCCTGCTTCATGTTCGCGCCGTTGGCCGAGACGAGTTGCCGGTACGCCGTGCTGTTCACCAGCCCCGGTGACGCGGCCTCCTCCCAGGTGAGGTGGTCCGGCTTCGGCATCAGCTGGTTCGACTTCACCAGCGCGAGCTCGGCCAGCCCGCCGAAGTTCGTCTCGAAGCCCCAGATCCGCTGCTCGGAGTCGAGCATGGTGTCGTTGTGCCCGTCCGGCGACTCCAGCTCGACCGACAGGCAGTGCGCCACCACCTCGTCGCCCGGCTGCCACGCGTTCACCCCGGGTCCGGTGCGCAGTACGACGCCGGCCAGGTCGGAGCCGACCACGTGGTACGGCAGGTCGTGGCGCGCGGTCAGCGGGGACAACTTCCCGTACCGCTTCAGGAACGAGAACGTCGACACCGGCTCGAAGATCGACGTCCAGACGGTGTTGTAGTTGATCGCGCTCGCCATCACCGCGACCAGGGCCTCGCCCGGTCCGAGCTCCGGCGTCGGGACGTCGTCGAGGTGGAGGCTCTTGCGCGGATCCTTCTCCTTGCTGTCCAGACCCTCGAACAAGGTCGCCTCGTCGGCGTGCACGGTGATGCCGCGGTAATGGTCCGGGACGTCGAGCGCACCGACGGCGGCGGTGTCACCGGACAGGATCGCGTCGAGGATCTGCTTCACGTCGTACCTCCTGGAGCGGCGGTCTGGGTGAGCGGAACTTACCGCTGAGTATGCACGTCTGGCTGTGCCTTGTGACACAGCGAGGTGCGGTTGAGACGACCGTCACTGCTCCAGTCCACCGTTGTCAGTGGTCTTATCAGCGGAGGCGGGTGTGCAGCCTGACCTGGGTGAAGCCGTCACCCGATCTCAGCTGGACCAGGTCGCACAGCTGGTTGGCCAGCCAGACGCCGCGGCCGCCGAGCCCGTCGAGCGGCGGCAGCACCCGGCCGACCAGCAGGTCGTCGATCCGGCCGTGGTCGGCCACGTCGCAGATCAGCGAGCCGTCGGCGACCCACACGGTCAACGTCCCGCGCCCGCCGCCGAAGCGGATGCTGTTCGTGCAGATCTCGTGCAGCGCGAGCGCCAGGTCGTCCAGCCGGTCCCGCGAGACGCCGTACGACGACGCCTGCGCGTTCACCCACTGCCGGACGTGCCCGAGATCGGCGAGTCCGAACTCCCACCGCTCGGCCCGGTCCGGTACGTCGCTCAGCGCCGTACGGAACGCCTTTTCCGCAACGGCTTCCGCGCCGGAGTGGGTGGCGGTCGGGTCGATGCCGACGGCGGTCTCGTACGGACAGAGCAGCCGGAAGTCCTTGTCGCCGGCGAACGCGACGCCGAGCAGCGCCTCGTGCAGGACGGCCTCGTCGTACTCGTCCGCGTTCCGGCCCGCGTACGCCGGCTCGCCGAGGCCGCGGACCGGGCGGCCCGGATGCCGCTCGAGGGCGTCCCGCCACAGCGGGATCAGCCGGGCCGGGTTGCGGCCGGCCTGGGTCATGTCGATGAAACCGACCTGGTCGCCCTCCGGCCCGAGGGCCTCACGCAGGGCGACGATCCGGGCCGGTGGCAGGGCAGCCACGACTGCCTCACCCATTGCCAGGCCGTCGCGGACGAAGGGTGTCGCGAGCCGCACGAACTCCTCGTCCGATCCGTAGACGAAGGCGCCGTGCTGGAACCCGGTCGGCACACCGTCCAGAGATCCGGTGGCGCTGCTCCTCAGCACCCGAACAGCGTAGTCCGCGATTCGCCGCTCGGCATGGGTTCGGCGCGTGCCGTCACCGCCTGTGGGAGGCCGGTGACAGCGAGGTTTCACAACTGTGCGGGCTCGACCAGCTCGACCAGGACGCCGCCGGCCGACTTCGGGTGCACGAAGTTGACCCGCGACCCGGCGGTGCCGCGCTTCGGTTCGTCGTACAGCAACCGCGCGCCGCGCTCCCGCAGCGTCGCCGACACCGCGTCGAGGTCGCGCACCCGGTAGGCGAGCTGCTGGATGCCCGGCCCGCGCTGGTCGAGGAACTTCGCGATCGGCGACGCGTCCGACAGTGGCGCCAGCAGCTGGATCGACGACCCCGAGCCGCCCACCGACAGCATCGCCTCCCGGACGCCCTGCTCCTCGTTGACCTCCTCGTGCGCGACGGTCATCCCGAACACGTCGGCGTAGTACCGGACGGCCTCGTCGAAGTCGGCCACGGCGATACCCACGTGGTCGATCGCCTCGAACAAGCCGGTCGTGGTGGCGGTGGGGTGGTCCATGACGCCAGGGTGGCCCAGCCGCCCGGACGAAGCCAATCGAAAGTGGCCGATGCGACACCGCCCCGATGCGACACCGCCCCGATGCGACACTGGGGAGATGGCGGGGGATGTCGTCATCGGACTCGGCCGGCTGCTGGCCGGCGTGCGGCCCTGGCGCGCGCCCCTCGCGTTCCGCCGGCACGGCCTCACCCTGGCCACCCTGACAACCCTTGCCGCACGCAACAATCCGGGGGCGGTCGCGCTCGTCGACGACGACGGCCCGATCACGTACGCCGACCTCGACCGGCTCACGTACGAGCACAGCGACGGCGAACGGATCGCGGTCCGGGAGCCGAACGGGCGGGCGTTCGTCGCGGCGGTCGTCTCCGGCCTGCGGGCCAACGCCGATGTCGTCCTCGCCGATCCCGGCGCGCCGGCCGTCGAGGTCGGCGCGCGCCGGGCCCGGCGCCGCGGCCAGGTCGTGGTGATGACGTCCGGCAGCACGGGGACGCCGAAGGCCGTCGACCGGAAGATCAGTGCGGCGCAGGCCGTGCCGGTCGCGACCCTCGTGCGCCGATTGCCCCTGCGGCGTGGGGTTCCGCTGGTCGTCACCCAGCCCTTCTTCCACGGTTTCGGAGTGGGTTTCCTCGCGCTCGGGCTGGCCTTCGGGATGCCGGTCGTCGTCCGGCGGCACTTCCGTCCCGAGGACGTGGCCGGGTTCCTGCGCGACCACCCGGGGGCTTTGCTGACCGGCGTACCGCCGATCCTGTCGAAGGTCGCGCGGACCGGGATCGAGGTCCCGCTGGCCGCTGTCGTGAGTGGCGGCGGGCAGTTGCATCCGGCCGTGGCGGAACGGCTCACGCGCGCGTTCGGGCCGCGGTTGTTCAACCTTTACGGTTCCAGTGAGCTGGGTTGGTCGACGCTCGCCACACCCATCGATCTGCGGGAGGCGCCGGGAACGATCGGTCGCCCGGCGGCCGGCGTACGGGTCGCGGTCGCCGGGGACGACGGTCAACCGGTGCGCGCCGGCCAGATCGGCCACATCCACGTCGGTGGCCGGCTGGCCGGACGGATGGCCGACTCCGGCGACCTCGGGCACCGCGACTCGGCCGGACGGCTCTTCGTCGACGGCCGGGCCGACGACCTGATCGTGACCGGCGGGGAGAACGTGTTCCCGATCGAGGTCGAGAACGTCCTGCTCGCGCACCCGGCCGTGGCCGAGGCGCGGGTGGGCGGCGTACCGGACGAGGAGTACGGCGCCCGGCTGGAGGCGCACGTGGTCCGCCGGCGCGCTGTGGAGGCGTGGGAGTTGCGCCGGCACGCGCGGGCGCACCTCGGTCCGGCGAAGGTGCCGCGGACGATCACCTTCGTGACCGAGCTTCCGGTCACGTCGACCGGTAAACGGGACCGGCGTGTGACCTGATCGACAGGGTCGGACCAGGGGCGTACCAGTGCCGTCGCAGGTATCGTGACACCATGTCTGACGCGTCTCGCAGCTCGCAGAACCAAACCGTCATAGTGGCCGGCGCGCGCACCCCGATCGGGCGGCTGCTGGGTGGCCTCAAGGGCTTCACCGGCGCCGAGCTCGGCGGGTTCGCGATCAAGGGCGCACTGGAGAAGGCCGGGGTCGCACCGGACCAGGTCGAGTACGTGATCATGGGCCAGGTGCTGCAGGCCGGCGGCGGCCAGATCACCGCCCGCCAGGCCGCGGTCAAGGCCGGGATCCCGATGGACATCCCGGCCGTTACCATCAACAAGGTCTGCCTGTCGGGCCTGAACGCGATCGCGCTCGCCGACCAGCTGATCCGCGCCGGCGAGTACGAGATCGTCGTCGCCGGCGGGATGGAGTCGATGACGAACGCGCCGCACCTGCTGCCGAAGTCCCGCGAGGGCTTCAAGTACGGCGACGTGTCACTGGTCGACTCGATGGCGTTCGACGGGCTGTGGGACGCGTTCACCGACCAGGCGATGGGTGCGCTCACGGACCAGGCCAACAACGAGGGCCTCGAGCTCACCCGCGAGGAGCAGGACGAGTTCAGCGCCCGCTCGCACCAGCAGGCCGCCGCGGCCTGGAAGAACGGCGTCTTCGCCGACGAGGTGGTGCCCGTCGAGGTG
The DNA here is from genome assembly GCF_004348725.1 of Kribbella turkmenica. Lineage (GTDB taxonomy): Bacteria > Actinomycetota > Actinomycetes > Propionibacteriales > Kribbellaceae > Kribbella > Kribbella turkmenica. The sequence continues at coordinate 98,867 of NZ_SMKR01000002.1, forward strand.
CCGCAGCGCAAGGGCGACCCGATCGTGGTGGACAGCGACGAGGGCGTCCGCAGCGACACCTCGGTCGAGTCACTGGCCAGGCTGCGGCCGGCGTTCGGCAAGAACGGCACCATCACCGCCGGCTCGGCCTCGCAGATCTCCGACGGCGGTTGCGCCGTGGTCGTGATGAGCAAGGCGACGGCCGAGGAGCTCGGGCTGAGCTGGATCGCCGAGATCGGTGCGCACGGCTCGGTCGCGGGCCCGGACTCCTCGCTGCAGAGCCAGCCGGCGAACGCGATCGTCAAGGCCTGCGCGAAGGAGGGTATCGAGCCGGCCGCGCTCGACCTGGTCGAGATCAACGAGGCCTTCGCGGCCGTCGGGATCGCGTCCGCGCGGGAGCTGCAGGTCGACCTCGACAAGGTCAACGTGAACGGCGGCGCGATCGCCCTCGGCCACCCGATCGGCATGTCCGGCGCCCGGCTGGTGCTGCACCTGGCGCTGGAGCTGCAGCGTCGCGGTGGCGGCGTCGGCGCCGCGGCCCTGTGCGGCGGCGGCGGTCAGGGCGACGCCCTCATCGTGCGCGTACCCCAGAAGAGCTGATGCCACGGCGCACAGCTCCTGTCGGCGAGTTGGTCGAGCGGGCCCGGGAGGGTGACTCCCGGGCGGTCGCCCGGCTGATCTCACTGGTCGAGGACGAGTCCCCGCTGCTCCGCGAGGTGATGGCGGCGCTCTCGCCGTACGCCGGGAACGCGCACATCGTCGGGATCACGGGCTCGCCGGGGGTCGGTAAGTCTACGTCGACGTCGGCGCTGGTCTCGGCGTACCGGGAGACCGGCAAGCGGGTCGGCGTGCTCGCGGTCGACCCGTCGTCGCCGTTCTCCGGCGGCGCCCTGCTGGGGGACCGGGTGCGGATGCAGGACCACGCGACCGACGCCGGGGTGTTCATCCGGTCGATGGCGTCGCGCGGTCACCTGGGCGGCCTGGCCTGGTCGACGCCGCAGGCGCTGCGGGTGCTGGACGCGGCCGGGTTCGACGTCGTGCTGGTGGAGACGGTCGGGGTCGGGCAGTCCGAGGTGGAGATCGCCGGGATGGCCGACACGACGCTCGTCCTGCTCGCCCCCGGCATGGGTGACGGCATCCAGGCGGCGAAGGCCGGCATCCTCGAGGTCGGCGACATCTACGTTGTGAACAAGGCGGATCGCGACGGCGTGCAGAACGTCACCCGCGACCTGCGGGCGATGCTCGCGCTGGCCGAACGGGCCGAGGGCGCGTGGTCGCCGCCGATCCTGAAGACTGTTGCCTCACGCAACGAAGGGGTCGCCGAGGTGGTCTCGGCGATCGAGGACCGGCTGGCCTGGATGGAGTCCAACGGGGTGCTGGCCCAACGCCGGCGCGGCCGGGCCCGCGACGAGATCGAGGCGATCGCGATGACGGCGCTGCGCTCCCGGTTCGCGCACCTGCACGGCGATGCCCGGCTGGACGTGCTGGCGGCCAAGGTGGCCGAGGGCAACACCGACCCGTACACCGCCGCCGACGAGCTCATCGCGGCCCTCTGACCGGGGCACGATCTGCAACACTCGACCACACTCTGTCACATTGTGTCGTCGCCGGTGGCAGGAGTGACAGAAGGTCCGGAATCGGGCAAAGTCGGCCGGTTTTCCGCGCGACGGTGCGATCCGCGTCTCACGGCGGCGCGCCGGTGGCTGCCACGCCCCCGAATCCGTTACAGAATGGGACTTGTAGCTGGTGAGCATTGTGCGGTGGGCTGTGTTCAGTCAGTGACAATTGGTGACGGTCCGTGATACAAACACAAACACAGTCGACCGAGTGGTTGCGAACGAGGAGTGGTGACATGCCGAAGAAGCTGTTGATCTGGTCGGTCATCGCCTTTGCCGGCTTCTATCTGTTCACTCAGCCGGCGAACGCCGCCGACGCGGTGGGAGGCGCGTTCTCGGCCGTCGGCGACGCGTTCGGGAGCGTGATCACCTTCCTGACCGCGCTGTTCAACTGATCTGCCGTCCGAGTGTCCCGTCACGAGCGATCGTGCGGGACACTTGGCTGTACGGGGTCACACAACAGCGTGACAGGGGAGTGAGCGGATGGCCGGAATAGGCCTGTTCCGGATCTTCGACCCGAAGGTCCGGCGCCATCTGATCTCGGACGAGGGCGAAGTCGTCATCGACGAGGTCCGGCAGCACTGGGTGGTGTTCACGCCGCCGATGCTCGAGGTCGTGCTGGCGACCGCCCTGCTGGTGGCGGTGGTGACCAACTCGATCGGCGGCACGCAGGTGCTGCTGGCGATCGTGCTGATACTCCTGATGCACGCCTTCTGGCAGTTCCTCACCCATCACCGCGACCGCTTCGTGGTGACCAACATGCGGGTGATGCGGATCCGCGGCGTCTTCTCCCAGACGGTCGCGACCACGCCGATCGCACGAGTCCTCGACATCACCCTGCAGAAACCGATCGTCGGCCGGATCTTCGGCTACGGCCACTTCGTCTTCGAGTCGGCGGCGCAGGATCAAGGCTTCCGGGAGATCCGCTGGGTCAGCCGCCCGGACGACCGGGACCTGACCATCCAGCGCGTCATCCAGCGCACCGGTCTGCGCGCGTCGGCCAGCGTCGACGTGGTGCAGGGCGACGACGACACCGACGACGACGGCACCGGCCCGATCGGGATGGACTCCGCGCAGGAGGTCGCCACCACGGTGGCCCCGACACCGGCCTCCCAGCAGGCCCAGGCCCGCCCGCCGGCCGGCTCCGGCACCAAGTCGATCTTCAACAGCGAACGCGGCAACTGGACCGACGACGACCGCGACTGACCGTCAGCCGGCCAGGTCGAGGAAGACCTGCCGACGGCGTTCGCGGTGTGCGCGTTCGGGATCCGTGGCCGGTCCGGCGAGCGCCCGGGTGAGTTCCTCGGCTGCTTCGGCGTACCGGTGATCGCGAGCGAGCAGCTCGGCACGTACGGCGTGCCAGCGAGGGCTCGGCGGGAGCTCGTCGAGCATGGCCAGACCGGACGCGGTGCCGTCGGCCTCCGCGGTGGCGACCGCATAGGCCAGGTGCGCGGACGTGCTCGGCGCGATCGAGACCAGCAGTTCGTACAGGCGGACGATCTCCCACCAGTCGGTCGCCGAGTAGCTGGGTACGCGGGCGTGCTCGGCCGCGATGGCCGCCTGGAGTTGATACGCGTCGGCCTGCCGGCCGGAGCGCAGCAGCGAGTCGTTCAGCATGGCGATCCCGCGGTCGATCGCCTGCTTGTCCCACCGGGAACGATCCTGCTGGTCGAGGGTGACCACGTGACCGTCCTCGTCGAGCCGGGCCGGCCGGCGTGCCTCGGTGAGGAGCAGCAACGCCAGTACGGCGGACGGCATCGGCTGGTCCGGGAGCAGTTCGTGCAGCAACTCCGCCAGCCGGACCGCCTCGGCGCACAGGTCGACGTCGTACGCCGTCTCGCCCTCCATCGGAGCGTGGCCGGACGTGTAGAGGCTGTGGATGACGCTGCACACGGCCGGCAGCCGGGCGGGCAGTTCGTCGTCAGCCGGCAGCCGATACGGGATCCGTGCGGCCGCGATCTTCTGCCGGGCCCGCGTCAGCCGCTTGTTCGTCGCGACCTCGGTGGTGAGCAGGACGCCGCCGATCTGGGCCGGTGACAGGCCACACAACGTGCGCAACGCCAGCGCGACCCGGGTCGGCGGCGACAGTGCGGGATGGCAGCAGGTGAAGATCAGCCGGAGCAGGTCGTCTCGGACGACGCTGTCCGGGACGATCCCGTCCGACCGGCCGATCTCCATCAGTTCCAGCCCGGCTCGCTCCTTGCCGGGGCGTGCCCGCTCCCGGCGGACGATGTCGATCGCTTTGCGCCGGGCCGTCACCGTCAGCCAGGCACGCGGCTCCGGCGGCACTCCGGTGACCGGCCAGGCGCCGAGAGCCGCCAGCGCCGCCTCCTGGACGGCGTCCTCGGCGAGCTGGACGTCGCCGACGGTCCGGATCAGGGTCGCCAGGATGCGGGTCCCCTCGACCCGGATCGTCTCCGCGAGCGTGTCGTGCATGCCGCTACCTGGCGAGGATGACCGGCCGGACCTCGACGGCACCGTTCCACGCGGCCGGGATCTGCGCGGCGACGGCGATCGCCGCCTCCAGGTCCTCGGCCTCGATCAGGTAGTACCCGGTCAGGGCCTCCTTGGTCTCCGCGTACGGCCCGTCCGTCGTGACGACCTTCCCGCCGCGTGCACCCTCCACCCGGACGACGGTCGCCGTCGGCGTCGGATGCAGGACGGCACTCGCCTTGACGCTCCCGGCGTGGTCCAGCGCGAACTGCCGGTACTCCGCCAGCTCACTCGCCTGCTCGGGAGCCCACCAGTCGACGTCCGCCGTGTAGGTCAGTGCAAGGTACTGCGCCATCGGAACACTCCTTCTTCGCCAGGCCCACTGTGGCCCCTCGGCAAAGGAACGATCGGCCACCCTGGATCAGGACATCACTGGGTCGCCTCCGAGACCCGGGCCCGGAACTCGCGGATGACGTCCTCGTCACCGGCCGACCGGATCGCCGAGACCTCCGACCGGCCCCACAACCACAGGAACACGGCCTCGGCCGACCCGAAGATCTCGGCGGCCACGCCACCCTCGGCGCTCTGGCTCACCGTCACACTGGTGGCGTCCGCGCGGACCGTCCACGACCTGCCTTCGGCGGTCAGCCGTACGGCGGCGTCGACGGCGTGCTCGGTGTCGCCTTCCTCCCACCACGGGCCGGCGAGATTCGGGTAGACAAGCTCGTCGATGCCGTCGAGCGCCGATTCGAGCGCGATCGGCGTGACCACGTCGTGCGCCTGCTCCACGTCGATCCGGTGGACCACACTCTCCAGCGCCATCCGCCGGTACCAGAACCCCGCTGTCTTGTCGTCCGGGTTGAACGTCCAGGTCGCCTGCCCGGTCCCGGCCTGCTCCAGGGCGTCGACGATCGCCGCGCGTGCTTCGTCGTACAACTCGAGTGCGTCCCGGTCACCGAGGTCCGGCGGCCACGGGTCGGGCAGCGCCCCGAGCCGCAGCACCTCCACCTTGTGCAGGTAGACCTGCGCGACATGCCGCACGACCGACTCGACCGTCCACCCCGGACAGCTCGGCACGGCGGCTTCCAGCCCCATCCGGCCCACCTCGCCCAGCCGCGCACTCTCAGCTCGCAACTGCTCGAGATAGAAGCCGGCCCGCTCCCTCGACAGCGTCATACCGCGAAGCATGACACCCCCACCGGACACTTTCGGAGAGTCGCCATGGTGTGCCTGGTCTCCGGCTAATCTTCGGCACATGGCGAGGAAGAGGGCGTTGCCGTTCGATCCTATCGACGAGGCTTCGCGGCAGTGGGGGCGGCGGTGGGGGGCGGTCGAGCAGATGCGGGCCGTCACGTCGCTGATGCGGGCCCAGCAGATCGTCATCGGTGAGCTCGACGACATCCTCAGGAAGCACGGGCTGACGTTCGCGCGGTTCGAGGCGCTGGTGCTGCTGACGTTCTCGCGCCGCGGGTCGCTGCCGCTGGGCAAGATGGGCGAACGGCTGCAGGTGCACCCGACCTCGGTGACGTCGATCGTCCGGCGGCTGGAGGCGGCCGGCCTGGTGACGCGGACCCCGCACCCGGACGACGGGCGGGCGGTGCTGTGCGAGATCACCCCGGAGGGACGCGAGCTGGTCGAGCGCGCGACCGCCGACCTGGTCGCGGCCGACTTCGCCCTGTCCGGCCTGACCGACGAGCAGCTGAAGATGCTCTGGTCCGTTCTCGAGCCACTGCGCCACAACGCCGGCGACTTCACCTGACCCGGGCAGCGGATCCCCACGCCATCACAACGCGCAACTCTGTGCGTCTCCACGCGGCGGCCGGCCTCCGGCGCGCAATTGTGATGGCCCGGCGGTCCGGGGCTGGTTGGAAATAGTTGGACGTCCTAGTATTTTGGGACCAGTTCTCGAGGAGGTCTGACTGATGGATGCCGACCAGATCGCCGCCGGCCGGAGCCGGTGGCAGCAGCGGTACGACGCGGCGCGCAAGCGGGAGGCGGACTTCACCACGCTCTCCGGCACCCAGGTCGCGCCCGTGTACGGACCTCCCGAGGGTGTCGAGGACCCGCGGATGGAGCGGATCGGCTGGCCGGGAGAGTTCCCGTTCACCCGCGGGCTCTACCCGACCGGATACCGCGGCCGCACCTGGACGATCCGCCAGTTCGCCGGCTTCGGCAACGCCGAGCAGACCAACGAGCGGTACAAGATGATCCTGAACGGCGGTGGCGGCGGCCTGTCGGTCGCCTTCGACATGCCGACGCTGATGGGCCGCGACTCCGACGACCCCAAGTCGCTCGGCGAGGTCGGCCACTGCGGGGTCGCGATCGACTCGGCCACCGACATGGACCGGCTGTTCAAGGACATCCCGCTGCAGGACGTGACCACGTCGATGACGATCTCCGGTCCCGCCGTACCGGCGTTCGTGATGTACCTGGTCGCGGCCGAGCGGCAGGGGGCCGACCTCACCAAGCTCAACGGGACGCTGCAGACCGACATCTTCAAGGAGTACATCGCGCAGAAGGAGTGGCTGTTCCCGCCGGAACCGCACCTGCGCCTGATCGGCGACCTGATGGAGTACTGCGCCTCCACCATCCCGGCGTACAAGCCGCTGAGCGTCTCCGGCTACCACATCCGCGAGGCCGGCTCGACCGCCGCGCAGGAGCTCGCCTACACGCTCGCGGACGGCTTCGGGTACGTCGAGCTGGGCCTGTCCCGCGGACTCGACGTCGACGTGTTCGCACCCGGCCTGTCGTTCTTCTTCGACAGCCACCTGGACTTCTTCGAGGAGATCGCGAAGTTCCGCGCCGCCCGGCGGATCTGGGCCCGCTGGCTGCGCGACGTGTACGGCGCCAAGACCGAGAAGGCCCAGTCGCTGCGGTTCCACACGCAGACCGCCGGGGTCTCGCTGACTGCGCAGCAGCCGTACAACAATGTCGTCCGGACTGCGGTCGAGGCGCTGGCCGCCGTCCTCGGCGGGACCAACTCGCTGCACACCAACGCGCTCGACGAGACGCTCGCGCTGCCGACCGAGGAGTCGGCCGAGATCGCGCTGCGGACCCAGTCGGTGCTGATGGAGGAGGTCGGGGTCACCAACGTCGCCGACCCGCTCGGCGGGTCCTGGTTCGTCGAGGCGCTCACCGACGACATCGAGGCGCAAGCCGAGGAGATCTTCGCCCGGATCAAGGAGATGAGCCCGGACGGCTCGATGACCGGCGGCATCCTGCGCGGGATCGAGGACGGCTGGTTCATGGCCGAGATCGCCGACGCCGCCTTCGAGTACCAGCAGAAGCTGGAGAAGGGCGAGAAGAAGATCGTCGGGGTGAACACCCTGACCGACACGGTCTCCGGTGAGCTGTCCATCCTCCGGGTCAGCCACGAGGTGGAGATCGAGCAGTGCAGGGTGCTCGCGGAGCGCAAGACGCACCGCGACGAGGACCGGGTACGGCGTACGCTGTCGGCTCTGGTCGAGGCGGCCAGGGGAACCGGCAACCTGATCGAACCCATGCTGGAGGCGGCGCGTGCGGAGGCCACGATGGGGGAGATCTGTCACGTTCTTCGGGAACTCTGGGGCGAGTACCGAGAGCCCGCCCGCTTCTGAGGAGACGGCGGCAGAGCCCGAACCGTCGAGGCCGGGCGGCACCCCACGGGCCGCCGACGGGCGCGGCGTGGTGGTCTGCGGGTCCGACCGCACGATGCTGCGCGTCGTGACCGAACTGGTCGGCTCCGGCGAGCAGGTCACCGCGATCGTCAACCCGGCGTCGCGGCACTACGAACGGATCGCTGAGCTCGGCGCGCACGTACTGGGCGTCCGCGTCGTCAGCGAGGGCCTGCTGCGGCGGGCGGGGATCGACGCGAAGGACGGTCAGCCGTCGCACGCGCGGGCGCTGGTGCTGCTGGACAACGACGACGTCCACAACGTGCACACCGCGCTGACCGCGCGGGACATGGATCCGGACCTGCGCATCGTCGTCCAGATGGTGAACCCACGGCTGGGTGCGCAGTTGCACAGCCTTCTCGGTGACTGCGTGGTGATCTCGGGTCCGTCGCTCGCGGCGCCCGCGTTCGTGTCGGACGCGCTCGAGGACGACGAGCTGACCTGGCTCGATCTCGGTGGCCGGCGGCTGGTGGCCGGCCAGGCCGACCTGATCCGCGAGCCGCATCTGGCCGTGCTGGCCGACACCACGTCGTCGGCGACCCCGGAGCTGCTGCCGATCGACAGCACCGACCCGACCGGCGACATCGTGCTCGGCACCGGCGTCCGGACCGTCTGGCGGACCAAGGACGTCCGCCGGGCCGGCTGGCTGATGGCGATGCGCGACGTCTTCGACCGCCGGGTACGCCGGATCGCGGCGGTGATGGCGTTCCTCGTGTTCGTCGGGACCTTGCTGACGCACTACATCGCCGACATCGACTGGCTGCGGGCGCTCTACCTGGCACTCGGTGCGGTGACGTCGGCCGGGATCGAGGACGACCGGTTCTCCGACGCCGAGCCGTGGGCCAAGGTCGCCGGCGTCGTCGTCCAGCTGACCGGCATCGTGCTGATGGCCCTGCTCACCGCGGTGGTCGTCGACTCGCTGATCGGTGCCCGGCTGTCGCGGGTCATCGGCGGTGTCCGCGGCCGGCCGCGCAACCACGTGGTCGTCTGCGGTCTCGGTACGGTCGGTGCGCGCGTCCTGGAAATCCTGGCGGAGCGCGGCGTCGCGGTGGTCGGGGTCGAGCACGACGACGACGCACCCGGCGTCCAGACCGCGCACCGGTTGCGGATCCCGGTGGTGATCGGGGACAGCAGCAACGAGGAGACGCTGCGCTCGGCCGGCGTCCAGCGCGCCCAGGCGGTGCTCGCACTGACCAACGGCGACATCACCAACCTGGAGTCCGCGATGGTCGTCCGCGACCTGAATCCCGAGGCGCGGATCACCATGCGGATGTTCGACCACGACCTGGCCCAGCGGGTGGAACGGCGGCTCGGACTCGGTCACAGCCGGTCGGTGTCGATGCTGGTCGCGCCCGCGATCGCGGCGGCGGTGGCGAACCGCCGCAGCCAGGTGACCGTGCCGGCCGGTCGGCGTGTTCTGCTGCTCACCGAGGTGACCGTGCAGCCGGGGTCGGTCGCGAGCGGGTTGCGGCTGGGCGAGGTGAGCGAGGCCGGAGGTCTCCTGGTGCTCGCCCGCCAGAGCGGCACCACCTGGGACTGGCCCCCCGAGCAGGGCAAGGAGCTGCACCCGGGCGACCGGCTCGCCGTCGCCGGCACCCGCAGCGGCCTCGCTCGACTGCTCCTGGCCACCCGGGCGCAGCACGGCTAGGGCATAGTGTCCACCGCCGGAGATTCGTACGTCAGCTCCGGATTTCCGGAGGTGGACACTCTCGGGGAGGATGGACCCGTGAACGTGAACGGAATGCGAGGGCAGTCGTGAGTCAGTCGAACTTCTCCCGTCCCGGGGCGATCGATCTGTCGTCCCTGCGCAGGCCCGGCATGGCTCCGGCCGGACCCGGCGGTCCCGGTGGCGCACCCGCCCCGGGTGGTGCACCGGCGGCCGGTGGCGGCGCGTCGGGGGCGTATGTGCTGAACGTGAGCGAGCCGACCTTCCAGGCCGACGTGATCGAGCGCTCCCTGCAGGTCCCGGTGGTGGTCGAGTTCTGGTCGCCGCGGTCGCAGGCCTCGGCCGCGCTCAGCCAGGTGCTGGCCAAGCTCTCCACCGACTACGCCGGCAAGTTCCTGCTCGCCCGGATCGACATCGACGCGAACCCGCAGCTGGCCCAGGCGGTCGGCGTCCAGTCGGTTCCGCTGGTGATCGCCGTACTGCGGGGTCAGGTGGTCCCGCTGTTCCAGGGCACGCTCGGCGAGCCGGAGGCGCGGCAGTACCTCGACCAGCTGATGACCGTGGCGGTCGCGAACGGCATCACCGGCCGGGCCGAGCCGGTCGGCGGCCCGGTGGCCGAGGAGGCCGCCGAGCCCGAGCCGGACCCGCGGTACGCGAAGGCCGAGAACGCGGTCGGCGCCGGTGACCTGGACGGCGCGATCGCGGCGTACGAGGAGCTGCTCAAGGAGACGCCGAACGACGCCGAGGCGAAGTCCGGCCTGGCCCGGGTCCAGCTGGTCAAGCGGACCCAGGACGTGCCGGCCGACGTCCGTACCCGGGCGGCCGACAACCCCGCGGACGTCGAGGCGCAGAAGCTGGTCGCCGACGTCGATCTGATGGGCGGCCACGTCGAGGACGCCTTCAACCGGCTGATCACCACCGTCCAGGTGACCGCGGGCGACGAGCGCAACTCCGTCCGGCTGCACCTGCTCGAGCTGTTCGAGGTGGTCGGCGCCGACGACGAGCGCGTGGTCAAAGCCCGCCGGCGGCTGATGTCCGCGCTGTTCTGACCCGCATCGCTCTGCGACCCCCTCGGCCTGGCCCGGCCGAGGGGGTCTTTTCGTGTGTCCGGTCCCGGACGCGTGTGAACTCTTGCAATCGCTGTTGACCTGGCTTGAGAATAATTCACATGAGTATTGCCGCCGCGTCGCCGCAGCCGAGCCTGGAGGCCCGGATCAACGGGTTGCTGCCCGCCCTGAGCCCGGCGCAGGCCCGGATCGCCACCGAGGTGCTGCGGGATCCGGCCGGGGTCGCCTCGTCGACGATCGGCCAGCTCGCGGCCCGGTGCGGGACGTCGCTGCCGAGCGTCACCCGGTTCTGCCTCGCCCTCGGGCTGTCCGGGTACGCCGAGCTCCGGCTGGCGCTCGCGGCCGAGAGCGGCCGGACCAGCAGCAGCTGGGAGCGCGGGACCGGCGCCGAGGTCGGCCCGGACGACTCGCTGGACGACGTCCTGCGGACGCTGTTGCGCGCCGACACCCGGGCGCTCGAGGACACGGTCGCGTCGATCGACGTCGGCGCCCTCGGCCGGGCCGTGCAGGCGCTCTCCGACGCCCGCCGGATCGACATGTACGCCGTGTCCGGGTCGGCGTCCGTCGCCGAGGACCTGCGGCTCCGGCTGCACCGGATCGACCGGGCCGCCAGCACCTGGAGCGACGTGCACAGCGCGCTGACGAGCGCGACGTTGCTCGGTCCGGGGGATGTCGCCGTCGGCATCTCGCACAGCGGCGAGACGCTCGAGGTGCTGGAGCCCTTGCAGCGGGCCGGGCGCGGCGGTGCCACAACTGTTGCCGTCACCAACTACCCG
>NZ_SMKR01000296.1 GCF_004348725.1 Kribbella turkmenica
CATCTGCACCGCCTCGTCCCGACCGAGCCAGATGTCGATCTCGGTCGGGTAGGCGTCGATCGCCTGCTCCTCGCCCGGCTCCGCGTCGGGGACGACGTGCTTGTTCGGCTGAACGACATACCCCAGGACACCGTCGACCGTCCGGGCGGGACCGCGCAGACCGTACTGGTCCGGTTCGGCCGCGGATCGGTCCGGGATCGGCTCCAGCCTCAGCAGGTCCTGCAGCAGCTTCGTCTCGTCACGGACCGCCGAATCCGACTGCAGGAAGATGTTCTCCCGCACGGCCATCAGTTCTCCTTCACGTACGTCACGACCTGCCCGTCGCCGAGGATGATATGCACCTTCGCGGCAACCCTCTTCCCCGGTTGACCCTTCGCGCCGCCGTACGCCCGGTCCGCGATCTCCCGGGTCAGCCCGACGTTCCGGCCGTCGATCACCACCTCACCGTCCGGCGGCACCTGGTCGCTGGCGTCGTTGATGTTCCGTCGGATCGCGTTCCTGCCGCCACTCTTCGGCGTCTTGAACTCGGTGGGCAGCCCCTCGTCTGCCGGATCCTTGCGCACCATCGAGTCCGGGTTCTTCATGTACCGCTTCGAGTCGTCCCGGAAGCGTGCATCGACACGCCAGCCATCGTCCTGCAACCGGTCGGCGATATCCCGCTCCCAGGGCTCGAAGACACCCTCCGGGTCGTGCACGCCCGGCGCGAACTCGTCCCCGAGCGCCCTGTGATGGAACGCAGGATCGAAGCCGGTCTTGTTCGTGACGCCGAACCCACTGGGGCCCGGCCGCCAGTCCTCGCCGCCCGAGCCCTGCGCACCGCCGGGCGACTCCTGCGACGGACCTTCCGCTCCCGGCTGATCAGGCGTGGCGTCGGACGCACCTGGCTCTCCCGGCGCGTCGGGTGACGACCCGTGCGGATCCGGCTGTGAACCGTACGGATCCGGCTGGGCCGGCGGTTGGCCGCCGTACTCGTTCGGGTCCTCCGGCGTGTGCCGTGCGTACGGACCGAACTCCCGCGGGTCATACCCCGGCCGCTGCGGCTGTCCCGGCCCGAACGGCTGCTGACCCGGGTACTGCCCCGGCTGCTGATGCGGCGGATCGTAAGGCTGCTGCGGATACCCAGGCCCCGGCCTGAACGGCGGCGGCCCAGGCTGCTCCGGATACCCCGGCCGCTGCGGATCCCCGGAGCGCCCCGGCTGGTCCGGATAGCCCGAGTGCCCAGGATGCTGTCCCGGATGACCCGGCTGGCCGGGGTGCTGACCTGGCTGGTTCGGATAGCCCGGCTGCGCAGGATGTTGACCCGGCTGGTTCGGATAGCCCGGCTGCTCCGGACCGCGACCCGGCGCGTAGGGCTGTTCCGGTTGCCTGTGCCCAGGTCCGAACGGCGGCCGGCCCGGCTGCTGGTACGGCGACTCCGGGTGGTGCCCTGGATGCCCCGGCTGATGCGGCGGCCCGTACGGCGAACCCGGCTGCTGGTGCGGATACCCCGGCTGCTCAGGCTGCCGGTGCCCTGGCCCGAACGGCTGCTGCCCAGGATGCGGCTGCTCCCCCGGCACTCGGAACGGCTCGTCCGCCTGCCCCGGACGTCCAGGGTGACCCGGGTGGTGCCCGGGCTGACCCGGGTGCGGGCCGCCGCCTGGCTGGTTCGGGTAGGGCGGCTGCTGCGGCGGGTATCCGGACTGCTCAGGCCGGTGCCCCGGACCGAACAGCTCATGGCCCGGATGCGGCTGGTGGCCCGGGTACTGGCCCGCCTGCTGCCCTGGCCCGAAGCTCTGCTGTGGTCCCGGCTGCGTCCCCGTCGGACCGAACTCCCCAGTCGGCTGCTGCCCCGTGGGACCGATCTGCTGCTGCTCCGGCGCACGCTGGCTGTACCCCGGCTGCTGACCGGGCGGACCGAACTGCCCGCCCGGCTGCTGCCCGGTAGGCCCGAACTGACCCCGCTGCCCCGGGCCGTGCCCCGGCTGCTGACCGGGCGGACCGAACTGCCCGCCCGGCTGCTGCCCGGTAGGCCCGAACTGACCCGGCTGCCCTGGGCCGTGCCCCGGCTGCTGACCGGGCGGACCGAACTGCCCGCCCGGCTGCTGCCCGGTAGGCCCGAACTGACTCGGCTGCCCCGGCTGCTGACCGGTGGGCCCGAAGGGGGTTTCCGGCGCCCCTGGGTTGTAGGACGGGTGCTGTCCGGGCCGAGTGCCTGTCGGGCCGAACTGGCCGCCCGGCTGACCCGGGGCGTACCCGGGCTGCTGACCGGTGGGACCGAACTGCTGCGGCGGCGCGCCCGGGTTGTACCCCGGCTGCTGACCGGACGGCCCGAACTGACCGTCCGGCGCGGCTGGGTCTCCCGGGTGTTGACCAGTGGGACCGAACTGCCCGGGAGGCTGGTTCGGGTGCTGACCGGCCTGTGTCCCGGTGGGGCCGAATCGGCCCGGCTGGTGACCGGGCGGTGCGTACCGGCCAGGCTGGTTGCCCTGGGCATCGATCGTCTGACGCGGGACGCTCTGCGGTCCTGCAGGGCCGAACGACGGCTGCCCGGGCGGAGGCGGCGGCGTCTGGTTCGTGGTGTCGAACGGATTCCACGCCGGCTGCTGGTTCTGTGCCTGCACGTGCTGGCGCCAGTAGTCCCGGCTGGGATCCGACTGCGTGACCCGTTCGACCTCCGGCCAGCCGCCCGGCGGCTCCGGCTCCGGGCCGCCGTGATCACGGACGTGGACGTGGTACGTCTTCGTCTCCGGGTCGAACTCGAGCTTGGTCGGGTAGAACGTGGTGTGCGGCGGGTGGATGACCTCGTCCACACCGAGTTCCTTGGCGCGCAGGAACGACATGTCCTTGCCGTGCCGCGCGTCGATGTGCATCACGACCCGGGCGGGACCGTAGTCCGTACCGCTGAAGATCTTCGCGCCGTCCGGGTCCTTGTCGGAGTGCGTGAACGCCGCCTCGCGGGTCGAACCGCCGGGCGCGTAGTTGTCCAGGAACGCGGTCAGCTCCTCGACCGTGTCGAAGGTGATACCGCGGTGGATCTCCCCGACGTGGTCGGGCAGTTTGTTCATCGCCGAGGTCGCCATCCGGACCAGGGGCAGCTGCTCGACGCTCGTGTCACCCGCCCGGAACGCCCGGTTGATGTCCTGGTGCGGCATCCCGAGCATCTCTTCCATCGCGTTCAGCTCGAGGTCGGAGAAGTCGTCGATCCGGTCGCCGAGCGCCTCCCGGCCGCGGGTCCGGTGCTCGGACATCTTGCCTTGGTCGATGGACCGCAGTGTCGAGCGGTACGCCGCCTCGTTCGCGGCCGACGCCCGGAATCCCCGATCAGCCAACCG
>NZ_SMKR01000297.1 GCF_004348725.1 Kribbella turkmenica
CGGGACCGGTCGCCCGTGGGAGTCACCATCTCAAGCCTCAGTGTCGAAGCCGTCGTCGTTCCGGTCGGCGTCGCCGCGGACGGGTCCCTGATGCTGCCCGAACCGTCAACGGTCGGATGGTGGATCGGCGGCGCGCAGCCTGGCGATGCACGGGGTACGACGGTGCTCGCCGGCCACGTCGACGCCGATGACGGCAGCCAGGGCGCCCTGTACGACCTCAGCTCCGTACACGGCGGTGACACCATCCGCATCGCCACTGCGGCGGGCCCGCTCACCTACCGCGTAGTTGCCCTGCACAACTACCGCCGACAGCACCTGCCGAAGCAGCTGTTCGACCAACGCGGACCTCACCGGCTGGCCGTCATCACCTGCGGCGGCAGCTACGACCCCCGACGAGGCTACTCGAGCAATGTCGTAGCCTACGCCGTCCCCGCGAGAGCCTGACGACCGATCAGCTTCACACCGGTGGCGTGTAGATCGTGAGGTCGAACATCGGGTCCGCTACGTGGAGCGGTCCGTCAGCCGGTCCCGCAGCCTGTCGACCAGGCCCACGCCCGGCCCGACGAGCTTGTGGAACAGTTCGGCGTTCGGTGCGGCCGGGTGTGGCCTGGTCGGTGCGACCTTCTTCGCCAGCTCGACCTTCTCGCGCAGGTCGGCCAGCGTCGCCGCCGGAAGGTGGGCACGCAGCGCCGGGAACTGTTCGGACTCCTCGTCCCGCACATGGTCGTCGAGTACCTGTCGCAGATTCCCGAGTGCCTCCTCGAACGCGGGGTCCGACGTGTCCGCGTCCTCCAACTGCTTCATGAGCCTCTCGAGCTCCTTGTGCTCCTCGGTGTCGTGCTCGACGGCCTCCTCGCCGTTCGGCAGATGATCGCGCATGGCGGGATAGACGAACATCTCTTCGGCGACCGCGTGCCGAACCAGTTCGGCGATGAGCTGGTCGGTCAGGTCGCGGCGCACGCCAGGGTCGGCGGCTGCGCTGATCTGCTGGGCAAGATCCTGGAATTCCCGGTGGTCGGCGGTCAGAACGTCGACCACGTCCGGCCCGGCGACGGGATCGGTGGAAGTCATCGTGGCCTCTCCAGTGTCCGTAGGGTGGTCCAGCGCAGGTACCCCGCCGAGCGGCGGCCGAAGCGCCCACCACCCAAGCCGAGCCGGACCTCACGCCCTGTCACCGATCGAGCGATGTCTGCGCCCTGGCGGCTGAGAAGCGCTACCCAGGGGTACCGGCCGGGTATGAGTGAAGAAGAGCAAGGTCTGGAACCTGACCCGCGCACACACCACAAGGCCAATTCCCACGTGCGGCGCTGGGGAGCGGTCTACGTTCTGCTCGTCCTGTTCCTCGGCTCCTGGATCGGCCAGTTCTTCACCCAGCTGAGCGAGTTCCGCAGCGAGCAGGAGGAACACAACCAGGCCTTCGCCTGGGCCGACTTCTTCCCCACCTTCCTCGCCAGCACCTTCGAGAACTGGCAGAGCGAATGGCTCCAACTGGTCTTCCAGGCCATCCTTCTCCTCGGCGCCAAACACCTCATCTTCCGCGTCGACGCCGAGGACATGGAACGCCTCGAAGCCAAGGTCGACAAGATCAACCGGCAACTCGAGAGCACGCAACAAACGTGAAGCAGCAGTGCGGACGGCTTGGAAGGTCGTCGCCTGGGCACCTGCCGGGGATGAGAATGGGTGTTCTGGACATCGGATCGAACTCGGCCCAGCTGCAGGTCGTCGAGGCATCGCCCGGCGCTCCCCCGCTGCCCACGCATGCGGTGAAGTACCCGACGTTCCTCGCCGAGTCCATCCAGCCGGACGGCCTGATCACGGCTACGGGGATCGACCGGCTGGTCGAGGCGGTCAAAGACGCCGCAGCAGCCGCCCGGACGCTCCAAGTAGACCGGCTGTTCGCGTTCGCCACCTCCGCGGTCCGCGATGCCGGCAACGGGACCGAGATCGCTGCGCGGCTCGCGCGGGAGACCGGCATCCAGCCACGCTTCCTCACCGGCGACGAAGAGGCCCGCCTGACCTACCTGGCCGTACGGCGCTGGTACGGCTGGTCGGCCGGAAGACTGCTGGTGCTCGACATCGGCGGTGGCTCGATGGAGATCGCCCTCGGGCGCGATGCCCAGCCTGATTTCGCCGTGTCCCTGCCGCTCGGAGCCGGCCGCTTGACCAAGGCCTTCCTGCAGGACGACCCACCGACCCGAGACCAACTGCGTGCCCTGCGGCGGCACGCCCGCGCGACCTTGCGAGAGGTCTCGGACAGGCTCCGCTGGGAGGGTGACCCGAAGCGCGTCATCGCGAGTTCGAAGACGTTCAAGCAGTTGGCCAGGCTGACCGGTGCTCCGGCCCAGCGGACCGGGCCGTTCGTACGCCGTACTCTGCGAAGGTCGGACCTGGCTGCGTGGATCCCTCGCATCGCACGCCTGACAACAGCGGAGCGAGCGCAACTCCGCGGCATCTCGCAGTCACGTGCACGGCAGGTGCTCGCGGGTGCGGTCATTGCCAAGGCCGCGATGACCGCGCTCGACATCAAGCAACTGGATGTCTCGCCGTGGGCCTTGCGCGAGGGAGTGATCCTTCACCACCTCGAGTCGGCGATGCAACAGGAACCCTCCCTCGCCCTCGACACGCTGCAGATCAGCCAGACGCAGGAGCCCACCGCCCCACACAGCAACGTCACGGTCATGCCGACGCTGCCCTGAGAAAGGAGTCACCTGATGCGACACCCGCGGCCAAGCATCGGGCGACCGCCTACTGGGCCTGCGCGGACGGACACGCCCGCAGTCACGCCGTCGGCTCCACTTCACTTCAGCTACTCCACCGGACAAAATTCGCCGTCGCCGCCGGTGCCGACCGGGCTCTGCTCGATCCCCTGTAGACCGAACTGCCCGCCGTCGTCGACTAGGCCGTCCGCCGAACCGTTCAGGAGCCTGATTCGGAGGCATTGGCACACCACCAGGCGCTGGCCGCCGAAGCGAACCAACTGCCGGCGGACACCGCATCAGCCATCCGCCAGCGGCCGGAAACCCCGCGCAGCCTCGACCGAGGTCTTCGCCGGAC
>NZ_SMKR01000298.1 GCF_004348725.1 Kribbella turkmenica
GGGGCGGCGGCGGGAGCGCGCGCAACTTCAGTGCCACCATCGGGATCGCGAGCAGCACGGCCAGCACCAGCCACGGCCAGTACTCCCGCAGCATCGGCCCGAAGGTCCGGAAGAACGCCTCCGTCGCCGCGTCCGCGGTCACGTCGGTCGACTGCCCGGCGGGCGCGCGGCTGATCGTCCGGACCCCGGCGACGACCCCGAACGACGCCAGGTAGACGGCAGTCAACGGCAGCCAGGAGTACGCCGACCGCCAGCCACGGCGCCAGCAGGCGACGTACAGCAGGATCGCGAGTCCGGCGGCCACCAGCAGGCCGTTCAGTTGCCACAACCACCGCCAGTCCGCCAACTGGTTGGCCGGACGGAGTGCCAGCCAGGCGACCGGGATCGCGAGCGCGAACGCGGCGACCACCGAGCTTCTGGTGCCCAGGGCACCGAAGAGCCCGCCGACGGCGCTTGCCACCAGCAACGTGACCGGGAACGCCTCGTCGGCGAACGAGTTCCCGGTCAGCCACCACATGCCGGCGGCAACGAGCGCGACCAGCGGCAGCGTGTACCGGATCCGCCCGACGAACAGCCCGGCCGCCACGCCGCCGGCCAACCCGCCGAGCACGAGCAGGTCCAGCCGGGCCGGCACGAACAGCGTCGTACCGTCCGGCAGGCCTTTCAGGTAGGTCGCGGCGAATCCCGCCACGAACCACGCGACGACCGCGGACGGCACCGACCACAGGTAGCGCATTTCTTCACCCCGTTCCCGCCCCGGCCGCGGGGACCACCGCGGGGCCGTGGGGCTAGTGCTGGGCTCTCTCGACCTTGGCCTTCAAGATCTCCGGTGTGTCGACGGTAGCCCCCTCGGCCCGCAACCAGGCGTCAAGACTCGCCCGATCCTGCAGAGACATCACCGCGACCACGTCCCCGGCCTTCGCCTCGGCGACCAGCGCCTGCGCCGCCTCCAGCTCGGTCGGGTACGCCGGTACGTCGTCCACACCCACCGACGCGGCGCCCGCGCGGAAGACCTCCTCGAGCTCCGACGGCGGCCGGCCCCGCAGGTACTCGCTCTTGTGCCCGATCATCACCCGGTCGGCGCCGCGGGCACCGATCGCACCGAGCGCGGAGACCATGTCGTCGGCCCGGTCGCCCGGCGACCCCAGGGCCAGCAGCAACCGTCCACCCGGCTCCCGGACGCCGTTCATGATCTCGAGCAGTGCCTGCAGGCCGGCCTCGTTGTGCGCGAGGTCGATCACCACGGTGAAGTCGCGGACCGAGTACAAGTTCATCCGGCCCGGGTTGTTCTCGTTCGGCGCGAACGAGCTCAGGCCCTCGATCACCGCGGCCCGCGGCAGCCCGAGCCCGAGCGCCGCCGACGCCGCGGCCAGCGCGTTCTCCACGTTGTAGTGGGACAGCCCGGACAGCGTCATCGGTACGTCGACGACCTTGAGCAACGGCTCCGGGTCGGCGGCCTGGTCGAGGACGGTGACGAACCCGTCGAGCACGGTGGTCGCCCGGCCGCCCTCGTCCAGCACGGCCCGGATCGACGGCGAGTCGGGATCGCGGGAGAACACCCAGCACTTGGCCGGCGAACCGAGGCGCATCGCGAGCGTCCGCGGGTCGTCGCCGTTCACCACGCACCAGCCGCGCGGCCGGGTGATGCGGGTGATGACCGCCTTCACCTCGGCCAACTGGTCGACGGTGTCGATCCCGCCCAGACCGAGGTGGTCGGCGGTCACGTTGGTGACCACCGAGACGTCGTTGTGGACGACGCCGACACCGCGCCGGAGGATGCCGCCGCGGGCGGTCTCGGTGACCGCGAGCTGGATCCCGGGCTGCGACAGCACCTGGCCGGCTCCGCTCGGGCCGGAGTAGTCGCCGTACTTGACCAGTTCGCCGTCGAAGTACACGCCGTCGGTGCTCGACCAGCCGACGTGCAGCCCGGCCGCGCGGCCGATGTGCGCGATCATCCGCGAGGTCGTGGTCTTGCCGTTCGTCCCGGTCACCGCGACCACCGGCACCTTCGGCCGCAGGGTCGGCGGCGGGTTCCCCGGAGGCTCGCTCCGGACCCGGTCCCCGGCCTCGGCGATCAGGTCGGTCAGGTCGTCGGCACCGAACGCGTCCAGCACCTCGACGATCGCCGCCCCGAGCGCCCGCGCGCGGCCCTCGTGCGCCCACGGGAACGCCACCACCAGGCGCCGTACGTCGGACTCCGGCCGGACCCGGACGCCGATCCGGCCGATCCCGGCCTCGCGCGCGATCCGCCGGACGACGTGACCCGCGACCCGGATCGCGAACCGCTGCCGGAAACCGGAGCCGATCCGGCCGGGCCGGGTGGCGCCGAGGCCGATGGCCTGGGCGTACGCCTTCGCGGCCGGGGCCGGGGCGTCGACGAGCGCGGTCATGTCGAGCGTCAGCTTGACGGCGGCACGACTGAAGTAGAGGTTGGCTCCGTCCAGGATTCGGAGCTCAACCAGAGATGTGGCCAACCCCTACGCTCCCATCGCGTGGTAGCCGCCGTCGACGTGCACGATCTCGCCGGTGGTCGCGGGGAAGAAGTCGCTCAGCAGTCCGACGATGGTGCGGCCGGTGGGCTCGAGGTCGGACGGGTCCCAGCCCAGCGGGGCTCGGTCCAGCCACGGCTCCTCGAACTTCTCGAAGCCCGGGATCGCCTTCGCCGCGAGCGTCTTCAGCGGGCCGGCCGAGACCAGGTTGCAACGGATCCCCTGCGCACCGAGGTCACGGGCCAGGTACCGGCTCGTCGACTCGAGAGCGGCCTTGGCCACGCCCATCCAGTCGTAGCCGGGCCAGGCGACGGTGGCGTCGAAGGTCAGTCCGACGACACTGCCGCCGCGGCTCATCAGCGGTGCGCAGGTGACCGCGAGCGCCTTCAGCGAGTACGCCGAGACGTGCACGGCCTGGGATC
>NZ_SMKR01000299.1 GCF_004348725.1 Kribbella turkmenica
TACGGGTATCGCGAGAACGCCTCCGGCCGTTACGGCCGCGCGCGCGGTCAGATCTCGCGCCAGGTCTCGGCGAACGCCAGCGCCGCCGAACTGCCGAACCACCCCTCCGGCTGGTGCACCTCGCCGCGCGCGGCGACTCCGTTCACCCGCACCTCGGCCCCGGCGCAGGGCCGGCCGATCGCCGAGGTCTCGAACCCGGTCAGCCGCGTCATCACCTGGAACGTGTCGAGTACGTCGCGCCACTCGAGCTCGATCGTGGTGGTGGCGGAGACGCAGGTGATCCGGTGGAACCGGTCGCCGCCGGACACCTCGGTGAACCGGGCCGGCACCACGGGCCCGGTCTCGATCCCGCGTCCGCGAATCGTGTCGTAGTCGCGGTAGAAGTTCTCCCAGACGTACCGCGCCAGCTCGGGGTTGTCGGCGTACATCCCGGCCGGCGCTTCGGAGCCGAGCCCGGACGCGGTCCGATCGGCCCAGACCAGCAGCGCCCGCCCCGCGCCGACCGGCGAGTACCTCGCCGTCCACATGCTCACCAGGACGACGATGTCGTCGCTGCCGGGGCGGTAGAGGATGATCATCGGGTTCTCGCCGGCGATCGCGATACCGCGCTGGATGACGGGTTCGGGAAGGGCCATGGCTGTCTCCTGATCCGCACCGCGGCGAGCGATGCCGGGACTCCGATCCCGTGCCGGTTGCACGGAAGTGCAGGAGTCTCCGAAATATCGGGGGTCCAGGTTAGAGTGTGCGAGGTCTCGGGTCGACCGAGACCTTTTCTTGTCCTGGAGGGGGACTCCTTGATGAAACTGCAGCGCCTCGCGCTCGCCGTGGCGGGTGTAGGCATGCTCGCCGCGACCGCCGCATCCGGTCCGGCCGTGGCCGGCGGCCAGGCGGACCCGAAACCGTCGTGGACCGCCAAGACTGCCGGCCCGGAGCAACGTTCGCCGGCGGCGACGACGGCCGCCTGTGCCAGCTGGGTCGGCTGGCCGACCGCCGCGGGCACCGTCGAAGCGGCCGACGTCTACCCGGGTAGGCCGCCGACGGCCGAGCTGTACGAACCGTTCAACTTCGTCGCGACCCGGGCCAACGCGACCTGGTACCTGGCACAGAACTCCACCGGCACCCAGGTCTACTTCTCCGGCCTGCTCCTGCAGGGCGGGAACCTGTACCGGCACACGACGTACGTGCGGGATTCCGGTCTCACCCCGACCTTCAAGAAGGTCGGGACCGGCTGGACCAGCTTCAAGTCCATCGCCACGTCGAACTACAGCGTCACGCAGCCCCGGCACGCCTACCTGTACGGTCTGAACACCAACGGCAGCCTGTACCGGTACGCCCAGGTCAACGGCGGTTTCAGGGCGCTCGGCTCGTTCCCCGGGTTCCGCGGTTTCAAGGCGATGACGATGATCAGCGAGTCGGCGACGTACGACACTCTGCTGATGACCACGAAGGCCGGCGCGCTGTACACCATCCGGATCCCGATCACCGCGACGGCCAAGCCGGTCGTCAAGCTGATCCGCAGCTCCGGCTGGTCGGCGTACGAGTCCCTGGTGGTCCAGGGCTGCGGCACCCGCGGCGGCTCGCTCGTCGTCGGTGTCGACGCGGACACCGACTCCGGCTACCACTACGCCATGAGCAAGGCGAACGGCACCGCCACCGCGATCACGGCGTACGGCAAGATCCCGGCCGTCTTCAACGGCGTCGACCACGTCTCGTTCACCACCTATTACGACCAACTGGTCGGCGAGTAACACCCGGGCCCGGCCGGCCTGCGGGTGACACCGCCGGCCGGTCGTGGACCGGACAGCAGAACGCGCAGGTCAGCTTGGCTGACCTGCGCGTTCCACAGACTCAAGGGGTGGAGGTGGCGGGAATCGAACCCGCGTCCTTCAGCGTCGTTTCAAGGCTTCTCCGGGCGCAGTCTGTTCGGCGTTTTCTCAGCCCCAGCGCTCTCACAGACACGTCGCTGACAGGCTCAGTCACTGTAAAAGTCCCACACCAGCCCCGTGACCGGGCTAGTGCAGCAAGCTTCCTAGCTGAGGCCAGGAACCGGGGCGGAAGCATCCCCGGGCTGACCGCTTCTTTAAGTGCTCAGGCCGTCAGGCGGCGAGAGCGAAGCTACTGCGCTTAGCGTTGGCAGTTATTGGTTTCCAGAGATCGTTAACGAGATAACCCTGGATCCTCGGCCCGCTTCCCTTGGAACAAACGTCCAAAGTCGAAACCGTTCACCCCCTGTTGAATTGTCAAACTCCCACCGGCCCCGGAGGGGGTGGAAGATCCACACTATCAAGTCCAACAACCCGCCCGCACCCGGGATTCCCGTGCCGGTTCACTACTCTGCGTCACTTGATGAAACGTAGTGTGAACGGGTAGCGGAAGTTGGAGCCGATCGCGGTCGCCAGGCCGCCGATGCCGGTGAGCACGAACCAGAGCACGCCGAGCAGCGGGAAGAGGAACGCGGTGAACCCCTCCGTCGCCCCGGTGATGATCCCCAGCAGCGCGAACGCTCCGAACGCACTCAGCTGGAAGTTCAGCGCCTCGACCGCGTGCCTGCGGACCGCCGGGTTCTTCTGACCGGTCGTCGCCACCACGATCGCCGGCCCGACGAAGAACGTCGGGTACCCGAGCCAGTGCGCGACCGTGCCCATCCCCCGGCCGTCACCGGTGTACCGCTGCACCGGCGCGGGCCGGGTGAAGGCCGCGGGTGCGTACGTCGGTACCGGCCGCGACACGAGGCCGTCGAACGTGCTGTTCAGCTCGGCGCGGGTGCGAGCCCTGAGCGCCAGTTCCAGCCGGGTGTCGAACTCGCCGTGGTCCAGCCGGCCGTCGGCGTACATTTCTTTCAGGATCTCGACGGCTCGGTCCCGTTGGGCCGGCGTCACCAGCAGGTCTGATGTGGACATGCC
>NZ_SMKR01000300.1 GCF_004348725.1 Kribbella turkmenica
GTGATGGCCTGGGCGTCCGGCATTCAGTCGCGGGGCGGCGCCTTGACGGCCAGCACGGGGACCGGGGACTCGAGCAGGACACGCTGGGCGGTGCTGCCGAGGATGAGCTTGCCGACCGGGCTGCGGCGGCGCAGGCCCAGGACGATGAGGACGACGTCCTCGGCAGCGGCCGCCTTGAGCAGCTCGCCGGCGACGTCGCCGGTGGCAGCGGCCTGCTGGATGCTCACCTCGACGCCGCGGTCGCGCAGGGTGGTTTCGGCGGCGGCCAGCTCGTCTGCGTCGGCGTACCGGGCATCGATGTAGGCGTCGCCGCGGCTGGTGTTGAGCAGGAGCACGGACGCGCCGCGCAGCTCGGCCTCGGCAGCTGCCGCCGCCAGCGCGGCCTCGCCCTCGGGTGTTGGCACGTAGCCGACCAGGATCTTCACAGACCCCACTCTCCCATGGCGGAGACGGCCTGATCGTCCTCGCCGCCCGCAGCCCACTCCCGCCTCCACTGGCCAGGCGGCCTCACTCCCATCCTCGACCTCGCCCGCAGCTTGGTCGAAGGCGGCGCCCGGGCCCTCGCTTCTCCCTCGGCGACGAATACGGAGCCCTCACCAGATGACAATCCTCGCCGAGGCGCTCAGGGATCAGTGCGCGGAGTGAGTCTGTCGCGGCGGACTTTGCCGGTGGCGTTGCGGGGGAAGTCGTCGAGGACGACGATCTGGCGAGGAGTCTTGTAGCGGGCGAGGTTGGCTTTGACGTGGTCGAGCAGTTCGTCCTCGGTGGCCGGTTCGCGCAGGACGACGTACGCGATCAGGCGCTGGCCGAACTCCTCGTCGGGTACGCCGGCGACGACCGCCTCGGCGACTGCGGGGTGGGCCGCAAGGCAGTCCTCGACCTCGACCGGGTACACGTTCTCGCCGCCGGACACGATCATGTCGTCCTCGCGGCCGTCGACGAACAGGCGGCCGGACCGGTCCAGGTGACCGAGGTCGCCGGTGCTCATCCGGCCGTCCACGACCGTCGTGGACGAGCCGTCGGAGTACCCGCCGAACACCAGGCCGCCGCCGGCGAAGATCCGCCCGGTCTCACCGGCGGGCACCGGCCGGTCGTTCTCGTCGAGGATCCGGACCGTGCTGCCGAGGCACGGGCGGCCGACGGTTCCGGGGGCGGCGATCAGGTCGGCGGACGTCGCGATCGTGGCGATGCCGATCTCACTGGAGCCGTACGCGTCGCACAGCACCGGGCCGAACTGCGCGATGAACTGCTCGGCGAGCGGTACGCCGAGCATCGACGCGCCGGAGATCACCGCGCGGAGCGAGCGGAGGTCGTGTTGGGCGAGTTCGTCCGGTCCCAGGTCGAGCATACGGCGGAGCATCACGGGTACGGCGACGATCGAGCCGGCCCGGGCCCGTTCGACCTCGGTCAGCACGGTACGGGCGTCGTACCGGCGGAACAGCACGAGCGGCGACCCCAGGAACAACGCGAGCATCGAGGTGAGCAGACCGAGCCCGTGGAAGAGCGGCGGGCAGATCGCCATCGGCTCACCCGACCGCAGGCCGAAGCGGTTGAGCGCACTGGCTGTCAGGCCCGCGAGCCCCAACGCGGTCGGCACGCGCGGCGCCGCTTTCGGCGTCCCCGTCGTACCTGAGGTCAGGATCGTGATGTGCCCGGGTGACTCGGGCTTGGGTGCCGCGGGTGCCGTCGACGCGGCGAGCCGGTCGAGACCGTCGGAGTCCCAGGCGAGCACTGTCGGTACGTCGGTCCGCGGGGCGAACTCGGCATCGTGGACGAGCAGGTCCGGCCGGTGTCGCTCGAGGACGGCCTTCAGTTGCGGGGGAGCGAACTCCGTGTTCACGAAGAGCACGTCCGCGCCGGCGCGGGACGCCGACAGCGTCGCCTCCAGGAAGCCCTGGTGGTTCCGGCACAGCACCGCGACCTTGCTCCCGGCAACGACTCCGTGGTCGGCGTGCATGGCGGCCGCGATCCGCTCACAGCGGCGGTCGAGTTCGGCGTACGTCGTACTGCCGGCCTCGTCGATCACGGCGAGCCGGTCCGGGAACCTGATCGCGGCGATCGCCCCGAGCGCGGCCATCGACTGACCCCACTGGCGCAGCGCGCGCTCGATCCCGATTAGGTGCGACGGGCGGGCCGGGCGCCAGACACCGGACCTGATCAGCGCGACCGACACCCCGCCGACCTCCGCCGCGGTCTGCACCAGCCAGTCCGGTGGCCGCATCGGCCCGATCGGCCGTGGAGCTTTCACGATTCCTCGTCTCCCGTTCGTCGTTTGTGCCGCGAACTGATCCGGAAGTACTGCTCCAGCAGTCGGTCGGTCGGGACGCGGAACAGGTTGCCGAGGAGTTCGGCCGGCCGGACCATCGGCGGAGTGATGTTGTGCGTCCGCTCGGCGATCGCCGTACACACCTGATCCGCCGCCTGCTCCGGCGTCAGCCCCGGCATCTTGTGGAGCAGCGGCGTCGGCTCGCTCATCCGGGTGTGCACCAGGCCCATGTAGACCGTCGACACCGTCACGTCGTCCCCGCGGATCTCCTGCGCGACACACCGGAGCCACACGTCGAACGCACTCTTCGACGCCAGGTACGCCGACCAGCGCGCCATCGGCGGCGTCCGTACGCCGGCCGTCGACACGTTCACGATGTGACCCTCGCCCCGGTTCCGCATCGACGGGAGCAACTCGAGCACGAGCCTGGCCGGGCCGAGATAGTTGATCGCGTTCGTCCGCTCGATGTCGTGGAACCGCTGGTACGAGTCCGCCACCGACCGCCGGATCGACCGCCCCGCGTTGCTCACCAGCACATCCACGTGCCCGTGGTCGACGAGAACGGTCCGCGCCAACTCCTCGACCTCCGCCGGATCGGCCAGGTT
>NZ_SMKR01000301.1 GCF_004348725.1 Kribbella turkmenica
CGGAAGGGGTGGGCGGGGTAGACGCCGAGTAGTCGTACCTCGACCGAGAAGAAGGCGAGCTCCTCCAGCGCCAGGGCGACGTTCGGCTCGTCCGGGTGGCCTTCGATGTCGGCGTAGAACTGGGTGGCGAAGAACATGCCGCCGAGCTGGTACGACTCCAGCTTGGTCATGTTGACGCCGTTGGTCGCGAACCCGCCGAGAGCCTTGTACAACGCGGCCGACACGTTCCGGACCCGGTACACGAAGCTGGTGATCACCGGGCCCGACCCCACCGGCGGTACGTCGGGCTCGCGGGACAGCACCAGGAACCGGGTCGTGTTGTGGTGCTCGTCCTCGACGTCACTGGCCAGCGTCTCCAGGCCGTAGAGCTCCGCGGCGGCCCGCGGCGACAGCGACGCCACCGTCGGGTCGGCCAGCTCGGCCACCTCCCGGGCGGACCCGGCGGTGTCGTCCGCGACGATCGTCGACCACCCGTGCTCGCGGATGATCTTGCGGCACTGCCCGAGGGCGTGCACGTGGCTGCGGACGGTCCGGATCCGGTCGATCGATGTACCGGGGACGCCGAGCAGCTGGAAGTGGATCGGCAGGAAGTACTCGCCGACGATGTGCAGCCCGGACTCCGGCAGCAGGTGGTGGATGTCCGCCACCCGGCCGGCGATCGAGTTGTCCACCGGGATCATCGCCAGCCCGGCGCGGCCGCTGCTGACCGCCTCGAGCGCGTCCTCGAACGTCGTACAGGGCAGCTGCTCGCGGTCCGGGTACATGTCGGTGCACGCCATCGCCGAGTTGGCGCCTGGCTCACCCTGGTAAGCGATCGGTCCGTCCACGATCTCCCAGCGTAGACCCCCGGTGTCTCAGGTCCCGGATCAGGTGTCCGACTTGCGGACCTTCTTCGGCGCGCCGGTGACCGCGCGGCCCTCCAGTTGCTTGGCCTTGGTGGCGTACATGTCGATGTACTCCTGGCCGGACAGCTCCATGATCTTGTACATGATCTCGTCGGTGACGGCCCGCAGGATCAATCGGTCGCCCTCCATCCCCTCGTACCGGGAGAAGTCCAGCGGAGCGCCGAACTTGACCGTCGGAGGCGTCATCGAGGCGACGATCTTGCCGGGCGGCGCGATCTTGTCGGTGCCGATCACGCCGCAGGGGACGACCGGGACCTTGGCCTCCAGCGCCAGCCGGGCGACCCCGGTGCGGCCCTTGTAGAGCCGGCCGTCGTGTGAGCGGGTGCCCTCGGGGTAGATGCCGAACAGCTCGCCGCGTTCCAGCACCTTCATCCCGGCCCGGATCGCGCCCTCGGACGCCGATCCGCCGGACCGGTCGATCGGCACCTGGCCGGTGCCCTTGAAGAACCCGCGCTGGAACCGGCCCTTGATCCCCTCGCCGGTGAAGTAGTCCGACTTGGCCACGAACGTGACCCGCCGGCGCAGGACCAGCGGCATGAAGATCCAGTCGGCGTAGGACAGGTGGTTACTGGCGATGATCGTCGGCCCGTGCTGCGGGACGTTCTCGCCGCCGACCACGTTCGGCCGGAAGACGCGCTTGACCGGCGGGCCGATCAGCACGTTCTTCAGCAGCCAGTAGATGCCCTTGCCGTCGCCGTCACCAGCGTCGTCCACGGGTGGTACCCGGTCCTGCTCGGGCCGCGGCGACCGCGCCGGTTCCGTCATCGATGTCCTTTCCTCACAGTTCCCCGAGTGCTCATGATGCCGCACGGGCGCCGCATATGCCCCGTGCACCGGCACGCGTGAACTCCTGACATTTCATGGTTCCCCTCCGTAAGCTGCTCACGCCAGTGTGTCGCCCGGCTGGGGGAGGTCTCGTGAGGACAAGACGACTGACGGCAGTGCTCGGAGTGGTGGCGGTGGTGTTCGCCGGCCTGCCGGTCGCCGCCGAGGCCGGGACGGCGGACGCCACGGCGACCGTGGTCCCGATCCAGGTGACCGGTCCGGCCGAGTCCCGCTTCAACCTGGTGGTGATGGGCGACGGGTACACCGCGGCCGAGCTGCCGAAGTTCCGCGAGCAGGTGGACAAGCACCTGAACGTGCTCTGGAGCATCGAGCCGTTCAAGTCGTACCGGAACTACCTCAACGTCTACGCGGTCGAGATCCCGTCGCCGGACAGCGGGGTCGACTGCGACCCCGGCCTCACCTCGCCGAAGGTCGACACCCCGCTCCAGATGGGGTTCTGGGGCGGCTGCAACCCGAACAGCGTCCAGCGCCTGCTGACCGTCAGCTCGGCCGCGGCCACCCAGTACGCCGGCCTGGTGGCCGGCACCTCCGCCGCCAACCGCCAGATCCTTGCTATCGGCAACAGCGATACCTACGGCGGGGCCGGCGGGACGTACGCGACCGCGTCCGGCGGCAACGCGCTGTCCGCGCTGATCACCCCGCATGAGCTCGGCCACTCGCTCGGCGGCCTGCAGGACGAGTACGACTACTACGCCCGCGGCGACCGCGGAGCGCCGTACCAGGGACCTGAACCGTCCTCGATCCACCACTCCCTGCTGACCGAGCAGCAGATGCTGGCGCAGCAGAAGAAGTGGTTCCGGTGGCTCGGCGAGCCGTCCGAGTCCGGCGGCACGATCGGCCGGTACGAGGGCGGGATGTACGCCGGCTCCGGCGTCTGGCGGCCGAGCCGGCACTCGATGATGAAGACCCTCGGCTACTACTTCGACCAGGTGTCGCGGGAGCGGATGACCCAGCGGATCTCGTCCCGGGCCAACCTGTTCCAGGGCAGTACGCCGGCCGGCCCGGTGGCGCCCGACCAGGTCGTCTGGTTGCAGACCCTGCATCCGGTCAGCCACGAGCTCGACGTCACCTGGAC
>NZ_SMKR01000030.1 GCF_004348725.1 Kribbella turkmenica
CCATCACCTGAAGGGTCAGGTTCGGCATGTGAGTAGCCTCGAGCAGGTACTCCAGCTGGAGGCGCATCGACTTCACTCCGCCGATCGGCCGGCGCAGTACCGACTCGTCGACGACCGCCCACAGCCGTACGGGGCTGGGCCGGGTGAGAATTTCCTGCCGGTTGACCCGGAGGGCGACCCGGCGCTCGACCTCCTCGGCCGGGATCAGGCCACGGCCGAGCTGGACGACGGCGCGCACGTACTCCGGTGTCTGCAGCAGGCCGGGGACGAACTGCAGCTCATAGGTTCGGATGAGTTGCGCGGCGGACTCGAGGTCCAGGTAGGAGTGGAACCAGCTGGGCAGTACGTCGCCGAAGCGGTGCCACCAGCCGGGGTTGTTGGCGTCCCGCGCCAGTGACAGCAGTCGGTCGCGCTCCTCGCCGTCGTCCAGGCCGTAGAGCGTGAGCAGGTCGCTGACGTCGCGCTCCTTGAAGCCGACGCGGCCGAGCTCCATCCGGCTGACCTTGGACTCCGACGAGCGGATCTCCCAGCCTGCGTCCGAGCGACTGATGCCCGCCGCCTCCCGCATCCGCCGCAGGTGCGCTCCGAGGATGATGCGCAGCGCAGTCGGCCCGCTTTGCGCGCCCGACTCGGTCACACCCACCTCCCACGGCCCCCAGCAGCTCAGATCAGCGGCGACAACATTCCGCAGGGAGACATCATCGCACGGACGACCGGCAATCTGCCGGAGTTCTTACACAAGGCATCGGCAACCAGGTGACCGGTCACGGAGTGTAGTAGCGGACCTGCCAATCTCCCCTCGTTTGTCCGGACAAAGTTACGCCCGGAGGTCCGTTGTGCGTCGTTCAGAAGGCCTGCCGGCCGCCGTTCGCAGGCGGAAAACCAAGTTTTCGGGGGTCGAACTGGAAAACGTGCGGATGCACGTGCATCGGGCGCTTGCATTCGTAGCGTGCCGACGCCATGATTGCTTCATGCACAGAAGGTGAGCTGAATCTCGCGAACCGTGACATCGCGCGATCCGGCAGGCCGGTCCTACAGACCGCCGGCGGCGCAAGCGCCGGCACGACTGGTTGGGGAACCCGAGTCGATGAACGACGACGACAGCGAGGCAGCCGAGCACGCCGGCGCCGATACCAGCGGCCGCGCGCCCGACGAGCTGACCGAGCGGGAGATCCAGGAACTGGTTGCGCGTTGCCCCGAGCAACAGCGCTGGGCCTTCGAGGGCTGGTTGCGCGGCGTTCGTCAGCTCGACGGCGACCCGATCGTGAGCCTGGCCCCATGACCACCGACAGAGCAGCAGGAGGCCGAAAGATGGTGCGGATCTGGCTGGGAGACCACCTGATCGCCGAGTACGTCGCCGAGCCCGACCGCGCGTCGCGGTACCAGCGGGTGATGACGCCGAAGTTCACCGGATTGCGAATCACTGTGGACAATTCGGCCGGCGGCTCGGCGTCCGAGCTGCCGAGCGAGCAGCTCTGGCCGTTCACCGTCCAGTAGTCCGACCCGCCCGGGCAGCACCAAGGCCGACCCTCGCCGGAGGGTCGGCCTTCGTCGTTCTCCAGCGGTCGGTGGAAGGTCTGGCGGACGGTCGTTGAGCGTACCTCCCGGCCGCGCGCGGCGGCACCGGTCCGAGCAGACAAGCGCGGCTCCGCACAAGGAGAGCAGACAAGAAGAGGCCCCTTCGCCACTCGCCTGGTGAAGGGGCCTCTCGCTCTGCGGTGCGCTCAGACGAGGTTGTCGAACTCCCCGTCGTGAACACCGCCGAGGAACGCCTCGATCTCGGCCTTGGTGAACACCAGTGCCGGGCCGTTGGAGTGACGCGAGTTCCGCACCGCCACGCCGCCGTCCGGCAGCTTCGCCACCTCGACGCAGTTGCCGCTGGGGCCACTGCGCTGGCTCTTCCGCCAGACCAGCTCGGTCACCGAGTCGCCGGGCATGCCGTTGTAGATAGCAGTCATCAGCTGCACCTTCCGTACGTCTTTGGCATATGCACGTGCATTTGGCATTGCATCTGCATCGTACACGTTTGCGGTCCTTGTGTCCGCTTCGTTACTCGGCGTGGTCGAAGGCGCCCAGATCAACGCTCTGTGATCGTCGTCGTGACCGTCGTCCGCAGTACGCCGGCGAATCCCTGCTCGCCTTGGCTTCGAGCCCAGTGAGCCCGCCAGAGGATTGGCTTCGAGCCCGGTGAGCCGCCTGGGAGGAGGAAGGCGCTCGGCGGCAGTGCGTGGGGAAGGGTGAACAGGGTTGACGGGATGCAGGTGGGGAAGAGTGTCGATGGAGTCCTGCAAATGGCTGTTTTGTCAGGAACTGGGGTGATCCGAAAAGGCTTGTCTGGTTGATGAATCAGGCAATAAGGCGCAGTCCGGCGGCGACTTTCGGATCGACACTCCCGCAGCGGCGAACCAGTGCTTCGAGAGGTCCGCAACTGCCCTACGATGACTCACACGATTCCCCGACACGAAGGCTGCGCCGATGGCGACTTCCGGCACTCCGGACCCCCGTCCGGAGTTCGACACATCCCAACCGACCATCGCCCGCGTCTACGACGCCCTGCTCGGTGGCAAGGACAACTTCGCCGCCGACCGGGAAGGCGCGGCGCTCTACCTGAAGTACGTACCGGACGCCGGTCGCTGCGCGATCGAGAACCGGCAGGCCCTGGTCAAGGGCGTGCAGTACCTGGCCCGGCAGGCCGGGATCGACCAGTTCCTCGACATCGGCAGTGGACTGCCGACGCAGAAGAACACGCACGAGGCGGCGCAGGAGGTCAATCCGGACGCCAAGGTCGCGTACGTCGACAACGACCCGATCGTGCTGGCCCACGGCCGGGCGCTGCTGGCGACCAACAACAGCACCATCGTGGTCACCTCGGACCTGCGCCGGCCGCAGGAGATCCTCGAGAACGAGGAGATCAGGAACCACCTGGACTTCAGCCGCCCGATCGCGCTGATGGTCGTCGGCATTCACATGCACTTTCATGACGACGAGAAGCCGGACGAGTGGGTCCGGACGCTGATGAACGCGCTCGCCCCGGGCAGCTACCTGTTCATCACCGACTTCGTCGACACCGGTGAGCCGCTGCAGAAGGGTATGGAGCGGGCCGGTCTGGAGAGCCTCGGCAACGGCTGGATCCGGACGCCGGAGCGGATCGAGCAGCACTTCCTCGGCATGCCACTGGTCCCGCCGGGCCTGGACTTCCTGGCCCGCTGGTTCCCGGAGGACCCCGACGCCGACGTGCCGGCGGTCGAGGAACTGCAGCCGTGGCAGCGGATCCTGATGGCAGGCATCGCCAAGAAGGCGTAGCCCGCAGACGACGAGGCGCGCGTCCCGGTCCCGGGGCGCGCGCCTTTCGCATACCCAGACAATGGTTGGGTACCGCACCTTTCGTGGACAGCGCGGATCGGGTGGAGAACGTCTGGGGTGCGCGGACGCCCCACGAGCGCGGCACCGCGTGGCCGGTGCGCGTGGACCAGGAGCTCGCGGTCGCCGAGGCCGAGGTCGACCGGTGGGTGCAGTCGGCCTGCGTGCTCTGCAGCAACGGCTGTGCCTGCGACATCGCGGTCAAGGACGGCAGGATGGTCGGCGTTCGGGGCCGGGCCGTCGACCGGATCAACCACGGACGACTCGGCCCCAAGGGTCTTTACGCCTCCTGGCAGTGGAGCGATCAGGACCGCCTCACCCAGCCGTTGATCCGGACCGCCGAAGGATTGCGGCCGGCGTCCTGGGACGAGGCGATGGACCGCATCGTCGAGGAGTCGAAGAAGCGGCATCCACTGCAGCACGGTTTCTACACCAGTGGACAGCTGTTCCTGGAGGAGTACTACACGCTCGGCGTGATCGGGAAGGCCGGTCTGGGTACGCCGCACATGGACGGCAACACCAGGTTGTGTACGGCGACCGCCGGTGCGTCGCTCAAGGAGACGTTCGGCTCGGACGGCCAGCCCGGCAGCTACGAGGACATCGAGTCCTGTGATGCGCTCTTCCTGTTCGGCCACAACCTGGCCGCGACCCAGACGGTGCTGTGGGCACGCGTCCTCGACCGGGTCGAGGGCCCGGACACACCGGCGATCGTCGTCGTCGACCCGCGAGACACCCCGACGGCCCGGATGGCCGAGCGCACCGGCGGCGTCCACCTGGCGCCGCTGCCCGGGACGAACCTCGCGCTGATGAACGGCCTGATCCACGAGTTGATCGAGCACGGCCACGTCGACGAGGAGTACGTCGCCCGGCACACGATCGGGTACGACGAGTTGGTCGCGGCCGTCGCGGCGTACGAGCCGAAGCAGGTGGCGGAGATCTGTGGCGTGAACGCGGTCGACGTCCAGCGAGCGGCGGAGATCTTCGGGACGTCCGAGCGGGTGCTCTCGACCGTGCTGCAAGGCTTCTACCAGTCGCATCAGGCGACCGCGGCGGCCTGTCAGGTGAACAACCTGCACCTGCTCCGCGGCCTGATCGGCAAGCCGGGCTGCGGCGTCCTGCAGATGAACGGCCAGCCGACCGCGGAGAACACCCGGGAGTGCGGCGCCGACGGCGACCTGCCCGGTTTCCGCAACTGGGCCAACCAGCACCACATCGACGAGCTCTCGACGCTGTGGAACGTCGACCCGCTCAAGATCCCGCACTGGGCGCCGCCGACGCACGCGATGCAACTGTGGCGGTACGTCGAGCAGGGGTCGATCGACTTCCTCTGGATCTCGGCGACCAACCCGGCCGTGTCACTGCCCGAACTGCCGCGGATCCGCGACATCCTCGACCGCGACGGCCTGTTCCTCGTCGTCCAGGACGGCTTCCTGACCGAGACCGCCGAGCACGCCGACGTGGTCTTGCCGGCCGCGCTCTGGGGCGAGAAGCAGGGAACCTTCACGAACGCCAGCCGGACCGTGCACCTGTCGGACCAGGCCGTCGACCCGCCGGGGGAGGCGCGCAGCGATCTCGATATCTTCCTGGACTACGCGCGCCGGATGGACTTCCGGGACAAGGACGGTCAGCCGCTGATCGGCTGGAGCACGCCCGAAGAGGCGTTCGAGGCGTGGAAGGAGTGCAGTCGCGGCCGGCCGTGCGACTACAGCGGTCTCACGTACGACGCGCTGCGCGGAGGCAGCGGGATCCCGTGGCCGTGCACCGACGACAACCCGGAGGGGACCGACCGGTTGTACCCGGATTCGGTGTTCCCGACCGATTCCTACGTCTGCGAGGACTTCGGCCACGACCTGCTGACCGGCGGCAGTACGACGCCCGAGCAGTACAAGGCGACGGAGCCGGCCGGACGGGCGTTCTTGAAGGCAGCGACGTTCCAGCAGCCGCCGGAGTGGATCTCGTCCGGGTACCCGTTGATCGCGACCACCGGGCGGTCGCCGTACCACTTCCACACCCGGACGAAGACGGGCCGGTCGCGGAAGCTCCGGCAGGCCGAGCCGTCGGTCTGGGTGGAGCTGTCCGCCGCGGACGCAGCCGACCTGGGGATTGCCGAGGGCGACCGAGTCCGGGTGGAGTCGGAGCGGGGCTGGATGGAGGGGCCGGCGCGGATCGGCCGAGTCCGGCCGGGAGTGGTCTTCGTGCCCTTCCACTTCGGCTACTGGGACTCGACGGATCGAGGCCGGACGGCGGCGAACGAGTTCACGCTGACCGAGTGGGACCCGGTGTCGAAGCAGCCGCTCTACAAGGTCGCCGCCGTCAGGGTGAGGCCGTCAGGGTGAGGAAGGTGTGACATGCATCTGTCCACGTACTTGGGGCTCCTGCACTCCGCGGAGAACTCGCTGGCCGAGGCGTTCGGCCAGGTCGGTCGCCACCACGCGGACGAGCCGGACGTCGAGCACCTCTGCCAGACCCTCGGTGAGAAGGCGGCAGGTCACGTCGAGTCTCTCGGACCCTTCCTGGCCCGGTACGGCGAACATCGTGAGGACGAGCCGGATCGCCTCCGGGCGGCCGAGTTCAGCGGCACCCGGTCCGGGGGAGTCGGCCTGCTCCGGGACCTGCAGGACCTGTACGCGTTGGCGTCGTTCGTCGACGTCACCTGGACGGTGGTCGGCCAGGCGGCCCAGGGTGTGCCGGACGCCGATCTGCTCAAGACCGTGCAGAACTGTCAGACGGACACCCGGACACAGCTGAGCTGGCTGCAGACCCGGATCAAGCAGGCGGCGCCGCAGGCGCTCATCGTGGCGAAGTGAGCGGCTTGGTCGTCGGTCCGTCGAGCACCTCGCCGGTGTAGCCGAAGCGCGAGCCGTGACAGTTGCAGTCCCACGTGGTGTCGGCCTGGTTCCAGCGCAGCGGGCAGCCGAGGTGGGTGCAGACCGGGTCCACGGTGTGCAGTTCGCCGTCGTGGTCTCGGTACGCGCCGACGGTGCTGCCGTCGTCCCGGGTCAGCAGGCCGCCCTGACCGACCTCGAGATGGTCGGCGCCACCCTTCAGCCGGCCCAGGTGACCGGCCGCGAACTCCTTGCCGACGTGCAGGTTGTCCTTGACCAGCTTCGCCACCGCCTGGACGTCCCCGATGCGGCCGGCGTCGTACACGCCGGCGGCCGGGTTCTCCCGGTCGAGGACCAGGTCGCGGAGGATGCCGGCGGCAACCGTCCCGTTGGTCAGTCCCCACTTGTCCATGCCGGTGGCGACGAGCAGCGGCGTTCCCGGCGCCTTCCCGACGAACGGGAGCAGGTCGGGCGTGCTGTAGTCGTGGGCGGACCAGCGGTACTCCGGTACGACCTCGAAGTCCCACGTCGAACCCACCCAGTCGACGAGTCCCTGGTACGTCGTCTCGGCGTCGGCCTCTTCGTCACTGCCGACCACGATCAGCCCGGTCCGGCCGCCACCCGGCCACGGGCGCGTGGACCGCACCGGTGAGTCGACGGAGATCGCCATTCCGGACGGTGCCTCGACGGGCAGGCGTACGGCGATGCCGCACGACCGGCTCGGCCGGGTCCGGGCGAAGTACCCGCCGGTGAGTCCGATCGGCAGCAGGGTCGCGACGACCGCGTGGTTCGCGCGGACCAGCGGTCCCCGGGCGGTGACCGCCTGGATGTCGTGGTCGGTGTTCAGCTCGTTCACCCGGCTGTTCTCGAAGATCCGGCCGCCGGCCTGGGTGAACGCGGCGGCGAGCCCGGCCAGGTAGCGCGCCGGATGGAGTTGCACCTGGTCATCGAACCGCACGACCTCAGCGGCCTTCACCGGCAGGCCGAGCTCCCCGGGGTCGACGAACCGCGCCGGCAGTCCGAGTGCAGCGGCGACGTCGGCCTCCCGGCGGAGCGGGGAGTCAGCCCGGGTGGAGTAGACGAACGCCGGCGTCCGGACGAGCTCGCAGTCGATGCCGAGGCGGTCCGCCAGCGCGGCGACCTCGTCGACGGCGGCCTGGTTGGCGGTCGCGTACCGGCCGGCCTTGCTCGCACCGTGCCGGTCGAGCAGATCGGCGTAGATCGCGCTGTGCTGCGAAGTGACCTTGCCGGTGGTGTTGCCGCTGGTCCGGGCGCCGACCCGGCCCGCTTCCAGGAGTACGACGTCGGCTCCCTCCTGCTGCAGGTAGAGCGCGGTGGTCAGCCCGATCAGGCCACCACCGACCACCACCACGTCGGCATGCTTGTCGGCGTGGATCCCGTCGTACTCCGGAAGCGTCGCGGTCGCCGGCCACACAGATCCTTGCGTCGTCATGTGCTGCCGGTACCCGCCAGGCGGGATCTCAGTGCGGTTTCTCGGCCAGCAACGCGAGCCGGCGCAGCGTCTCGTGGTTGCGGGCCTTCAGGACCGGAGCGATCATGCTGTGCGGGATCACGGCCGCCGGTCCTTTGACGGCTTCCTCGCGCATGATCAGGTGGCAGTCGCCGCCCTTGTCGGTCGCGACGAACTCGACCTGGCCCTCGCCGGTCGGCCAGGCGCGGACACGCAGCTGCAGGAACCGCAGGGGCTCGTACTGCAGGACCGTCGTACTGTCGTCGATCACCAGCGGCCACACTCCGACCGAGTGGTACAGGCTGTGGCCGGGTTGCGGGAACCCCTCCTCGACGTCCCGCACCCGAGAGGCCCCGACGACCCAGGCGGCGTACGTCCACCCGTCCGTCAGGATCGCGAACACCTCGGCCACCGGGGCCCGGATCAGCCACTCGTTCTCCGTCATGCGGCGCCGGTACCCAGGCGAATGCATTGTCAACGAAATGATGACTCAGGACTTGTCAACGGATCAATGACATGCTATCTCTGATGGTGCGTGTTGACACCGGAACAGTCGATGAACCTGGAGGTGGAAACGATGTTGATGCGCACTGACCCGTTCCGGGAGCTCGACCGGCTGGCCCAGCAGCTGACCGGCGCGACGGCGCCGGGGACGTGGTCGCGGCCGAGCCCGATGCCGATGGACGCCTATCGGTCGGGTGACGAGTACGTGGTCGTCTTCGACCTGCCTGGCGTGACCCCGGACGCGATCGACCTGGACGTCGAGCGGAACGTACTGACCGTGAAGGCCGAGCGCCGTCCGGCCGCGGTGGACGAGGGCGTCGAGATGCAGGTGGCCGAGCGGCCGCTCGGGGTGTTCTCCCGGCAGCTGTTCCTCGGTGACACCCTCGACGCCGACCGGATCAGCGCGTCGTACGAGAACGGCGTCCTGACCGTGAAGATCCCGGTCGCGGCGCAGGCCAAGCCGCGCAAGATCTCGATCACCGGCGGGGAGCCCGGCAACCGGACCGTGACCGGTGAGACGGTCGACGACACCAGACAGCTCGACGCCTGACGCCTGGAGAACCGATGCCGCAGCCTGACGCAGATGACCGCACTCCGGCGGCGGCGCTCGAGTTCCTGGCCGATGTGCTGGGGAGGTCCCCCTCCGCCCCGAACGTCCCCGGGGCGGAGGATCCTCCCACCGCCGACGAGTTGCTGGCGGCGCTGGTCCGGCTGCGCGAGCTGCGCGAGGCGTTGAGCGACTGGGAGCCGCGGCTGATCGAGGCGGCCCGGGCCGCGGGGATCAGCTGGATCCAGCTCGCGCCGGCGCTCGGCGTCACCAGCCGGCAGGCGGCCGAGCGCCGCTACCTGCGGCTGAACCCGCGGGCGAACCAGCCGGAGCTGAACGGCGAGCAGCGGGTGCAGGCGGCGCGGGACCAGCGGGCCGGTGACCGTGCGGTCGCCATCTGGGCCCGGGACCACGCGGCCGACCTCCGCCGGCTGGCGGGTCAGGTGGCGGCTCTGGACGGGCTCGACCGACAGGCGCAGGCCAGCGTCGACGCCGTGCACGACGCGCTGGGCAACGATGACTCGGCCGCGCTGCTCGGGCCGCTCGCCGCGGCCGGCGAGCAGCTCACCGAGGACCACCCGGGCCTGGCCGACCGGATCTCCGAGGTCGGTGCCCGGACCGACGAGGCGCGCAGGTCCGGCCAGAACCGCCGCCGCTGACGAGGAGGCTGAGGATGAAACTGCTGTTCGAACTCCGCCCGGTCGAACATCTCGAGGCCAGTGTCGACTACTACCGCGGACTCGGCCTGGAGCCGATCGCCTGGCCGAGTGACGACACCGCCCTGCTCGGGGAGCGCGGCCACCGGCCGACGATCGCTCTCGTCCGCGATCCCGCCGAGGGCGCGCTCGGGGGCGGCGGGGTATACGACGTGGGCGATGTCGACACCTTCTTCGAGGAGCATCGCGACCTGGACTGGCTGCTCAGCCCGGCGGACAGTCCACTCGGCCGGTACGCCGTCTTCGCCGACCGCACCGGCACCGCGGTCCGGCTCCTCGACCCGGCGCCCGGCGACGGTGCCGAGCCGTCGGGAACCACCGAACGCAGACTCGCCCGGCTCTAGAGCGCATGGGATCTGCCGAGGTGGGTACGGGCTAGAGGCAGGCATGACCGTGGTCCAGATACGTGCCACGCCGTGACTCAGAGTCGCGAGGTCATACCCATGGTAACCAGTATCACTGATCAGGTTCCTGTTCACTGTTCCACCGCGGCCGATCGGGCCGCGAGAGAAGCAGCCACTCGCGAGTTGATGGAACGCAGGGCTGCCAGCACCGACGAAGCCGAGCGGCAACGACTGCTCGAAGAGGTCGTCGAGCTCAACATCGAGATGGCGCGGGGAATCGCGCGCCGGTTTCGCGGCCGCGGCGCCGAGGCCGAAGATCTCGAGCAGGTCGCGTACCTGGGTTTGGTGAAAGCCGCTCACCACTACCGTCTCGACGCCGACACGCCGTTCATCGGATTCGCCATCCCGACCATCCGCGGCGAGGTGAAACGCTACTTCCGCGACTGCGCGTGGACCGTCCGGATCCCGCGCCGGCTGCAGGAGATGCAGGGCACCATCGCCAGCAAGTTGCCGGAGCTCGAGCAGCAGCTCAACCGTGAACCGACTCCGGCCGAGATCGCCGAGCACCTGGGCGTCGAGGTCTGTGAGGTCGAGCAGGCCCTGGCCGCGAAGGGCTGCTTCAACGTGCTGTCGCTCGACCGGCCGTCCGACGCCGACGCCGACCTCACCCTGGCCGACGTGGTCGCCGACGACGAGGACGGCAGCATCGACCAGCTGGAGACGGTCGAGATGCTGCAGCCGGTGCTGGAGGAGCTCGGTCCGCGGGAGCGCCGCATCCTCCAGTTGCGGTTCGTCGAGGGCTGGACGCAGTCCGAGATCGGCCGCGACATCGGTGTCAGCCAGATGCAGGTCTCCCGGGTTCTCCGCAAGATCCTGGACGACCTCCGGACAAAGCTCAGCCCCCTCCCCGCCGCCGCGTAGCACCTGCCGGCTTCCGCGGGGACACACACCTCGGCGTCGCTGGAGTCACAGCGCCAGCACGGCTCCGGCGGCGGCGAGGTCGTTCTGCAGTCGGCGAACGTCGATCTGCTGGACGGAACGGCCGGTCGCGATCGTGTGCGCCGCGGCGACACCGGCTGCCTGACCCAGCATCTCGTACTGGACTTCCATGCGGACCGACGCGAACGCCACCTGCGAGGCGCTCAGGCAGACCGGCACGAGGAGATTGCGGCAGTCGTCGTACCGGGGCACGATGCACCGGTACGGGATCTGGTACGGCGCAACCCCGACGGACAGGTAGCCCTCGTTGAAGACCGACGGGACCGGCTCCGGGTGCTCGTACGCGATCGACCACGTGCGTTGGATCTCGCGGACGTCGATGTGGTACGAGCCCATTGCGACGGCGTCGTACTGCACCCTGGGGTGCGGTAGCAGGTCGTGCTGTGTGAGCACGTACTCGCCGCGCATCCGGCGCCCCTCGCGAACGTAGAGCTGGTGCGGGATCCCGCCGGTGTCGGCGAACTCGTCGGCCGGCAGGCCCCATTCCGACAGTCCGTCCCGGACGGCTTTCGGTACGCCGGGATCCGTGGTCATGAACCACAGGAAGTCGCGGGTGTAGTGCTCGTGCCGCTGCCGGATCGACTCGCGTTCGTCGGCGGGCGCGTCCGGATAGGCCCAGTTCGTGCCGTCCAGCAGACTCAGCGAGAGCGGGCCGATCGAGTTGCCGTCGCACTTGGCGTTCGGCAGGTTCGGGACCAGGCCGATCACGTCGCCGGCGGCCGGCTCGATCCCGTTCCGGCGCAGTACGGCGAACCAGCGGCGGGCCAGCTCCCACTCGGCGGGGTCGTATCCCGGCCGCTGCGTGAAGGGGATCCGGTCCGGCGCCCCGGTCAGGCAGACGCGGTAGCCGTAGGCCATCACCCCGCCGTCGCCGGAGCCGGGCTCGGCGAGCGGTCGGTCGTGCACAAGAGGGAGTACGCCGCCGTCCGTGAGCGGCGACACGAACGGCGGGAACTGGTGCTTGCCCGGCGCGAACTCGCGCCGGCCGGCCAGCGACTCGCCGTACGTGCTCCGGCTCTCCCGGCCAACGTCGTACGGCACGCCGGCCGCGGCCATCAGGTCGCCTTCGTACGACGCGTCCACGAACACGCCGGCCCGGTGGTCGCCGGTCGTCGTGGCGAGGGCGATGATCGTGCCGTCGACGACGGTTGCCCCGGTCAACCGGCTGCCGAACTCCACGTCGACGTTCTGGAGCCAGCCGGTCAGGATGCTCTCGGCGACGTGAGGCTCGGGGCCGGCGTAGTGGCCGGCGGGCACGCCGTACCGGTCGGCGATCGCCAGCATGAACTCCCGCGCCAGTCCGCCCAGGACCCGGCTGTCGCCGAGATCGGTGTACCCGAGCCCGCCGGACACCATCCCACCGAGGTGGTGGCCCGGCTCGAGCAGGACGACCTGTGCGCCGGCCCGCGCGGCCGCGACCGCGGCGCACACGCCGGCGGCGGTTCCACCGTAGACGACGACTTCGGACGCATGCATTCCCTGACCCTAAGGTGTGTCCGGTTGTCACTCTGGGTGTGGGGTACCTGCACAATGGGGAAGAGCGAGGGGACGGAGTCGGAGTCGGTGGTTCTGGCGTTGCGGATGATCAGGACGGTGCCCGCGGACGCGGTCGCCATCGTGCGGTCTTACCCGCCGATGGTGGTCTGCTTCGCGGCCGCGCTGACCGGCACGGCCCTCGTCTTCGACGTGTTCTACCTGGTGGCGAGCCCCGGTCTCGCGCTGGCGCTCGTGTACACCGTGCCGGTCCTGGCCGGGCTGATCGCGGGTCTGGTGGCGGCCGCCGACGATGTCGGCCTGGACCGGTCGGTGCTGTACCGCACCATCGGCGTAGCAGTTGCCCTCGGCATCACCAACGCGGTCGTGGTGGCGATGATCGCCGCCATGCGCCGCACCGAT
The DNA here is from genome assembly GCF_004348725.1 of Kribbella turkmenica. Taxonomy (GTDB): domain Bacteria; phylum Actinomycetota; class Actinomycetes; order Propionibacteriales; family Kribbellaceae; genus Kribbella; species Kribbella turkmenica. Next base: position 12,663 of record NZ_SMKR01000030.1, read on the forward strand.
CCGTCGAACTGGGCCGCGGGTGGTCAGGCGGTCCTGTTCGCCGGCTGCACCGTGGTCGCGGCCGGACTGTCGATCGTTGCCTGCAGCAAGCTGATCGACGCGCTCGGCCTGGAGTTGCGGACCAGGCTCCCGAGCCGCCCGGTCCGCGTCCCGGTGGCCGCGACCAGAATGGCGGCGCCCGAGGTGCGGGCGAGCAAGGAATCGGCCGCTCGCGCGAGGCCGGCTCCGGTCCAGGCGCCACCGCCACCACCACCGGACGACGAGGAGACGATCCACATCTTCGTTCCGCCGCCGCCGAAGGTCGTCGACCTCGACCAGGCCCGGCCGGTCACCTCCTCGACCGGGTCCACCGGTCACGCCGACCGGCTCGTCCCGCGTCCCCGTCGTGCGGCGTCCCGTCGTACGCACAAGCCTGGTAAGCGGCCCGGGACCTGACCCCCGGCCAGGGGTGGGACACTGGAGCCCGTGTGGGACCTGGTGGTCGTCGGAGCCGGCCCCGCCGGAGCTTCGGCGGCGCTCGGGGCACTGGCGGTCGATCCCGGCCTGTCGGTCCTGCTGCTGGACCGGCACGACTTCCCGCGGGACAAGGCCTGCGGTGACGGGATCGCGCCGCATGTGTTCGACCTGCTGGCCGAGGTCGGCGTCACCGGGCTCGTCGACGACTGGACTCCCGTACGCCGGTTCGCGCTGACCCGGGGCGCCACCGGAGTCGACCGGGACATGGCCCGGCCGAACTGGGTGGTCCCGCGGACCGTCTTCGACCAGCGACTCGCGGCCGCGGCCCAGTCGGCCGGTGCCCGGCTCATCCGCCGGCGCGTCCGCGGTCTCCGGGTCGCGAAGGACGTCATCACTGTCGACGGCGACCTGCAGGCTCGGTTCGTCGTGGGGGCGGACGGTGCGCACTCGGTCGTACGGCGGGAGCTCGGGGTGAAGCCGGGACCGGTGGCTCTCGCGATCCGCGGCTACGCGCCGACCCCGGCCGCGCGTGCGGCGAGCCAGGTGATCGCGTACGGGCCGGGGCGGCAACCGTCGTACGCCTGGTCCTTCGACCGCGGCGACGGCTGGTCGAACGTCGGGTACGGCGAACAGCTCGCCGCCGGCCGGCCACGTCCGACCCGGGCGAACATCCTCGAGCACCTGGACCAACTGCTGCCCGGAGCGACCGACGGCGGGAAGTCCTGGTGGGGTCATCATCTGCCGTTGTCGAGCTGGTTCTGGCGACCCCGGCCCGGTCCGGTGATGCTGGCCGGTGACGCCGCCGGGCTGATCAACCCGATGACCGGCGAGGGCATCTACTACGCGGTCGCGACCGGTCTGCTGGCAGGCCGCGCGGTCGCCGACGCCCTGCACAACGACAGTCGTGACGCCGGTACGTCGTACCGGCGGCAAACCGGCCGTCTCCTCGGTAGGCACCTCCGGCACACCTCACTCACGGCCCAACTGACGCGCTCCGGCCACATCCTCGACGCCGGCATCCGCGCCGCCGCCGCGGACCAGGCGACCTTCGACGATCTCGTCGAACTGGGCTTGGCCGACGGCCTGATCACCCCGCGCCTGCTACGTGCGCTGGTCACGTCGTAGCACGGCGTTCCGCGGTTGTGACATCGTGCTCTGATGGAGCTTCCGACGACGGCCTGGCAGGGGATCGACCTCGAGCAGCGGCTCGCGTGGGCACGGCGGTGGATGCGACGGACGGCCGAGGCGGCGGGGCGGCTGCCGGATCTGACGGCGGTACGGCTCGCGGTCACCGCGCACCTCGATCTGAAGTCGGCGCTGTTCCTGCAGGCGTACCGGACAGCCGGGGCGGCGGTGATCGTGCACCCGGCCGATCCGGCGACCACGCGGGCCGACGTCCAGCGACTGGTCGAGGCCTGGGGCATCGACGTGACCGACCCGGCCGCCTGCGTCGCCTGGGAGCCGACGCACACGGTCGAGATGGGCGGCGACATCCTGGTCGAGGCCGCCGCCCGCGGGTACGACGGGATCGTGGCCGGCATCGAGATGACGCGCACCGGTCTCAACCGGGTCGCCGCGCTGGCGCTGACCTGCCCGGTGTTCGACCTGGACGGCGTGCCGCTGAAGAACCAGTTGCACAACCGGTTCACCGTCGGCACGAGCACCTGGCACACGGTCACGGCCCGGACCCAGCTCTCCCTGCACGGCCTCACCGTCCTGGTCGCGGGGTACGGCGAGGTCGGCGCCGGCCTCGCCCGGACGGCACGCGGTCTCGGTGCGGTCGTCCAGGTTGCCGAGGTCGACCCGGCCCGTGCGTTGATCGCGTCGTACGACGGCTTCGACGTCGTCGGCCTGGCCGGCGACCGGGCGGACATCGTCGTCACCGCGACCGGGCGGACCGGCACCCTCTCGGCGGATGTGATCGGCACATTGAAGGACGGGTGCCTGATCGTGAACGCCGGGCACTCCGCGGACGAGATCGACCTCGATGCACTCGGCAACGGCGTGCAGGCCGTCCCGGCGGTGACCAGTCACCGGGTCGGCGGACGCGAGATCCTGCTGTTCGCCGGCGGTCACGTGGCCAACCTGGCGGCGGGTGACGGTGACAGCCTGAACGCGTTCGACGTCACCGCGGCGCTGATCGTCGACTCCGCCGGCTGGCTGGTGGCCCACGGCAACGAGTACCCGACCGGCCTGCACGCCTACCCGGGACCTTAGGTCGCGTCCGGCGTGAGCGTCGCCGGACGGCCCGGCGGGAATCCGGCTCCAGGGTCGCCGAGCGCCGCGAACGCGCCCTCGACGCGTCGCCTGACCAGCAGGTCCCGGGACCAGGCAGATCTGGGATCGTCGGAGGATGGACGAACTGATGGACGTCTGGGCGGTGGAGCGGCCGCGGCCGCTCCACGCCGGGCCGTTGCGGCGAGTGCGGCGGACTGTGCCGGAACCGGGGCGAGGGGAGGTGCTGGTCAAGGTAGAGGCGTGCGGGATCTGCCGGACCGACCTGCATCTGTGCGAGGGGGACCTGGCGCCGCGGCGGCCGGGTGTCGTGCCGGGGCATCAGGTCGTCGGCACCGCGATCGGCGGGGGTGAGCGGTTCGCGGCCGGCGACCGGGTCGGGATCGCGTGGTTGCGAGGGACCTGCGGGGTGTGCGAGTTCTGCCGGGCGGGGTCGGAGAACCTCTGCCCGCGGTCCTCGTACACGGGCTGGGACGCGGACGGCGGTTTCGCGGAGTACGCCGTGGTACCGCAGGACTACGCCTACGCACTGCCGGCCGACCGCCCGGCCGAGGAGCTGGCGCCGTTCCTCTGCGCCGGAATCATCGGCTACCGGTCACTGCTGCGGGCGAACCTGCCCCCGGGTGGCCGGCTCGGGATCTACGGGTTCGGCTCGAGCGCCCACCTCACCGCGCAACTCGCGACCGCGCAGGGCGCCGAGCTGTTCGTGATGACCCGCGGCGAGCGCAACCGGGAACTGGCCCGCTCACTCGGTGCCGCGTACGTCGGTGAGACCGCCGACCGCCCGCCCGTTCCGCTGGACTCGGCCATCGTGTTCGCCCCGGCCGGGGATGTCGTGCCGTACGCCTTGGAGGCGCTCAAACCGGGCGGGACCGTCTCGGTCGCCGGGATCCACCTGAGCGACGTACCGGTGCTCGACTACGAGCGTCATCTGTTCCACGAGCGCGACCTGCGCAGCGTCACGTCGAACACCCGCCGCGACGGGGAGGAGCTCTTCCGGCTGGTCGCGCGGCTGCCGGTCCGAGCGCACACGACCGCGGTGCCGTTCGGCGCGGTGGACCGGGCGCTCGCCGACGTCGCCCGCGGGCGCGCGGTGGGGTCGCTGGTCGCCGTTCCCGACTGAACCCGGCAGGCCACTTAATCGTTAGAAACGGGTGAAGATTCAACCCTGTGCGTGGTCCGGGCTTCAGAGCTGAGGGCTAGCTGCGTTAGATTTGATCAAATCTTCCGGCGAGCAGGGAGCGTGAGCACCAGATGCGAGGTCTGACCAGGCACGTGTGGTCGGTCCTTGCCGCGTCATCGGCGGGTTGCCCGGCACAGCGAGACGGGCAGTGCTGAGCAAGATTCTCGGCGCGGTGGGTGTGGTCCTGCTGATCGCCGGGGTGGTGCTCGCCGTTCGCCCGGTCTCCGTGCAGGGCCGTGACTGCGGTTCGCTCTTCCAGCCGGGCAAGGGCATCACGCCGATGCAGTGCGACCCCCGGCTGGCCACCCGCGGAAACGTCGTCGTCGGCCTCGGCACCGGTGGCGTCGCTTTGATGCTCACCGGCTTTGCCGTCGCCGCCGTCCGCGACCGCCGTACTCGCGTCAGCTCCTGACCCGGCCTCGCCGGGAATCTGTTTCGAGCGGCTTTACCGCGGGTACAGCGCGCGTGGGCGGCCGGGGTGCCGGCTGGTCACTCCGGAAGGGCCGTCACCCCGCCGCTCCCATTCGCTCAGTGCCGCACGATGGTGCCGAGCATTTCGTCGAACGCCTCCGTCGACGACGCGTTGGGTGTAGATCGAGTCCCGAAGCTCGGTCGCGGTGATCCGGTGCCGCATCCCATCCGGCGCCGTCTCACCGTGGCGGCGCTCTCCCGCCGGGTCGGCCACCATTCGCAATCGGCGTTCGCCAAGGCTCTCCGAGAGGCGACTGTACGGACCCCAGGATGCTTCCGGCCAGGTTTTCCTGACCGGCAGTTGACCTTGACACCGTGTCAACCGGAAAGGTGGGGACATGTTCACCATCGGAGACTTCGCGGCGTTCGGGCAGGTCTCGGCCCGGATGCTCCGGCACTACGACGCGACCGGGTTGCTCCGGCCGGCGGTCGTCGACGAGGCGACCGGCTACCGCTACTACTCGGCGGACCAGCTCAGCCGGCTCAACCGGATCATCGCGCTGAAGGATCTCGGGTTCAGCCTGCAGCAGGTGCACGAGATCGTCGACGCCAAGCTGTCCGCGGAGGAACTGCGCGGCATGCTCCGGCTGCGACAGGCGCAGCTCGAGGACGAGCTGACCCGCAGCGCGTCCCGGCTGGTCAGTGTCGAGGCGAGGCTCCGCCTGATCGAGAAGGAAGGTCACATGCCCACCGAAGACGTCGTCCTGAAACATATCGCCCCGGCCCGGGTGGCCGAGCTGAGTGCCCTGTCCAAGAGCTATGACGGCGAGGACATCGGCCCGGTCCTCCAGCCGTTGTTCGGCCAGCTGTTCGAGCGCCTCGGTGCGGCCGGAGTGGCGCCCTCCGGCGCACCGGTCGCGTACTACGAGGACGCCGAGGACGACCAGATCCTCGTCCACGCCGCCGTACCCGTCGAGGCGGGCGCCGCGGCCGACCTCGACGTGCACGAACTGCCGGAACTTGCGCAGGCGGCGACCATCGTGCACCAGGGCGACATGATGAACGCCGACCGCAGCATGCAGACACTCGCCCGCTGGATCGAGGACAACGGATACCGCAGCCAGGGGTACGCCCGTGAGGTGACGCTGCAGTTCGACCCCGAGAACCCGGCGAACTGGGTGCACGAGTTCCAGATCGGCGTCACACGGTAGGGCCTTGTCTGACGGTCCAACGCCTACTGCGCGGCACTCGGCACCTGCTCGCTACGGCGCTGGACCGTCAGACAAGACCCAGACTGACGGTCGCGAACGAGTGCGGCGGAAGGGTGAACCGCAGACCCCGCGGGTCGGCTTCCAGCCCGGTCAGCGGCACCGGCGCCACCGCGGTGTCCGTGGCCGTGTTGTAGGCCTGCGGTTTCGATGCCGTCAGCAACCGTCCGGCCGGGTTCCGGATGTCCGCGCCGCGCAGGTCGAGGACGACGTCCGCCGGCGAGCTGGGGTCCAGGTTGCTGACCGAGATCAGCGCCTTGCCGTCCTTGACGCTGGCGGACGCGGACAGCAGTTCCATGCTCTTCCCGTCCAGCTCGTACGGCGCCGGCCGCTCGACCAGGTGGACCGGGACCGACGTCGCGTCGTGGTGCCGCTTGTTCATCTCGAACACGTGGTACGTCGGGGTGAGCACGAGACCGCCGTCGTCGTCGGTGAGCAGCATCGCCTGCAGCACGTTCACGGTCTGGGCGATGTTCGCCATCACCAGCCGGTCCGCATGCCGGTGGAACACGTCGAAGTGCAGGCTCGCGACCAGGGCGTCGCGCATGGCGTTCTGCTGGAACAGGAAGCCCGGGTTCGTGCCCGGCTCGACGTCCCACCAGGTGCCCCACTCGTCGAGCACCAGGCCGACCTTGCGCTCCGGGTCGTACGCGTCCATCACCGCCGAGTGCCCGCGGATCACCCGGTCGACGTCCTGGGCCTTGATGATGGTCCGGTAGTAGTCGTCCAGGTCGAACTCGGTCGCCCGGCCCTTGTTCTCCCAGGTGCCGGCAACCGTGTAGTAGTGGAACGAGATCGCCTGGAAGATGTTCTTCGGCTCGCGGCCGCAGCCGAGGCAGCTGATCGCCTTCATCAGCGCCTCGGTCCAGCTCAGGTCGTCGTCCGCCGCACCGGCCGCGATCTTGTAGAGCTTGTTGTCCCCGTGGTTCCGGCAGAAGGTGGCGTACCGGCGGGCCAGGTCGGCGTACGCCTCGGCCCGCAGGTTCCCGCCGCAGCCCCAGGACTCGTTGCCGATGCCCCAGAACGGCACCTTCCACGGCTCCTCCCGGCCGTTCGCCCTGCGCTGCCGGACCATCGGGCTGTCGCCGTCGCGGGTGAGGTACTCGACCCACTCGCTCATCTCCTGGACCGTCCCGCTGCCGACGTTGCCGTTCACGTACGGGTCGACGCCGAGCAGTTCGCACAGCGCCATGAACTCATGGGTGCCGAAGTGGTTGTTCTCCTCGACGTCGCCCCAGTGGGTGTTGATCATCGACGGCCGGCCGGCCTTCGGCCCGATCCCGTCCTTCCAGTGGTACTCGTCCGCGAAGCAGCCGCCCGGCCAGCGCAGGTTCGGGATGTCGAGCGCCCGCAGCGCCTCGACCACGTCGAGCCGGATCCCGCCCTCGTTCGGCAGGTCCGAGTCCTCGCCCACGTAGAAGCCGCCGTAGATGCACCGGCCGAGATGCTCGGCGAAATGGCCGTACAGGTGCCGGCTGATGGTCGGACCCGGTACGTCCAGATCGATCACGACCCGCGATGTCTTCGACAACTCGTTCTCCTTGTGTGCTTGGTGTTTCAGACTGTACGACGCAGATCCAACGCGACCGGTGCGTCGCGGTCGCAGCTGAGCCGGTCACCGTCTGCGCGCAGGACGGCGACGTGGATGTCGGTCAGCCGGCGCGGGTCGACCACGTTGTCGACCGTTGCGGTGGTCCGGTGGGTGAAGTAGAAGATCCAGCCCACCTCGAGCCCATTCTCGTCCCGGCCGACGACGACGTCCGCGTGGTGGCCGACGCCGCGGTCGTCCGATCGCTCGGCCAGGATCAGCCCGGAGCGCTGCCAGTGCGTCAGGTCGGTCGACCGGTGGACCGCCTGGCCGCGCCACTCGTCGGTGATCATCCAGTAGAACTCACCGAGCCGGAACACGTTCGGTCCCTCGTGCGGTGCACCGCCGATCGCCTGGACGGGCGCCGTCCACCGGACCAGGTCCGGCGTGTCCACCGACCAGGTGGTCGACCCGTGGGCCTCGTCCTTGTACCAGAGCCGCCAGCCACCACCGGGCAACACGTGCGCACACGCGTCGATGACCCGGTCCGAGGACAGTGGCAGGACGCCGTGGTACCGCCAGTCGGTCAGGTCCGGCGACGTGTGGTGGAGGATCGACCGAGCATGCCCTTCCCAACGGTCCGGTACGCCGGGGATGTAGCTGGTGAAGAGGTGGTAGCGATCCCCGGCACGGATCACCTCCGGCGCCCACAGCGTGTTCCGGCCGGGATGCGGATCGAGACCGGCCGCGACACCGTCGTACCGCCAGGTCAGGCCACCGTCGGTGGAACGGGCGACACCGATGTCCGTACCGTGCACCCAACGGTGGCCGCCGCCGGGCTCGCGTGCGCGGCGCTGGGTGTAGAACATCCACCACGTGCCGTCCGGCCCGGCGATCAGCGTCGGATCGGTGGGCGCGAGATGGACCGGGTCGGTGTAGAGCGGGGAGGAAGACATCATGACTTCACGCTGCCGGCCAGCAGGCCGTCGACGATGTGGCGCTGGGTCAGGACGAAGAACACCACCATCGGGACGAGCACCAGCACGCTCATCGTCATGAAGCCCGGCCAGTCGGTCGAGAACTCGCCGACGGACCGGTAGACCTGCAGCACCAGCGTCGACTTCTCCGGTGAGCTGAGGAACACGCTCGGGGTGATGAAGTCGTTCCAGATCCACATCGTCTGGAACACCCCCACGGTGGCCAGAATCGGCCGGATCAGCGGCAGCACGATCAGCCAGTAGATCTGGAACGGCCCGGCGCCGTCGATCCGGGCGGCCTCGATGATCTCGAAGGGGAGCCGGCTGATGTATCCCTGGATCAGGAAGTAGCAGAAGATCGCTCCGCCGGTGTAGATGATCACCAGCCCGCGCAGGGTGTCGACCAGCTCGACGTCGACCAGCATCCGGTACAGCGGGATCAGCGTCGACTGCCCCGGCACGATGAACCCGAGCAGCAGCAGCGCGCCGAAGAACCGGTTGAACCGGCTGGCCCGCATCGCCATTGCGTACGCCGCGGTGGAGCCGATGAACAGCATCACCAGGATCGACGCGACCGTGACCAGCAGCGTGTTCACGAAGCTCCGTCCGAGCGGCACGGTCTCGAAGATCTGCCGGTAGTTGTCCAGGAACAGTTGGCTCGGCAGCCCCAGCGGCGACCGGGCCATCTCCTCCTGTGTCTTCAGCGTGTTCACGACGATGTAGTACAGCGGTACGCCGACCACGCAGGCCAGCGCGATCATCACCACACTGGTGATCGGTGAACGTCGTTGTCTCAAAGCACTCTCCGTTCGATTCGCCGTGACACCCACAGCTGGGCGACGGCGACCAGGCCGACCGCGATCGTGAACAGCACCGCGAGCGCCGAGGCCAGCCCGTACCGTCCCTGCGCGACACCGCTGGTGATGATCGACTGCGTGATCGTGTACGTCGCGTACCCCGGACCACCCTTCGTCAGGGTGAACGGCAGGTCGTAGACCTTGAGGCCGCCGGTCATCAGCAGGAAGTTGCTGATGACGATCGCCGGTGTGAGCAACGGCAGCGTGATGTGGAAGAACTGCTGCCGTGCGGACGCGCCGTCGATCGTCGCCACCTCGTAGTAGTCCGCCGGGATCGACTGCAGGTAGGCGAGGTAGAGCACGGCGTGCCAGCCGGCGCCGCCCCAGACCGCGACCACGATCACCGACACCCGGGCCAGTGTCGCGTCCGACAGGAACGGGTAGGGACCGGCGCTGAACAGACTGTCCAGCAGGGAGTTCAGCACGCCCGACCCCAACGGCGACAGGATGTAGCCCCAGACCAGGCCGAGGATCGCGATGCTCGGGATCGCCGGGAAGAAGAACACCGACCGGACGAAGTTCCGGGCGAAGAACTTCTTGTTCAGTACGACCGCCAGCGGGATCGCGACCATCGTGATCAGCACCGCCGTACCGATGGTGAAGGCGAGGGTGAAGCCGAGACCGGCCAGCATGGACGGATCGGTCAGCACCTTGCCGTAGTTCGAGAGCCCGACGAACTTCACCTCGGCCGAGTAGCCGGTGAAGTCGGTGAAGCTCCAGTAGAACGTCTGCGTCAGCGGCACCACCAGGAGCACCACGAAGACCAGTGCGACCGGGACGAGGAACAACTGGTTCGCGGTGGTCTCGCGGGCACGCCCCCAACCGCGCCGCGGTGGCGGGGTGGCCCCGGCCGGCACCTCCGGAGAGGTCCCGGCCGGAGCGATCACACCAGCGGTCACGACGTACTCGCGAGCTTGGTGTCGAGGGCGTTCGCGACCTGCTCGGGGGTCGCCTTGCCCTGGACGAGCAGTTGCAGCTGCGCGGTCGCCTCGACGTTGAGGATGTCCTCCGCCCGCTTCCAGGCGATCTGTGGCAGGTAGACGTTGCCGGCCCGGACGTCCTTCACGATCGGGGTGAGCGCCGGGTCGAGCTTCGGCTCGAAGTCGGTGGTGACGGTGATCGCGCCGGTCGCCTTCTGGTACAGCGCCATCGCCTCGGGCGCGTTCAGGTAGGTCAGGAACTTCTCCGCCGCCTCCGGGTTCTTCGCCTTCGTGTTGATCGCGTAGCCCGGGCTGGCGGCGCCGGCCAGGTAGGGCGTGCCGCCGTCGATCCTGGGGATCGGTGCCATCTCGATTTTCAGCTTCGGCGCCGCCTCGCGGACGCCGGGCACGTCCCACGGCCCGGCCACCATCATCGCGGCCTTGCCGGTGGCGAACTCGGTGCGGACCTGGTCGCCGGTCAGGCCGACCACGCCGCGAGTCACCAGGCCCTCGGTCCACAGCCGCGACCACTGCGTCAGCGGCTCGACCCAGTAGTCCTTGAACTTCGCCGAGCCGTCGAAGATCTTGGTGTCCATCGTGCCGCCGTCGGCCGCGTTCCGTGCACCGAGGAAGGCCGCCAGTGGTGTCGACATCGCCTGCACGGACTCCAGGTACGGCGTGACGCCGGCCGACTTGAGCTTGTGGCACAGGGCAAGGAACTCGTCCCAGGTCTGCGGCACCGTGGTCGCGCCGGCCTTGGCCAGCAGGTCCTTGTTGTAGAGGATCCCGGCACCCCAGGACGCGACCGACATCCCGTAGACCGCGCCGTCCGGACCGGAGTACGTCGCCTGATTGAACTCCGGCACGTTCTTCAGGAACGGCTTGTCCCTCAGGTCGACCACGTGCTTGCCGTTGATCAGGTTGGTCTTGTTCTCGGCCGCGATGACGAACACGTCGGCCGCCGTACCGGCGAGGATCCGGGACTGCAGGGTGGAGATGTACTCCGCGACCGGCGGTGCGTTGGAGAACTCGACCTTGAGCCCGGGGTTCTGCTCCTCGAACTTCGCGATCACCGGTTTCATCGTCTCCTCCCCGTCCCAGGAGAAGAACGTCAGCTTGTTGTCGTCACCACCGCTCCCCGGCGTGCCACCACAGGCGGCCGGCAGGAGGGTGAGTGTGAGGGCCGCGAGTGCGGCCAGGGTGCGGCGCTTTCTCATCGCAACTCCAGGAGGTGTTTATGGTTGGCTTCATGAAGCGTTCGGGGCGGTGGGGCGGGGAAGGCACCAAGCGAGAGACCACCGTGGTGACGATGGCCGACGTGGCGCGGTCCGCGGGGGTGTCCACGATGACCGTCTCGAACGTCATCAACGGGCGGCCGCGGGTCGGCGCGGCGACCCGGGAACGGGTGCTGGCGGCGATCAGCGAGCTCGGCTACCAGGTCAACCTGGCCGCCCGGCACCTGCGCGCCGGCCGCACCGGAGTGGTCGGGCTCGCGGTCCCGGAGCTGGAACGCCCGTACTTCGGCCAGCTGGCCGGCCGGCTCGCCGACCGCTTCGAGGCGCACGGGCTGCGGATCGTGATGGAACGCACCGGCGCCAGCCGCGAGGGGGAGCTGGACGCGGTGGCCTTCTCCCGGCTGCGGATGTACGACGGCCTGATCCTCAGCGTGGTCGACATCGACCCGGCCGAGCTGACCCAGATCCGGACCGACGCACCGGTGGTGATGATCGGCGAGCGGGCGCTGCCGTCCCGGTTCGACCACGTGATGATGGACAACGTCGACGGCGCCCGGCAGGCGACCGCGCACCTGCTCGCGACGGGGGCCCGGCGGGTCGCGATGCTCGGCGGCAATCCCGAGTGGACCGCGAACATGCCGGCGCTGCGGGCCGAGGGCTACACCCTCGCGCACACCGAGGCCGGCGTACCCGTCGATCCCGAGCTGACCGTCCGCTGCCGGTTCACCCTCCAGGAGGGGTACGACGCGATCCGGTCGCTGCTCGATCGCGGGATCGCCTTCGACGCCGTGTTCGCGCTCACCGACGTGGTCGCGATGGGGGCGCTGCGCGCGCTGGCCGACGCCGGGCTGCGGGTGCCGGACGACGTCCAGGTGGTCGGCTTCGACGACATCGACGAGGCGCCGTTCCTCGTCCCGGCGCTGTCCAGCGTCAACCCGGGGCACGACGAGATGGCCGACATGATCACCACTTCGCTCGTCGCCCAGATCAGCGGCGGCCCGACCGGCGACCCGCGGGAGGTGGTCGTGCCCGCCGTGCTGGTCCCGCGCGGCACCACCAAGCCGGCCGGCTGACCGCGCAGTTGACCTCATCAGGGCTCCCGGGGGTGGGGTGGTGTCAGAGGTATATCGATAAACCTGACCAATCGGCAAGAGGTCGGACCTGACGAATTTCCGGTTGCAAGGGGTGTCCGGACATGGCACAGCCCGGCGCCGCCGCCGGTGGGGCGAGAGCGCCGGGCTGGTTCGGGTGGGGTCAGCTGGTTGTCTGGGAACGCTTGCTGCGGCCCTTGCCCTGCAGTGTCGGTACGTCGCCCGGCTCCTCGTGGACCGTCCACTGGGCATCCACGTTCTTCACGCCCGGGATCCGCTTGACCGCGTGCCGGGCCGTCTTCTCCTCCTCGGCCAGCACGTCGCCGACCAGCGTCACGGACCCGGCGTCGACCCGCACCTGCACAGCGTGCGGATGACTCACGCACCGGCCGAGCTCGGCCCGGACCCGGTCGTGCAGAACGGCGTCGTCCGCGGTCCGCCCGGTGACCCGGTAGCGGGCGGTCATCGCGATCCCGCGGCCGCGGTTCGTCATGTCCCTGGACAGGCCGGTCAGCCCGCCGTTCATCCCCTGGGCTGCATGTGCGGACCGGTCCCGGATCCGGGCCCGCCGCGCGCGGCCCCGGTCCGGGTCCATCAGGTACTCCGTCACCATCCCGGCACACAGGCCCGCCACGGTCAGGCCGGCGGACTTGAGGAACGGATGCCCGTGATCCTTCACCGTGATGCCACGGCGCCGCGTCGTGCGGTCGACGATCAGTCGCATCGTGTCTCACCCTCTCGATGGTCGCTCACCGTCCGGGTACCCAGCCGTGCGCAGGAGATTCGTCAGCGTCCGAGCAGCCCGGCGATCTCCGCCATCTGGTCGTCCCGCAGCGGCCCGAACTCCATCGCCCGCGCGTTCTCCTCCGCCTGCCCGACCGTGCGGAAGCCCGGGATCGGAACGGTCCGCGGACTGCGGGCCCACAGCCAGGCGAGCGCTCCCTGGGCGAGCGTCCGGCCGTCGCTCTCCAGCACGTCGCGGATCGCGGTCACCTTCGCCCACCACTGCGCAGTGGGGACGCCGCCCTTGCCGAAGTAGCGCAACCACGACGGCGGCAGCGTCCGGATGTCGGCGCCGGTGGCCGGCCGGTTCGCGTCCCGGCGGCCGAGAAGGCCCATGCCCAACGGTGTTCGGTTGATGCTGGCCAGGTCGGCGCGTTCGCACAGCGCGAAGAACTCGGGTGCGTCGTGCAGGACGCTGGCCTCGTGCTGCACGGCCGAGCAGTGCTTGCCCTCGGCAAAGAACTCCGCGCTGGCCGCCGTGTCGGTGCTCCACGCGTAGCTGCGGATCAGGCCCTCCCGGACGAGATCCTCGCAGGCCTCGCGCAACGGCAGCGCGACCTCGTTGCTGGTGTCGAAGTGAAGTTGGTACAGGTCGATGTGGTCCGTTCCGAGTCGCTCGAGCGAGGCCTGGACCGCCTTGCGCACGTACTCGGCCGACTGGTCCTGGTGGTGCATCACGCCGGTCGCCTCGTCGAACGTGTTGCCCCACTTGGTCGCGATGACCACCTGGTCCCGGATTCCCTCGAGCGCCTTGCCGAGCACGCGTTCGCTGTGACCGGCGCCGTACACGTCGGCGGTGTCGAAGAACGTCACCCCGAGGTCGACGGCCCGCCGGATCGCCCGCACCGACTCCTCGTCGTCCACCTCGCCCCAGCCCAGCGGCTCGCCGCTGGTGTTGGTGAACGGCCCACCGATCGCCCAGCAGCCGAACCCGACCGGGCTGACGTCGATTCCCACTCGTCCCAAAGCACGCTTCTCCATGCTGCAACCCAACCAGCCCACCGGAGGTCCGTCCAATGCATCTTTTCGATCGGTCTGATGCCTCCAGAGCATCAATCGACGCCGGTGACGTTGCCACTGCCGTCGGTCGTATAGCGCCCCCTGGAGAGGTCGAGAACCACCAGGGCGTTGCCGAACGGGTCCTCGACCACGGCGCAGCGCCCGACCGGGATGTCGAACGGTGCTGAGACCAGCCGGCCGCCGCGGTCCACGATCTGCTCGACGGCGTCGTCGGCCGAGCTCACCAGCCAGCTCGGTGCGTAGTCGAGCCCGGTCGCCAGCACGATCTCGCTCCCGCTGTCAGGCAACCGCAACCCGGCCTGCCCGATCTCGTCGTTCCGCCACACGAGGTCGTGCCCCAGGGCGTCGCGGTAGAACGCGAGCCCGCTGTCCAGGTCGGGCACCCGCACCGTCACCGCGTCCACGGCACGAAGCAGTCCAGTCATGGTCCCAGCATGCCGCCCTGGGCGGTTCCGCCGGTCCGTCCGCCGCCCGACGATCCAACAGAGCTTATATAAGTACTGTTATGATTTCCGGATGGACGATCCTACCGAGCAGAGTCAGTGGCGGGGCCTTCATCACCTGCTGGCGCGGATGGACGCGGAGATCGCGCGGATCTACACCGATCGGCAGGTCGAGGGACTCAAGCCGAGCTTCGTGATGGAGCTGCTCCGGCTGCACGCCAGGGGCCCGATGACGATCACCGAGCTGGCCGAGTCGGTCGGCCGGACCCACTCGGCGCTCAGCCAGAAGGTCTCGGCGATGCGCACGGCCGGACTGGTCCGGACCGTGCCGGGGGCCGACGCCCGGAGCAAGAAGGTCACGCTGACCGCCAAGGCCAAGGGCATCGTCGAGCTGCTGGCCGCCGAGTGGCGGGCCACCGAGGCGGCGATCGCCGAGCTCGAGGCCGAGCTGCCGTACCCGATGACCACGGTGGTCCACGACGTCGAGGAGGCGCTGGCCCGGAAGAGCTTCCACGACCGCATCGCCGAGAAGCTCGAGCAGCAGCAGCGATGAAGGCCCGGCACGCGCTGATCGACCTCGAGCCGTTGCGCGCCTCCCCGGCGTTCCGGCGACTGTGGGCCGGCCAGGTGCTGTCGACGTTCGGCGGGCAGCTCGCATTCGTCGCAGTGATGTTCCAGGTGTGGGACCAGACGTCGAGTGCCGCCTGGACCGGCGCGGTCGGGTTGTCGCAGGCCGTGCCGCTGATCGTGCTCGGGTTGTTCGCGGGTGCGGCGGTCGACCGGTTCGAGCGTCGGCGGTTCTACCTGATCACGGTCAGCGGCCAGGTGGTCGTCTCGGGGCTGATGGCCGGTCAGCTGGTGATCGGTCCGGTGCCGGTCGGCGTACTGCTCGGGCTCGTCGCGGCCCAGGCCGCGTTCGCGGCCGCGGGCGGTCCGGTGGCCCGGACCGTGCTCCCGCAACTGCTGCCCCGGGAGCTGCTCGCCGGCGGGATCGTGCTCAACCGGATCGCCTTCCAGGGCGCGATGCTGATCGGTCCGGCCCTCGGAGGGTTGATCGTGAACGCGTGGGGCGTCGGCGTCTGCTACCTCGTCGACTGCCTGAGCTTTCTGGCCGCCCTGTACGGCGTCCTCGGTCTGCCGGCCATGCACGTCCAGACCGTCGCCCGGCCGGGCCTGCGCGGGATCGCCGACGGCCTGGCGTTCGTGGTCTCGACGCCGGTGATCCGGGGTGCGTTGATCACCGATCTCGCCGCGACGGTGCTGGCGATGCCGGTCAGCCTGTTCCCGGTGATCAACGCCGAGCGGTTCGGCAACGATCCGCGGACGCTCGGCCTGTTCCTGACCGCGATCGCGGTCGGCGGGGTGGCGGCGTCCGTCCTGTCCGGGTCGTTCACCCGGCTGCCGCGGCCCGGTGTGGTGATGCTGGCCGGATCCACCGGGTGGGGGATCGCGCTCGCCTGTTTCGCGTTCTCGCCGACCCCGTGGGCGGCCTTCGGGTTTCTCGCTCTCGCCGGCGCCGCGGACACGATCTCGGTCGTCTCCCGCAGCACGATCCTCCAGCTGCACACGCCGAACGAGCTGCTCGGGCGGGTCACCGCGGCCGAACAGATCGTCGGTCAGGCGGGACCCGACCTGGGCAACCTCCGCGGCGGCCTGCTCGCCCAGGCGACCTCACCGCTGATCGCCCTGGCCTCCGGAGCCCTCCTCTGCGTCGCCGTCGTGGCCGCCGTGGGAGCGACGACCCCGGGCCTCCGGTCAGCGGCCGGTCGAGATCGCGCCGTCGCCTGAGACCAGCGCAACCGTGCGGAAGCCGGCGTTCCCCATGGAGGACTCCGGGGTGTTCGACGACCGGGCGGCGTTCCGGTAGCGGTTGCAGTACGAGTCGTGGCACAGGTACGAACCGCCGCGCATCACCCGGGCGGCGCCGAGGGACGGGCCGTGCGGGTCCTCGCCCGGGGAGAACTTGTAGTACCGCGGGCCGAACCAGTCGGCGCACCACTCCCAGACGTTGCCGACCGTCTGCCAGAGGCCGTAGCCGTTCGGCTCGAAGGTCCGCACCGGCGCGGTCGTCAGGTGGCCGTCGTCCAGGTCGTTGCGCTGCGGGAACAGGCCCTGCCAGATGTTGCAGCGCCACTCGCCGTCGTCACCGATCAACTCCTCGCCCCACGGATACCGCGCGCCTTCGAGACCGCCGCGGGACGCGTACTCCCACTCGGCCTCGGTCGGCAGCCGCCGCCCGGCCCACGAGCAGTAGGCGACCGCGTCGTTCCAGCTGACGTGGACGACAGGATGGTCGTCCAGCCCGTCGAGGTCGGACCGGCCACCGCCCGGGTGCCGCCAGTCCGCACCCCGGACGCCGACCCACCACGGCGTCCCGGACGCCGGCCCCATCACGTCCTTCGGGTCCGCCTGCAAGGCCAGGTGGAACACCGCGGAGAACCCGAAGATCTCCGCCTCGGTCCGGTACCCGGTGTCCTCGGCGAACCGCGCGAAGTCGGCGTTGGTCACCGAGGTCGCGTCGATGCTGAACGCCCGCACCCGCACCTGGTGGACCGGCACCTCGCCGTCGCCGGGATTGCCGTCCCCGGAGCCGTCGCCCATCGCGAACACGCCGCTGTCGAGCCGGATCTGCTCGATCCCGTGCACGCCATCCGCAGGCTCCGGCGCAGGCGGCGGGATGGATTCGATCCCCAGCACCGGCCGTGACGGCGCGCAACAGGACGGCAGTTCCTCGCTCATGAGCCCAGGATCTCAGATCGTCCCGCCGTCACAGCGTGGGCGGGCCCTGTTCGATCCGGCGGAGGACGGGCTCGAGGCGGTGGAAGTCGTCGCCGCTGAGGAGTTGGCGTTCGTCCCACCACGTGGCGCCGGCTTCGGCCAACGGCTCGACGGTGCCGCGGTAGTCCGCCGGGTCGCTGATACCGCCGACGACGACGTCGTACGGGGTGCTCCGGTCGCCGCGCAGCTCGCCGAGGTAATCCATCAGCTCGCGGAAGTCGTCCACCGGCGGGGCGACGCCGTGGTTCGCGGTCAGGAACAGCGGTACGGCGCCGTCCCAGCGGGCCGCCCGTCGCATCGGCGTCCGGCGCGGCCAGTAGCCGGCGATCCAGACCGGCGGCCGGGGCTGCTGAACCGTTGCCGGGAGCAAGGTCACGTCGTCGACCCGGTAGTGCCGCCCGTCGTGGTGAACCGTCTCACCGGACCAGTACCGCGTCAGCAGGTCGAGGCCCTCGTCGAGCATCTCGGCCAGCACCTTCGGGTCGGTCGCGGCGCCGAAGCTGCCGAACTCGTCGTCGATCGGCCCACCCAGGCCCGCGCCGAACACGACCCGTCCGCCACTCAGCGCGTCCAGCGTCGCGATCTGCCGGGCCAACTGCTCCGGCCGCCGCCGGGCGACCGGCGTGACCAGCGGGCCGAGCTTGATCCGGGACGTCGCGAGCGCGGCCGCGGTCAGCAGCATCCAGGGGTCGCCGAACGCCTGACCCTGCCGTTCCCGCTTGCTGTGGACGACGTGGTCCCAGAGGAACAGGCCGTCCCAGCCCGCGTCCTCGGCTGCGGCCGCCACCCGCGCGACGGTCCGGGCGTCCGCGAAGTCACCGAAGTTCGGGATGTTGATCGAGAAGCGCACGCCAGCATCTTCGCCGTTCCCGCTGCTACCGGCAATCCGGTGACTCCAGGCGCAACTCGATGAACGGGATGGTGTCTCCCGGCAGGAGGTAGGTCTCGACCTCGACGAAACCGTGCGCCGTGGCGAACCGCAGGCCGTCCTCGTTGGTCGCGAGGATGTGCGTCTCGATGCCCGCGCCGCTCAGCTCCCGCCCCTTGGCCAGACTCCGCTCGTAGATCGCCGTTCCGTGGCCCTGTCGCCGGTGCTCGGGCAGTACGCGGGCGATCACTGTCGCCGCGGCGGTCTCATCCGACGGCGGCCGGACCGTCGAGCATCCGACCAGGACGTCACCGGCGTACGCGACCTCGAGCACGTTGCGCTCGGCGCGCTCGCGGATCTCGTAGAGCGACAGCGGCGCCGTCGGGATGATCTCGTTGTGCACCCGCTGCCAGTCCAGCAGCGTCGCGTCGTCGCCCACCGGCACGATCCGGAGTCCGTCCACCCGCTCGAGTCTAGTAGCGTCCGGTGCGTGCGCATTCTGTTTGTGGGGAACAGCTTCACGGCCCGGAACAATCTGCCCGGACTGCTCGCCGGGCTGGCCGGAGCACGCGGCATCGAGCTCGAGCACCGGCTGATCCAGGCCGGTGGCGCGTCGCTGCGGCAGCACCTCAACGGCGGGAAGGCGCTCGCGGCGCTGGCGACCGGCGGCTTTGACGTCGTCGTACTGCAGGAACAGAGCACACTGCCGATCAAGGGGCCGGAGCGGTTTCGGGAGAGCGCGCGCGACTTCGACGTCGCGATCAAGGAAGCCGGCGCGCGGACCGCGCTGTACATGACGTGGGCCCGCCGCAACGCCCCCGAGACCCAGCAGGCCCTGACGACCGAGTACGCCGCCGGCGCCGCGGAGCTCGGGGCCACGCTCGTCCCGGTCGGACTGGTCTGGGAACGCTTCCTGGCGACGCACGACGAACCGGTCCTGCACGACACGGACAACAGCCATCCAGCCCTTGCCGGCACCTACCTGGCCGCCTGCGTCTTCCTGATCACCCTGCTCGAACAAGACCCCGTCGGCACCGACGTACCGGTCAAGGGCCTGACTCCCGGAACCGCAGCCCTCCTCCGCCAGTCCGCCTGGGACATCTGTGCCTCGTTCTGACTCTTCTCGCCGGGACCGCGGCTGCTGATCGAGGTGTCCGGCGGGAACCCGGAGCCGTCAGAGGCGGTCGACATAGAGGCCGTGACCACCACGACGGCACCTTGAACAGGAAATTGCCTGTCCACGCTCCCCACAACCTGTGTTACCCACCGACCGCCCGCAGGTTTCGCCGAGTCGGTGTTCTCCTTCGGCGTCGTGGCCGAGTTTCCCGGACCAATCGCGTGCTTTAGGCAACAATCGTGGGTCGAGCGCCCGCCGGAGGGGCACGACCGCCTCCGGGTACGGCGCGTCGATGTACCGGTACTCGCCCTCGCCGAAGCGGTGCCGCGCCAGGTTGACCGTCGCCCGGAAGCGCTCGGCGTCGTCGTACAGTCCGGCGACGCGTCCGGCCCCGGCCGGGTCAGCAGTTGCGGCAGCAGAGCGGACCCGGTGAGTGCACGGGGGAAAGTTGCACGTCCACGTCTTGACGCCGTACCCGAGCGGAGTGACGGTTGGAAGAGAAATGGGTGGGCACTTGAAAGGTATGGCGGAGAGCGGTTGGGGCGCGTATTGCCGCGGCTGGCGGACGGCAGTGGTGGTACTGGTCGCGCTCGGCCTCGTCACGGCCTCCGTGTTCGTCGGGTGGTCAGCGATCGTGATCGCGTTCCTGATGGGCGGGACCCTGGTGTCGTCGGTCCACCTCAGTCTCGGACTGGCGCAGGAGCGGCCGGCAAGGGAACTGGTCCGCGACGTCCTGCGGTGGGCCGTCAGGGCAGGTCTCTGCGTGGTGGCGATCGCCGGGTTCTTCTCGGCGATCGGTTCGGCGACGGTGTGGTTGGTCGTGCTCCTCACCATCACCTCACCACCCGTTGCCGGCTGGTTCTGGCCGCAGCTCGGAGAACGCGTACGCCGGCCCGGACAATCCGAGCCGGAGGCCGAAGGAAACCTCTGCGAGGACCCGAAGCCTCAACCGCCTCAGCCGAAGCGAACGCAGCCGACGTCCGACCGGGAACGCAAACCCGGACACAGCCGGAAACACCCGAAGCCCGAGCCGCCGCCGACACCCGAGCCGGTCGCCCCGAAGGCTCCCGAGCCGGTCGACCTGACCAGCCTCAGCGACGAGGACCTCTGCCTGGCCTGGCGGCGCAGTTTCACCGAGCTCCAGAGTTGTACGACGGACGAGCAGCGACTCCTCGTGATCGCCAACCGCCACGCCTACCTGGACGAGCTCGAACGCCGGGCCCCCGACGCCTTCTCCCAGTGGCTCGACTCCGGCGCCCGTGCCGCCGGCAACCCGGCCAAGTTCTTCAGCCCGCGCACCAACCACGGCGACCCGGACTGACCCCGTCGGCACGACAGCGCACTACTTCTTCACGCGGAACCACAGGTTCAGGCTCTCGGTGCGCAGGAGCTCGAGCTGCGTGTAGGCGAGTCCCGGGCTCCGGTAGACGGGGATTCCGTCGCCGAGGAGGGCGGGCACGTAGTGGAGCACGACCTCGTCGACCAGGCCGGCGTCGAGGCAGAGGCCGGGAACGGTGCCGCCGCTGACGATGAGGTTCTTCCCGCCGGCGCCGGCCAGGGCGGCGGCGGCCACGTCCCGGATGTCGCCGGACAGGTAGGTCAGGTCCGGATGCGGCGCACTGGCCGGGTCCTTGTGGGTGTAGATGAACGTCCGCCCGTCCCAGTCACCGCCGTACGGCCGGCTCCTGTCGAAGTCGAAGTCCTCGGTGATCAGCCGCCCGCCGGTCAGGAACGCGCCGGCGGCCCGAGCGACCTCGTCGCCGATCTCGGAAGGCCCGGAGCTTGCCGCGTACCAGTTCAGGTTGTCGTCCGGTCCGGCGATGTAGCCGTCGAGCGACAGGGTCATGTGCCAGACAACGATTCCGGTCATCCGAGTGCTCCTCTCGTCACCCAGCAGCCTGCCGTCCAGCCTTCGATGCGTCCAATGCCAATCCGGCCGCGGACGCATAGATACCATCGATCCATGCTCGATCTGGTCCGGCTCCGCGTGCTCGCCGCGGTGGCCGCGCACGGGTCCGTGACCGGCGCGGCGCAGGCGTTGCACTACACCCAGCCGACGGTCAGCCACCACCTCTCGCGGTTGGAGGCGGCGACCGGCGCACGGCTGGTGCAGAAGGTCGGCCGGGGGATCCGGCTGACCCCCGAAGGTCAGGTGCTCGCGCGCCGGGCGGCCGAGATCATCGGCCGGGTCGACGCGGCCGACGCCGAGTTGGCCGCGCTGATCGGGCTGGAGGTCGGCCGGGTCTACACCAGCGACGACATCACCGTCCGGCAGGCGTTCGTCGCGCACGGGCTCGGTGTCGCCACCATGCCCGGGATGGCGCTGCGCTGGCACCAGGCGGACGGCGTTCAGGCGACCAGGATCGGCGCCGTACGCCGCATCTACCTTGCGACGTACGGCGAACCACCCGACCCACCGGCCACCGCGGCCTTCGTCGAGGCCCTCAAGCAGGCGGCTCCGGGAAGGCCTCGCGAAGATCGGAACCGATCAGCTCGATCGCGTGCCGCCCGGCCGACAGCACCGCCGGGAAGTTGAGGAACGCGTGCATCGTGTCGGCGTATTCGACCAGCCGCGCCGGTACGCCGTCGGCCTCGAGCCGGGCCGCATAGTTGCGGGCGTCGTCCCGCAGTGGATCCCGGCCGGCCGCGAGGACGAGCGCCGGCGGAAGTCCCGCCAGGCTCTCGGCCCGCAGCGGCACGGCGGTGGCCGGCAACTCGCCGTCCGGGAAGTACTGCGCCGACGACCAGCGACCGGGCGCGATGCTGAGGAACGTGCCGTCGAAGAGCCGGAAGGACTCGGTGTCCTGGTCGCGATCGAGGCTCGGATAACAGAGGATCTGCCGGTCGGGCAGTACGCCGCCGCCGTCTCGCGCGAGCAGACACGCGCCGGCTGCGAGCGCACCTCCGGCACTCTGGCCACCGACCGCGATCCGGCCGTCGCCGTTGAGCTTCGTGCGGTGGTCGCGGATCCACCCGAGCGTGTCGCGGACGTCGTGAAGCGCGGCCGGATAAGGGTGTTCGGGGGCGAGCCGGTAGTTGAGCGAAACAACGATAACGTTGCCCGCGGCAGCGATCCCGGACGTCGCGGCCTCGATGTCGCGCAAGTCCCCGCCGATGAAGCCACCGCCGTGCAGCCACAGCAGCACAGGCCTCGGAGCGTCTGTGATGGGGTGATAGACGCGCGCCTGGAGTCGCCCGTCGATGGTGAGGTCCTTCGGTCGTGTCCCCGGATCGCAGAGCCCCGCCAGCGCGGGGTCGGGCAGTTCCTCACGATCGAGCAGCAGCGCCTGGTACGGATCTGGCTCTGGACCCTCCGGCTCAGCGGCGAAGCGAGCCAGCACGGCATCGGTCTCCGCCTGGAAAGCGGGCCGGCTGACGACGGTCATGCGGGCACCTGCGCGGGGTTGAGGTGCCGGGCGGCGTGGCCGAACAACGTGCCGTCGGGCGGGGTCGCGGCGTACTCGGCGAGCGCTCCGATGCCGCCGTCGTACCCACCGCCGGTCGACGGGTCGTGCCACGACGTCTCGTCGTACTGCCGGATCTCGGCGACGAGCGCGTCGGCGACACTGTGGAAGCGGTGCAGGAGCAGGGCAGACGGGATGTGCCGGCCGGCTTCGACGCCGCCGGCGTTGAGCGCACTGCCCGCGTCCGCAGTCTCCCAGCGCGGGTCGATGCTCCAGTGCACCCGCCCGGCGGCAGCGTCGCGGAGTACGGCGAGAGTGATCTCGTCCCACATCAGGATGTGCGCCGTCAGGTCGTGCAACGAGTCGCAGAAGTGCCCGAGAGGCCCGGACACCACCCGGTACGGCGCTCGGAGTTCGGCTTCGGTCAGTCCGTCGATCCGGTCCCGCAACAACTGGTGGTCGGCCTGCAGCAGCCGGGCCGCCTCGCTCGGGGATGTAGTCGGTGTACGCATACCCCGAGCCAACCAGCCCGACTGCTGCTTCGCGCCTCGATTGACGGATGTCCGCAATCCATCGGCTCGTGGTCGACCGCCGCCCGCAGACGGGCGACCGTCTCGGCCGGCCGGGTGTAGACCGCCAGGTAAAGGCCGAAGAGGCTCGCACCGTAGATCGCGACGCCCGCGGCCAGGGCGCCACCAACGCTGACTCCGATCATCACGAACGCCCACAGGCTGGTCCGCCGGTCTGGTGGCGCGGCTGACCCGCAGCGGGCGCCGTGCTCAACCTCGCAGCGCCCGCTTCCGCCTTGCCTGGTCAACCACGATCAGAGCAGCACCGAGCGCGGCCAGGCCGAGGAACGAACCGGCGGCACTCAGCGCCGGTCCGAGGAACACGTCGGCGGTGTGGCGGCGGCCGGCGTAGTACGTCGTGCTCGTCCCGGCGCAGGTGACCTCGACGCTCTGCGCGGGAATCTCGTGCACCGAGTGCGCGACCACGTAGTAGACCTCACCGGCGACGTCCCACTGCTCCGACCGGGACGGCTCCTCGAGCGTGATCGCCGTACCGTTCGCGTCCTTCGCCGTACAGGGCTGACCGGCGCCGCGCTCGGCCGCGAAGATCGTCAGCCCCGGCCCGTCGAGCGAGACCGCGCCGTTGCCGACCGGCGTCGGTGCGCCGGGAATCGTGCCCGTCAGCCGAACGACGAAGTAGCCGCTCACCACCAACGCCAGCACGCAACAGCCGATGCCGATCCACCCCAGTTTCCGCATGCGCCGAAGACTAGTGGCTACTTCGTGCCCGGCTCACTCGTGGCCGGGTTCGTCGTACTGCGTTCGAGGAGATAGTCCTCGACGGTGAACAGATGTGCGGACATGTGGGTCCGGGCCCGGTCCGGCTGGTGGGCGGTGAGTGCGGCAAGGATGGCGAGGTGTTCCCGGTGCGAAGTCTCGTCGGCGCCGGGCTGGGAGATGGAGCGGCGCAGCCGGTCGCGCATCGTTCGTCCGCCCAGCGCGTCGATCAGCGCGGCCAGCACCGGGTTGTTCGAGGCCTCCGCGACGATGCGGTGGAAGGCGATGTCGTTCTCGATCACCGTCTCGTGGTTGGGTTCCTCGCGGGCCAGTTCGGCCTCGTTGTGGCGCAGCAGTTCCGCGGCGGCGTCCAGTGCCGCAGCGCCGATGTGCAGCGCCGCCACGGCGGCGGCCTCCGTCTCGAGGATCCGGCGGACCGCGTGCAGGTGGATCGTTCCGCGGCCGTCGTGCAGATCGACGACGAAGCCCATCGGCACCAGCAACATCGACGGATCCAGATTGGTGACGTACGTGCCGTCACCCTGCCGCGTCTCGAGGACGCCCATCATCGACAGTGCGCGGACTCCCTCCCGCAAAGGATTCCTCGAGACGCCGAAGGCGGCCGCGAGGTCCTTCTCGACAGGCAGCCGGTCGCCCGGCCGGAGCCGGCCCTCGATGATCATCTGCCGGATGCTCTGCACCACGACGTCGGTCTGCGAGACACCGGGAGTGCGCGGCGGCACGGCCGTCTTCGGGGGCGTCATGGAAGCCGGTCCGCGGCCGCGAGGGAGGTCCAGTAGGCGCCGTCCGGGAACTGGTAGGTCTGGAAGGACTTCCTGTGCATCTCGGCACTGTAACCGGGAGCGGTCGGCAGGACGTACGCACCGTCACGGATCACGCAGGGGTCGACGAAGTGCTCGTGCAGGTGGTCGACGTACTCGGTGACCCGGCCGTCGAGGCTGCCCGAGACGGCGACGTAGTCGAAGATCGCGAGGTGCTGGACGAGCTCGCACAGACCGACCCCGCCGGCGTGCGGGCAGACCGGAACGTCGAACCATGCGGCGAGCAGGTAGACCGCGAGTACTTCGTTGACGCTGCCGAGCCGGGCTGCGTCGAGCTGGCAGTAGTCGATGGCGCCGGCCTGGAACATCTGCTTGAACAGCACCCGGTTCATCCCGTGCTCGCCGGTGGCGACGCCGATGGGTGCCACCGCCTTCCGGATCGCGGCGTGGCCGAGGATGTCGTCGGGACTGGTCGGTTCCTCGATCCACAGCGGCTCGAACTCCGCCAGCGCCTTGACCCATTCGATCGCCTGCGGGACGTCCCAGACCTGGTTCGCGTCGATCATCAGGTGCCCGTCCGGGCCGAGGACCTCGCGGGCGATGCCGCATCGCCGGATGTCGTCGGCCAGGTTGGCGCCTACCTTGAGCTTGACATGTCTGTAGCCTGCGGCAACGGCCTTTTCGCAGAGCCCGCGCAGCTTGGCGTCGGAGTACCCGAGCCACCCGGCCGACGTGGTGTAGCACGGGTATCCAGAGGCCCGGAGCTCCGCGATTCGTTGGTGACGTCCCGCTTCCTGCCGGGTCAGCAGGGTGACCGCCTGGTCCGGGGTCAGCACGTCGGTCAGGTAGCGCAGGTCGGCGGCCTGGACGAGTTGTTCGGGTGACATCTCGGTCAGCAGCCGCCACAGGGGTACGCCGGCCCGCCGGGCGGCCAGGTCCCACAGCGCGTTCATCACCGCGGCCAGCGCGAGATGGACGACTCCCTTGTCCGGGCCGAGCCAGCGCAACTGGCTGTCCGACTGCAGTTCCCGGTAGATCCCGCCGAGGTCGCCGCAGAGGACGTCGACGTCCCGGCCGATCAGCGGCTCGGCGCGCTGGGCCGCGGCGGCGACGCACAGGTCGTTGCCGCGGCCGATGGTGAAGGTGAAGCCGTACCCAGTGAGCTCCGGGTCGTCCGTGTGCAGGACGACGTACGCCGCCGAGTAGTCGCCGTCCTGGTTCATCGCGTCGGATCCGTCCTGCGTCAGCGAGGTCGGGAAGCGGACGTCGATGACCTCCACCGAGGTGATGTGTGGCATGGCGAGCCCCTCACTATCAGCGATAGATGGGATCTTTTCCCCTGTTCGATGCCGTTCAGTATGGACCACGCCGCCAACCGACGCTACGATCCCGGAAAATCATGGGATTAATACCTCGTCAGCTCGACGGAGGAGTCTCGGATGGGCAACCTGGTGGGCTCGAACCGCGCCGGTCTCCAGCGGCTGTACTACGACCGGCCGGCGGACACCTGGCTGGAGGCGTTGCCACTGGGCAACGGCCGGCTCGGGGCGATGTGCTTCGGCGGTGTCGGCAAGGACCGGATCGGACTGAACGACGAGACGTTGTGGTCCGGCGGTCCGGAGACCGCCCGGTCGCTGTCGACTCCACTCGGTGCGACCGGCGCGGAGGCGGTGCAGGCTGTGCGCGAGGCGCTCAGGGCCGGCGACATCCGCCGAGCACATGAGCTCGCATGTGGCTTCCACTCCGGCTACTCACAGGCGTATCTGCCGCTCGGCGATCTCCTGCTCGAGACCCGCGTCGGCGGTACTACGCCGGCCGCCGGCGAGCTGACGCGGTATCACCGGGAGCTCGATCTGGACGCCGCGATCGCCACGTCGGAGTTCGAGGTCGGGGGAGTGGCGGTTCGGCAAGAGGTCTTCGTCAGCGCGCCGGACGGTGTAATGGTCCAACGAATGACCGCGAGCGAGCCGGTCCTGGCGCTCGAATGCCGGCTGACGTCGCAGTTGCTGTCGACGCCGCGCGCAGTCGACAGCGGACTCGGGCTGCTCCTGCAGGCTCCGGCTGACGTCGCGCCGCCCCACCGCGACGTGCCCGAGCCGATCCGGTACTCCGACGGCGCGGACCGGGGTATGGCGGCCGCGATCGCGTTACGTGCCTCGAGTGACGGCGAGATCAGGTCCACCGACTCCGAACTCGTTGTCGAGGGCGCAACCGAGATCACGCTGATCCTCTCGTCAGCGACCGGGTACGACGGTCCGTTCGTGACGCCCACGCGGACGGCGGAGGAGTGCTGGGCTGCCGCGGATCAGGTCGTGCGCGCGGCCTTCGACCGCGAGTACGACGCGCTGCTGGCCGATCACCAGCAGGATCACCGGCGGCTCTACCGGCGTGCGTCACTGGAGCTGACCGGGCCGGCGGAGCAGTCCGTGCCGCCGACAGACGTACGGGTGGCGCGTGCGGTCGACGTCGAGGACCCGGCCCTGGCAGCGCTGATCTTCAACTACGGCCGCTACCTGATGGTCGCGAGCTCGCGGCCAGGCGGCCTGCCCACCACTTTGCAGGGGATCTGGAACGACATCCTGCGGCCGCCGTGGAGCTCGAACTACACGATCAACATCAACACCGAGATGAACTACTGGCCGGCGGAGACGACCAACCTCTCCGAGTGCCACGAGCCGCTGTTCCGGTTTATCGATCAGCTCGCCCAGGCAGGACGCAGTACCGCCCGCGAACGCTACGGCTGCGGCGGGTGGACCGCGCACCACAACGCCGACACGTGGTGCTGGACCTTTCCGGTGGAGGGCGACCCACGGTGGTCGAACTGGCCACTCGCCGGCGCGTGGCTGGTCCGGCATCTGTGGGACCACTACGAGTTCACCGAGGACCTGACCTTCCTGGGCGAATCCTGGCCGGTGCTCCGGCGG
Source organism: Kribbella turkmenica (assembly GCF_004348725.1). GTDB lineage: Bacteria > Actinomycetota > Actinomycetes > Propionibacteriales > Kribbellaceae > Kribbella > Kribbella turkmenica. The sequence goes on from NZ_SMKR01000030.1 coordinate 40,229, forward strand.
GCAGCGGAGTTCTGTCTGGACTGGCTGGTCGAGATGCCGGACGGCAGTCTCGGTACGGCACCGTCGACGTCGCCGGAGAACGACTACATCGCGGACGACGGGCGTCCCGCCTCGGTCACCGAATCGTCGACCATGGACCTCGCGCTCATCTCGGACCTGTTCCTGCACGTCGAGCAGTCCGCCGAGCTGCTCGACGTCGTCGACCCGCTCGTCGCCGAACTGTCGACAGCCCGCAAGCGCATTCCCGATCCACGGATCGGTGCCCGCGGGCAGTTGCAGGAGTGGGCCGCGGACCTGCAGGAGGAGGATCCGCATCACCGCCACATGTCCCACCTGACCGGTCTGCATCCAGCGGACGCGATCACGCCGGACAGCACACCCGGCCTGGCCGTCGCGGCAGCGCGATCGCTCGACCTCCGCGGGGACGAGGCGACGGGTTGGTCGCTGGCGTGGAAGGTCTGCCTGCGCGCCCGCCTCCGCGACCAGGCCGCCGCGCATCGCCTCGTCCGGGCGTTCCTGCGGCCGGCTGACGACCGGGCCACCGGTCACGTCGGCAGTGGCGCCGGCGTCTACCCGAACCTGTTCTGCGCCCATCCGCCGTTCCAGATCGACGGCAACTTCGGTGTCACGGCCGGAATCGCGGAGATGCTGCTGCAGAGCCACGGCGGCGAGGTCGAGCTGCTGCCGGCGCTGCCGGCCGAGTGGCCGAGCGGACGCGTCACCGGTCTCCGGGCGCGCGGCGGCCTGGTCGTCGACATCGCGTGGACGCCGAACGGCGTCGAGGCGGTCCTCACCGCCGACCGGGACCAGGAACGGATCGTCCGGTACGGCGAGGAGCGGATGCCGGTCCGGCTGACCGCCGGAGCCGGCCAGCGGGTGAGCTCGAGTTGACCGCCGGTCCGGACGAGGAGGTCTGATGGCAACCCTGACACGCATCCCGCCGCCCGTCGGCGAAGCACCGGCCGCGCAGCGTCGACACCGGCGGCGCGAGCGCACCACCCTCACCGGTCTGCGCAGGAGTCTGCGCCGGCACTGGACCCTCTACCTCCTGATGGTCGTGCCGCTGATCTGGTTCGTGGTGTTCAAGTACATCCCGATGTCGAACGCCGTTCTGGCGTTCAAGAACTACAACGTGGTGGCGGGCATCTGGGGCAGCCAGTGGGTCGGCTTCCGCAACTTCGAGCTGTTCTTCGAGAACCCGGTCTTCTGGACGCTGCTCAAGAACACCTTCCTGCTGTCCGTCTACACCGTCGCCGCCAGCTTCCCGCTCGCGATCATCCTGGCGATCGCGCTGAACGAGATCCGCACCGGGCTGTTCAAGAAGACCGTCCAGATGGTGACGTACGCGCCGTACTTCATCTCCACGGTGGTCGTCGTCTCGATGACCATCCTGGTACTGTCGCCGCGGCTCGGCATCGTCAACGAGGGCCTCGGGTTCTTCGGCGTCCCGGCGGTCGACTTCCTCGGCAACCCGGACTACTTCCGGCACATCTACGTCTGGTCCGACGTCTGGCAGACCACCGGGTACTCCGCCGTCATCTACCTGGCCGCCCTCGCGGGGATCGACCCGGCGCTGCACGAGGCCGCGAAGGTCGACGGCGCCGGCCGGCTGCGGCGGATCCTGCACGTCGACCTGCCCGGCATCATGCCGACCGCCGTGATCATCCTGGTACTTGCGGTGGGCAACATCATGGCGATCGGCTTCGAGAAGGCGTTCCTCTTCCAGAACCCGCTGAACCTCAGCGAGTCCGAGATCATCGCCACCTACGTCTACAAGACCGGACTGCTGAACGCCGACTTCAGCCTGGCCACCGCGGTCGGGCTGTTCAACTCCGTCATCAATCTCGTCCTGCTGCTGGGGGTCAACATGGTCGCCAAGCGGATCACCGGAAACGGATTGTGGTCATGAGCGCCGACAGCCCGACCCGGACACGAGTGAGCGCGCGGGCCGAGCGCCGGGAGGCGCGAGTGCGGCGGATCCGGGAGTCCCGCACGGACCGGATGTTCATGTTCTGCGTCTACCTCCTGCTGACGGTGTTCCTGGCCGTCGTGCTGCTGCCGTTGCTGTACATCGTGGCGAGCTCGTTCAGCAGTCCGGAGGCGGTGTCGTCGGGCCGGGTGGTGTTCTGGCCGGTGGAGTTCTCGCTGCGCGGCTACCGCGCGGTGTTCGAGAACCCGCAGATCATCCAGGGTTACGTGAACTCCCTGTTCTACACGGTTGTCGGCACGGTCGTCAGTGTGGTGATGACGATCGCGATCGCGTACCCGATGTCGCGGCGTACGCTGGTCGGCCGGAACCTGGTCATGAGCCTGGTCCTGTTCACCATGCTGTTCACCGGCGGGTTGATCCCGACGTACCTGGTCGTCCAGCAGGTCGGACTGCTGGACACCCGGTGGGCCCTGATCGTCCCGCAGGCCATCGGGGTCTGGCAGGTGATCATCGCGCGGACGTACTTCCGCACCGTGATCCCCGACGAACTGGTGGAGGCGTCGCAGCTGGACGGCTGCGGCGACCTGCGGTTCCTCTGGTCGGTGGTGATTCCACTGGCCAAGCCGATGATCGCCGTGGTCGCGCTGATGTACGCGATCATGCAGTGGAACTCGTACTTCGACGCCCTGATCTACCTGAAGAACCCGGACCTGTTCCCGCTCCAGCTGGTGCTGCGCAACATCCTGATTCTCAACACCTACAGCGGTGGCGCGATCGACGCGTCCGTCGTCCTGCAGCGGCAGCAACTGGCCGATCTGCTCAAGTACTCACTGATCGTCGTGGCCAGTGTGCCGGTGCTGCTCATCTACCCGTTCGTCGCGCGCTACTTCACCAAGGGAATCATGATCGGCGCTGTCAAGGGCTGATCCTTCGCACCATCTCTACCCCTGTGAGGGACAACATGACAACTCAGCTCAGGAGAACCAAGTCCGCGGTGGTCGCCGGGCTCTGCGTGCTGGCGCTCGGTCTCGCCGCCTGCAGCGGATCCGATACGGCCACGGACCAGAGCAAGCCACTGCCCACCGTGACCGGCAACCCGGCGGTGACGCTGGACGTCTTCGCGCCCCAGGGCGCCGAGACCAATCTGGCCACGAACGAGTTCACCCAGAAGATGAACAAGAAGTTCAACATCACCTTCAAGTGGCAGACCACGACGTTCGATGCCGGCCCGGCCAAGGAGAAGCGCCAGATCTCCCTCGCCAGCGGTGACTACCCGGACCTGTACCTGCTGATCCCGTGGGTCGAACAGTTCACGCCGCCTGAGTTGCTCAAGCTGGGCAGCCAGGGCGTCGTCGTACCGCTGAACCAGCTGATCGACCAGTACGCGCCGAACATCAAGAAGGCCCTCGACGCGGAGCCGGAGTGGAAGGCGATGGCGACCGCGCCGGACGGCAAGATCTACGGCTTGCCGCAGTGGGTCGATTGCTACCACTGCTCGTACCAGGGCAAGTTGTGGATGAATTCGGCCTGGCTGAAGAAGCTCGGGCTCGAGCAGCCGAAGACCACCGAGGACATGGTCAACGTGCTGCGGGCCTTCAAGACCCAGGACCCGAACGGGAACGGCAAGGCGGACGAGATCCCGCTCAGCGCGAGCGTGCGGAGCGCCCTGATCCCGTACTTCATGAACGCCTTCATCTACAACCCGCAGGGCGCCAGCGGCTACAACAACTCAACGCTGGTCCTGAACGACGGCAAGGTCGACCTGCAGGCCAACAAGGACGGCTGGCGCGAGGGTCTGGCGTACCTGAACTCGCTCTACAAGGAAGGCCTGATCGACAAGGGCGCCTTTACCCAGAACCCCGACGCGTTGTCGCAGCAGGGCGACCGCAGCGGTGCGGTCATCCTCGGTTCGGCCACTGTCCTGCACCTGGGCGAGGCGGTCAGCATCGGCCTGCCTGACGGCCGGGACAAGCAGTACGACGCCGTACCGCCGCTGACCGGACCGAAGGGCGTGAACCACACCGGGTACAACTTCCCGAGTGCGCCGGGGGCGACGTTCGTGCTGACGAACAAGGCGACCCCGGAGGAGCAGATCCAGGCGATCAAGCTGCTCGACTACATCTTCACCGACGAGGGGCAGATCAACGGGCAGTTCGGTAGCGAGGGCAAGGGCTGGGCGAAACCGCAGCCCGGGGACGTCGCGCTCGACAAGTCACTGAAGCCGGTGTTCAAGCTGATCCCGCAGAAGCCCGGCGCGACCCCGCTGAACTCCGGGTGGGGAGCGATGGCGCAGTACAACAACACCGAGAAGTTCCGGAACTCCGAGGCGATCGCGACCGACATCTACAGCCAGCCCGGATACGAGCGGCGGTTGTTCGAGGCCACCAAGCTGTACGAGGGCAAGGAGGACAAGTCGATGATCTACCCGTTCTGGAAGGTCTGGATCGACCCGTCGCTCGGCAGTGAAGTCGCCACCCTGCAGACCAACCTCGACAACTACGTGCAGCAGAACGCACTGCAGTTCATCACCGGCTCGAAGAACATCGAGTCCGACTGGGACGCCTACGTCAAGGGCCTGGAGGGCCTCGGCCTGAAGCGCTATCTCGAGATCCAGCAAGCCGCGTACGACAAGATGCCCAACAAGTAGGTCGACCCTGGACCGGCCGGTGTGTGCCGGCCGGTCCGCTTTTCACTGACGAGAAGCGACCGCCGTTCGACGCGACGTTCGAGTCCCTGGCCACCTTCGAAGGCCTCCGACTTCCGCTTCACGCGCCGGGTCGACTCCGTCCCGGCGCGTTCCAGCTGTCCCGGCCGACGGTCCGGTGCCCTCCGAGCAATCCCACGGCATCCTGGTGGTCCTCATCCCGGGTAGTTCACCGACTCGACCTGAGTGGTATGGCGGGGCGCATCGCCTCACTCTCCGCGGAGGTCACGGTTTGAGCATCTGGGCGACGAGGCCTTGTCAGAGATTATTCCAATGGTTAGTTTAACCGCCACTTGAATCCGCGAGCGCTGCCAACGGCGCTCTCCGCAGGGTTCGCAAGGCTTGGAGGAACACGATGGACGGGACGCAGCTTTCGCGTCGGGGTTTTCTCGGGATGGGTCTGGCCGCCGGTGTCATCACGCTCACCGCGTGCGGGTCGGACAGTGACGACAAGGGTTCTTCGTCGGGTAACGCCACCGCCGCCAGCCTGGTGATGACGGTGTGGGGCGGGGAGAACGACAAGACGACGTACCAGAAGCGGATCGACCTGCTGGTGAAGAAATTCCCCGAGCTGAAGGTGACGCTGCAGCTGATCCCGAGCGACGGGTACGCCCAGAAGGTCCAGACGATGATTGCCGGCGGCAAGGGCCCGGACATCATGCAGGTCGCCGAGAGCGTCAACGTGTACTCGAGCAAGAACCAGATCCAGCCGCTGGACGAGCTGGCGTCGAAGGCCGGGCTGGACCTGGAGAAGCGATTCGGCTCGATCGGCAAGCTGTACTCGTACCAGGACAAGGTCTACGCGATCCCGGACCGCTCCGGCGCGATGATCGTCTTCTACAACAAGGCGCTGTTCGAGGCGAAGGGCATCAAGCCGCCGACCGCGGACTGGACCTGGGACGACGCGCTGAGCGCGTTCAAGGAGCTGACCGTCCCGGGCAAGCAGTGGGGCTACGCCGGCTCCGGCTGGTGGGCGCAGTGGTGGAGCTTCGTCTACCAGAACGGCGGCAAGATCATCGACGACAGCGGCAGGCCCGCGGTCGCCACCGACGAGGTGATCGAGGCGCTGCAGTGGTCCGGCGACCTGATCTTCAAGCACGGCGTCGTACCCACGCAGAAGCAGTACGCCGACATGGGCGCGGACGTCGGCGGGGACCAGGCGTTCGCCAACGGCAAGGTCGCGGTGAACACCACCGGGTTCTGGGGGATCAGCGGCCTGACGAAGTCCGCGATCGACTGGGACATCGCGCCGCTGTGGAGGGGCAAGGAGCAGGCGGTGACCGCGTTCGGCAGCGGCCTGGCGATCTCCCGGACCGCGAAGAACCCCGAGGCCGCGCTGAAGGCGATCGACTTCCTCACCTCGCCCGAGGCCCAGCAGCAGATCATCGCCACCGGCCAGGACGTGCCGGCCAACATCGAGGTGCAGAAGAGCGACGCGTTCCTGAAGCCGGCCTGGATGACCAAGCCGGTGAACATGAACGTGTTCGGCGAGTCCAGCGACTTCGTCTACCGGGCGCCGTTCATCCCCACCTGGAACGAGATGCAGAAGGCGTTCGAGGACGGACTGGCCGACTTCTGGCTGGGCAAGCAGGACGCCCGGACCGCGCTGACCGCGATCCAGAAGCGGCTCGAGTCCATCGTCAAGCCGGGCTGATGTCCAGGTTGCGACGCCGCGAGGCGATGTGGTTCTACCTGTTCGCGTCGCCGTGGATCATCGGGTTCGTCGTGTTCCTGCTCGGCCCGATGGTCGCGTCGATCTACTTCTCGCTGACCGACTGGGACTCGTTCACGCCGCCGAAGTTCGTCGGGCTGGAGAACTACACCCGGCTGCTGACCGAGGATCCGGTGTTCTGGAAGGCGTTGTGGAACACGTTCTACTACGCCGCGATCTCGGTCCCGCTGGGGCTCGGGATCGGCCTCTGGCTGGCGAACCTGCTGAACAAGCAGGTCCGCGTCCGCAAGGTGTTCCGGACTCTGATCTACCTGCCGACGCTGGTGCCGCTGGTCGCGACCGCGATGATCTTCAAGATGGTACTGGCGCCGTCCGGTCCGCTGAACGACGTGCTCGGGGTGGCCGGCATCCCGGGCCCGTCGTGGCTGCTGGAAGCGATCTGGGTGAAACCCGCGCTGGTGCTGCTGTCCGTCTGGGGTGCCGGCGGCGCGACCGTCTTGTTGCTGGCAGCCATGAAGGGCATCCCGCGGGAGCTCTACGAGGCCGCCGAGGTGGACGGCGCCGGGTCGGTCCGCCAGTTCTGGAGCATCACCGTCCCGCAGCTGACCCCGATCATCTTCTTCAACCTGATCATGGGGCTGATCGGGGCGTTCCAGGTGTTCTCCCAGGTGTACATCCTGACCAAGGGCGGGCCGAACAACGCCAGCCAGATGATGGTCCCGATGCTGTTCGACGAGGCGTTCTCCTTCTACCACATGGGGTACGCGTCGGCGCTGTCGTGGCTGTTGTTCGCCGTGATCCTGGTGTTCACGCTCCTCGCCTTCCGCACCGCCCGGCGCTGGGTGTTCTACGAGACCGAGGTGAACTGATGGCCACCATCCTGTCGGCCGCGGCACCGCCGCAGCGTGATCAGCAGCCTGAGTCGGAGCCGGGCCGGAGTCGCGAGCGGGTCCTGGGGGTGTTCCGGGCGACGCCGTTCACGTACGCCACGTTGATCGTCGTGTCCGCGGTGCTGTGTGTCCCACTGGTGTTCGTGGTCTCGATCGCACTGGCCAGTGACCAGACGGTGAACGCGAACACCTTCACGATCTTCCCGCGCGAGTTCCACTGGGAGAACTTCACCCGGGTGTTCGGCACGGACCTGCCGATGCAGCGGTTCCTGCTGAACTCGGTGATCATCTCGACCGGCGCGGTGATCGGGCAGGTGCTGTCCAGCGGGCTGGTCGGCTACGCGTTCGCGCGGTTGCGGGCGCCGGGCAAGAACACCCTGTTCATCGTCGTGCTGGCGACGATGATGATTCCGGCGCAGATCACGATGATTCCGCAGTTCATCCTGTTCAAGGAGCTCGGCTGGGTGAACACCTACCTGCCGCTGATCGTGCCGAACTTCTTCTCGAACGCGTTCAACGTGTTCCTCGTCCGCCAGTTCGTGTCCCGGCTGCCGAGTGAGATCGACGAGGCCGCGATGGTCGACGGGCTGGGCTTCTTCGGCATCTACCGCCGGATCATGCTGCCGATGCTCAGCCCGGTGCTGATCGCGATCGGCATCTTCACGCTGACCGCGACCTGGGGCGACTTCATGGGCCCGTTGATCTACCTCAACGACGAGACCAAGATGCCGCTCGCGCTCGGCGTGCAGTACATCACCAGTACGTCGGCCGCACTGCAGGCGCCACCGTGGAACCTGGTGATGGTCGGGTCGATCCTGCTCACCTTGCCGATGATCCTGGTGTACTACCTGGGTCAGCGGTACCTGTACGAGATGGACATCAGCGGCGGAAGCGCGGGGGTCAAATGAGTTCGGTGGAGCTGGACGTACGGGGTGTCCGGATCGACGGCCGGCCGCAGGTCGTGCTGTGCGCGTCGCTGTTCTACTTCCGGCTGCCCCGGGAGCAGTGGCGCGAGCGGCTCGACCAGGTCAAGGCGTCGGGCTACACCTGCATCGACGTCTACCTGCCGTGGAACTTCCACGAGCTCGCGCCCGGCCGCTGGTCGTTCGAGGGCCGTCGCGACGTGGCCGCCTTCCTCGACCTCGCCCACGAGGTCGGACTGCACGTCATCGCCCGGCCCGGCCCGTACATCTGCTCGGAGTGGGACGGCGGCGCGCTGCCGGCCTGGCTCGGCCTCGACCCGGACCTCCGGGTCCGGCAGAACGAGCCGCGATTCCTCGCTGCGGTGTCCGCCTGGTTCGACCGGGTGTTGCCGATCCTCGCCGCCCGGCAGCTCGGTGCGGGCGGCTCGGTGATCATGGTGCAGCTGGAGAACGAGCTGGACTTCTTCGACTGCGAGGACCGCACCGGCTACATCACCGCCCTCAGCGACCAGGTGGTCGCCCACGGCATCACGGTTCCGTTGGTCGCGTGCGCCGGTCAGGGTGACCTGTTCGGTGCTACCGGCAACGTGCGGAACGTCGTACCTGCGTGCAACTTCTACCCGAACGACGACTCCCCGCACATCGAGGCCGAGGTACGGCGGTACGCCGGACTGCTCGCGGATCGCGGGCTCCCGCTGCTGATCACCGAGACGAACCGGCGGCACCGGACGTTGCGGCGCTTGGTGGCCAGCGGGGCGTCGTTGATCGCGCCGTACCTGCAGGCGTCGGGGTGGAATTTCGGCTACACGCCGTCGAGCGGCAACTGGGGTGAACCCGGGAACTTCATGAGTCACGGCTACGACTTCGGCGGGTACGTGTCGTCCACCGGGATCGAGCGGCCGGAGTACGCCGAGGCGCAAGTGCTCGCGCGCGTCCTCGAGGCGCTCGGACCACGATTGGCGCTGGCCACCTCCGGCTCGACGGTCGAGGTTGTCGCGGACTTCCCGACCAGCGCGTCACCGTCGGCCCCGGCGCTCGACGGTGGCGGGCGGTTGGTCGCCGTACCGAACCTCGGGTCGGTCGACGGCCGGGCGATCGTGAACGGTGTCTCGGTCGCGGTCGCTGCGGACTCCTGTCCGCTGATGCCGGTGGACCTGCCGCTGGGCGACTGCGTCCTCAGGCTCGCGTCGGCCGATCTCGTCGGGCTGTCCGACGACGCCCTCACCTTCTCGTCGACGGTTCCGGTGACTGTTGTCATCGGCAACACCTGGGCGGAGATCGCGGTTGGAACGACGCGGATTGTCGACAATGTGACGATCTGCGTGGAGGAGCCGCGTGGTGTCGTCGCGCCCGACAAGGCCGAGCCGCTCGAGGTGGCGGCTGTCCGGCGGCGGGACGCCGTACCCCCTGAAGAACCGGCGGGGACGCATGAGCTCCCGCCAACATTGGAGTCGCTCGGTGTCTATCGCGGACGAGGGACCTACGCGGCGACCGCGGACCTCACCGGAGTCGACGCGTTGTTGCTCATGGGCGCGGCCGATATCGTCGATCTGTCGGTCGGCGGCCGGGTCCGGACGCTGGCCGGCTTCGGCGCGACCGAGCGGATCGACGTTCGCGGGCTCACGGGTGAGATCCAGGCGACCGCCGAGATCTGGGGCCATGCGAACTTCGACGACGCGCGGCTGCCGGCGCTCGGGCTCGGCGCTCTGCGTGGCCTCGGCACGCTGTGGTCGGTCGTCGATGCCGAGGACATCTCCTCGTTGTGGACGGTCGAGGGCCACTGGGCGAGCGAGCCCGCTCCGCTGCGCGGCCTCACCGGTTGGAGCAGCACCCGCGTCGGTACGCCGGTGACGTACAGCCGCCGAATCGACTCGACCGCGACGACCGCGTTGCACCTGACGGGCGTCCGGGAGCCGGTCAGCGTGACGGTCGGGGACGGTGAGCCCACCACGGTGCACGCCGAGGATCCTTGGGTGCTGCTGCCCGCGGGGACCAAGCAGGTCTCGGTGACGGTGCCGCACAACCCGAGTGGAGGTGGTCTCGGCGCCGAGTTGCTGACCTTGCGGCCGGTGACCGACTGGACGTGCGCTGTCCAGGACGACGAGTTGCTCACCACCTTCGCTCAGCAGAAGGCGTCCGCGACGACGGAGATCTCGTTGCCGCTGACTTTGCGACCGGGGGAGGAGGTCTGGCTCGACGTACCGCTTCCAACGTTGCAGAATGGATCGGTTGTCCGGCCCGAGGGCACGCAGGTGCGGGTCACCGGCTGGGCTTCCGGGGAGTGTGTCGGCCGGGTCTGGCTCGGCGGGCGTCCAGCGTTCTCCGGCGGCGATCCCGACGTACTCTGGATTCCGCCGGGATGGTCCGGGCTGACGCTGCTGGTCCGGGCCGTCGACGGTCCGGCCGCTCCCGAGCTGCGAAGGCTGAGGGTCGAGTCACCGAACTGAGGGGGAGAGGTTGCCGAGGCAGACGTCTCGTGATCTGCGCAACGAGAGCCGGTTCGAGGTGCTGCACGCGCTGTTCTCGCTCGGTCCGTCGACCCGGCAGGAGATCGCGAAGCACACCGGGCTGAGCACGGCGACCGTGGCCACGCTGGTCACCCAGTTCCTGGCCGAGGGCGTGCTGCGGATCGCGACGGTCGAGCAGAACACCGTCGGCCGCCCGTACGAACGGCTCAGCATCGACCCCGACCGTGGCCGGATCCTCGGCATCGACGTGGCCGAGACGTACGTCGACGCGACCGTGTACGACGTCACCCTCGGCCCGCTCGGGCAGAGCGAGGTCGCCCTCGACGAGCACGAGAACGACCAGGCGTACGTCGTCGGCGGCATCGTCCGCGCGGTCGAGGCGGCGGTCGCGGCCAGCGGCACCCGGCGCGACCAGATCATCGGTGCCGGCGTGAGCATGCCGGGGCAGGTCCGGCCGGACGCCGGTGTCTCGGTGTTCGCGCCGAACTGGGACTGGCACGACGTCAAGATCGAGGAACTCCTCGAGGAACGCCTCAGCATGCCCGTGTACGTCGACAACCCGCTCAAGGCGGTCGCGCTCTCGGAGATGTGGTTCGGGGTCGGCCGGGAGACCAAGACGATGGCCGTCGTCAACCTCGGCACCGGCGTCGGCGCGGGGATCGCGATCGACGGCTCGCTGCTGCGTGGCGCGGCCAACAACGCGGGTGAGTGGGGTCACACGCTCCTGCAGTTGGACGGCCGGCAGTGCCGGTGCGGCCGGCGCGGCTGTGTCGAGGCGTACCTCGGGGTGCACGGTCTGGAGATGTCGCTGGCGGAGATCGACCCGGACCACCCGGCGCTGCGGCAGCCGTTGCAGCGGGGCTTCGTCGACGCGGTCGCGGAGGGCCTGGCGGCCGACGACCCGGCGCTGCTCGAGCTTGCCCGGCGTACCTCGCACTATCTCGCGGCCGGGCTCGGCGACCTGATCAATCTGCTGAACATCTCACATGTCACGTTGACCGGGTGGACGACCGAGGCGCTGGCCGAGTGGCTGCTTCCCGCCGTTCGGGCTGAGCTGCCGGAGCACGTGCTGCCGGGGTCGCAGCCGGGGTTGACCGTGGAGGCGTCGCGGGTGCCGGGCAACGCGGTGGCGCTCGGGATGGCGACGTTCACGTTGGAGCAGTTCCTGGGTGCCTTGGGGCTGGCGAGCCCGGCGAGTGCGCCCGGGACGCGCCGTCGGCTGCGCACCCCCGCCTCGGCCAAGTCCTAGCCGGCCGCTTCCTCGAACTCGCGCGGTGCTCGCTGGTGT